>DASRZL010000165.1:0-2283 GCA_035686425.1 Thermoleophilia bacterium
TCGAGGAGCACGTGGGTGTTCTCGCCGCGGCGCTCCTCGTCGACCAGGTGTACGTCGGACGGCGGAGCGCCGAAGGTGATGACGCGGCCCCGGTGCCGGTGCAGGTGCCGCACGAGGAGCGCCTCGTCCACGGGCACGACCGCCGTGCCGCCCGCGAGCTCTTCGATGAGCTCGGCTTTGGCTGCCGCCACGTCTTCGACGGTACCGACGAGCTCGAGGTGCACCGGCGCGATGTTGGTGATCACGCCGACGTCGGGAAGCGCCACACGGGCGAGGTCGCGGATCTGGCCGGCGCCGCGCATCGCCATCTCGACGACGGCCACCTCGGTGTCGGGCTCGATCTCGAGAAGCGTGAGCGGCACGCCAATCTCGTTGTTCAGATTGGCGCTGGTCGCCACCGTGCGGGCCACCGGGCGCAGCAACGCCGCGAGGATGTCCTTGGTGGAGGTCTTGCCGGCACTGCCCGTGATGGCGACCACCTTGACGCCGGAACGCCGGCGCACCGCGGTCGCGAGAGCCTGGAGGGCGCGCAGCCCTTCGTCGACGACGATGCGGGCCGCGGCCGCCGGCAAGCCGGCGGCCGTCTTCGCTCGCACCACCACGCAGGCCGCGCCGGCCGCGAGCGCCGCGGCGGCGTACTCATCGCCGTCGAACTTCTCGCCCTGCAACCCGACGAAGAGATCGCCGGGCCGGACGCAGCGGCTGTCGGTGCAGACGCGCCGGACCTCGACGTTGGGGTGGTCGGTCTCGAGGCGGCCGCCGCAGGCCGCCGCTGCCTCGGACAGGGTCAGCGGGATCACCGGCTCACCACTTCCCGCGCAGGACGTCCAGCTCTTCTTCGGCCACCAGGCGGTCGTCGAACGGGACGCGCTGGTCGCCGATGATCTGGCCCTGCTCGTGGCCCTTGCCGGCGATCACGACCGTATCACCGGGCCCGGCCTGCTCGAGCGCGATGCGGATGGCACGACGCCTGTCTGGCTCGACGGTGACGGTGCCCGCGCGCTCGCCGGGGACGCCCGCCACGATCTCGTCGATGATGGCCAAGGGATCTTCGCTGCGCGGATTGTCCGACGTGACCACCGAGCAGTCGGAGAGCCGCGCGCCGATGGCGCCCATGAGGGGGCGCTTGCCGCGGTCGCGGTCGCCGCCGCAGCCGAAGACGACCAGCAGGCGGCCGTCCGTCACGGCTCGAGCAGCCAGCAGCGCGTTTTCGAGCGAATCCGGCGTGTGCGAGTAGTCGACGACCACGCTGAACGGCTGTCCGGCGCGGACGGCCTGGAAGCGGCCGGGCACGCCCTCGGTCATGGAGAGGCCCTCGAACACCGCCTCGGGCGGCAGCCCGAGGGCGAGGCCGACGGCCGCGGCGGCGAGCGCGTTCTCGACGTTGAAGCGGGCCGCGAGACGCAGCGTCACCCGCCCCTCCAGCGCACGTCGCGGACAGACGAGCGTGAACGCCGAGCCGTCGGCGCGCAGGTCGAGCTCTCGCGCGATCACGTCGGCTGCCGCTTCGGCGCCGCCAGCGATCGCGCAGGTCCAGAGGGCGTCGCCGTACACGGAAGCGCACTCGCGCGCGAGCCGCGCGCCGAAATCGTCGCTGACGTTCACGATGGCGACCGCCTCGCCGTTGCGACCCTCGCCCGGAAGGAAGAGGCGGCGCTTGGCGGCATAGTAGTCGTCCATGTCCTCGTGATAGTCGAGATGGTCGCGCGTCAGGTTGCTGAAGACGACGGCGTCGAAGTCGATGCCGGCGGCGCGGTCCTGGGCCAGGGCGTGCGAGCTGACCTCGAGCGCGCACGCCTTGTCCCCGGCCTCGACCATCTCGGCGAAGAGACGCTGGAGGTCGAGAGACTCGGGCGTCGTGAGCTTGACCGCGTGCTCCACGCCGCCGATACGGTTCGCTACGGTGCCGAGGAGTCCGGAGGGCATGCCGGCGGCCGCGAAGATGCCGGCGACGAGGTGCGCCGTCGTGGTCTTGCCGTTGGTGCCCGTGACGCCGGCCACGCGGAGGGCTCGGGACGGATGGCCGTACCAGCGCGCCCCCATGAGCGCCATGGCGCGGCGCGCCGACGGGACCATGACCTGCGGGACCGGAAGTCCGGTATCTCGCTCGCAGACGAGCGCCGCGACTCCGGCTTGCACGGCCGCGGCGGCGAACGCGTGGCCGTCGTGCGTGAGTCCGGGGACGCAAAAGAAAAGCGTGCCGTCGGCGACGTCACGCGTGTGGTAGGCGAGGCCCCGGATCTCTGTGCCGGGGTCGCCGCGCACGGTGGCGCCCGAGACCCC
>DASRZL010000166.1:0-4150 GCA_035686425.1 Thermoleophilia bacterium
CTGGAGCCCCGCCGGCGATCTTTGGTTCGCGAGCGACCGCACCGGCTGGTGGAACCTGTACGCGGTCACGCCCGACGGGGGCTCAGACACCGAGGCGACCCGGGAGCGACAGCTCGTCGACCTCCCCGCAGAGTTCGCAAATGCCCCGAGGGTCTTCGGCCTGCAGCACTTCGTCTTTCTCGCCGACAGGACGCTCGCGGTCAGCTACACCCAGGATGGTCGCGATCACCTCGCTGTCGTCGACGCCCCGGCGCCGGCCGCGACGGCGCCCGGCCGGGCCGCGGCGCTTCGCGAGCTCGGTGCGCCCTTTACCGTCGTGTACTCGCTCGCGCCGCTCGGTGACCGTGTCGCGCTGATCGCCGCGAGCCATATCGAGGGTCTGCAGGTCGCCGTCATCGACCCGAGAAGCGGCACCTGCCACGTGGTGCGCCGCGGTCGCCCCATTCCCCTCGATCCGGACTACGTGAGCCGCCCGGAGCCGATCGTCTTCCCGACGGCGGGTGGCCTCAGCGCTCACGCCAACTACTACCCGCCCACGAACCCGGGCTTCGCCGGACCGGCTGAGGAGCGGCCGCCGTTGTTCGCGATCAGTCACGGCGGACCGACGTCCGCGAACGAGGCCAAGCTGGACCTCGACATCCAGTATTGGACCTCGCGGGGCATCGCGGTCGTCGATGTGAACTACGGCGGTTCCACCGGCTATGGGCGCGAGTACCGCGAACGGCTGCGCGGCGCCTGGGGCATCGTCGACACCGTCGACTGCGTCAACGCGGCTCGCTTCCTGGTCGAGCGCGGCGATGCCGACCCCGAACGGGTCGCCATCCGCGGAGGCAGCGCCGGCGGCTACACTACGCTCAACGCGCTCACGCGCTTCGACTTCTTCAGCGCCGGCGGGAGCCTCTTCGGCCTCGCCGACCTCGAGACGTTCGCTACCGGCGGCACCCACAAGTTCGAGTCCCGCTACCTCGACAGCCTGCTCGGCCCCTATCCGGAGATGCGCGAGGTCTATCGCGAGCGCTCGCCCATCGATCACGTCGACGACCTGAGCAGTCCCGTGATCCTGCTGCAAGGCCTGGAGGACGTCATCGTGCCTCCAGCGCAGGCGGAGATCATCGTCGAGGCGCTGCGGCGCAAGGGTCTGCCCTTCGCCTACCTCGCCTTCGAGGGCGAGCAGCACGGTTTCCGCAAAGCGGAGAACATCATCCGCGCCCAGGAGGCCGAGCTGTACTTCTACGGGCGCGTATTCGGCTTCGACCCGGCCGACGAGATCGAGCCGGTCGAGATCGAGAACCTGGACTAGACCGACTTCGGGTTGAGGACGGTCTCCCAGCCGTAGCCCGCAGCCGCCGCGACCTGCTGCAGCGCCGTGCGCGCGGCGGCGTAGTCCCACTGGTAGCTGTAGTCCTTACCGAGGTAGCTCGAGGCTTCTTCGATCGACCCGGACCGTTCCTTGCCGCCGGTCTTGTAGGTGCCGGCCTTGAAGCCCACGCCGGGCCCGAAGTCATCCGGGCCGCTGGAGACGCCGGAGCCCTTCTCCACGAGCATCTCCCAGAAGCGCACCGTCCGGGACGCGTCGTCGACGCGAGCCTTGCACTTGTACGTCAGCTTCTTCTTGCTGAGGAAGGCCTTGCGCTCCGCGAGCACGGCCTCGCCCTTCAGGCTGCCGTCCTTCTGCGGGTCGAGCCGCACGGGCAGGGCGGCGCTCGCCGCCGCCAGATCATCCGTGAGTGACATGCCTCTCTCCTTTCGTGCTCCCGCACCGCTGCATCGGCAGACCGCGCAAAGGCCTGAAGGATTTCTGGCACCAAGATGATCGCCGCGGCCTGCTCGCCCGCGCCGACCGCAGGCCGCGACAACGCCAGGCGGACGACCCTGCAGAGGTCCGCCGCCACGTCGCGGCGTATACTCGGGTGCATGAAGCGAATCCGGAGAATCCGCACCGCCAGCCTGGTGGCTCTCGCGGTCGCCATCGTCATCGCCGCCGTGGCCATCATCGCGTGGCCGGCCTGGGCCGGGGCAGCCACAGCCGCTCCCAGGCCGCCGATCGTCAAGAAGTACATCGCGTACGGCAACGGCCGCAAGGCCCAGACCATCGGCTACAGCAAGCGTCACTACCACCAGTCCACCTACAAGCTGACCAATCCCAAGGCCATCGTCCTGCACCACACGGCGGGCTCCACCTGGCAGAGCGCCTGGTACACCTTCAACGGCAACGCCGCCTACAACGGCGAGAAGCCGGGCGTCTCGGCGCAGTTCATCATCCACAAGAACGGCACCATCTATCAGTGCATGCCGCTGAACCTGCGCGCCCGCCACTGCATCGGCATGAACTGGAAGTCGATCGGCATCGAGTTCGTCCAGGAAGCACGGTCCGGCAAGGACGGTCACTGGATGGACCGGCAGATCCTGAAGCGCACGAAGCAGGTCAAAGCGGGGATCCGCCTCGTGCGCTACCTCAAGGCGCGCTTCGGCATCCGCAACACCGACATCGTCGGCCACGCGACGGCGAACAAGTCGCGCTTCTTCATGGACAAAACCGGCGCCAAGAACGCCGCCGGCGACTGGTACGCCGCCGAGGTCAAGCTCTTCCGCTCGCGGCTTTGACGATCGGCGGCTCCCGGCGAGCGGCGCCCCACCGTCGGCCATCGGCCACTTCGCACGCGCCCGCGTCGGGCGTAGACTGACGTCATGGCCATCCGCCTCGACGGCATCCACTTCCTGGTCACCTACCGGTGTACCTACGCCTGCGACCATTGCTTCGTGTGGGGGTCGCCGGACGCCGAGGACGCGATGACGCTGGCGCAGATCACAGACGTCATCGACCATGGTGCCGAATTGGGGCTCACCGACGTGTATTTCGAGGGCGGCGAGCCCACCTTGGCCTACCCCATCGTGCTCGCGGCGGCGAAGCACGCCCGCGAGCGCGGCCTGGACGCCGGTATCGTGAGCAACTGCTTCTGGGCGACGTCGGTCGCCGACGCCAAGATCTGGCTCGCACCGTTCGCCGAGATCGGTCTCTCCGACCTGTCGCTGTCCTCCTACGCCTACTTTGTGGAGGACGCCAACGAGGAACAACTGCGCAACGCGGTGCTGGCGGCGCGCGAGCTCGGCATCCCGGCGAGCGTGCTGGAGGTGGGGGCGCCGGCGGACATCGGCGTACCCGGCGCCTGCTCCGGCGACGTCGGCGATGTGATGCACAAGGGCCGGGCGGCCGTCGCGCTCGCGCCAGCGCGAGCGTCCAAGCCGCCCGAGACGCTCACCACCTGCCCCTTCGAAGACTTCGCCGATCCGGGCCGCGCTCACGTCGGCCCGGACGGCGAGCTCCAGATCTGCCAGGGCATCAGCGCCGGCAATGTCTTCGCCGGGGGCGACGGGCCGTGGCCGGCCGCATCAGGCGGCGCGGCCGACGCCGGGGCGCCGGGACCGGATGACGTCGCCTCGCCGAAGCCCGACGGCCTCGCGGCCGTGCTGGATGCCTACGACCCGCACGGCCGTCCCGTCATCCGCGAGATCCTCGCGGGCGGCCCCTGGGCCCTCGCCCAAGCCGCCGGCCACACTCCGCTGCGCGATCTCTACGCGGACGAGTGTCACCTCTGCTACGAGGTGCGCGCTCTGCTCCGCGCCACCGGACGCCACCCCGAGGTGGTCGCGCCGGGCCAGTGCTACGCTGAGAACGAGTCCGAGGAGGGAGAAGACCATGCCGTCTGAGTGTGAAGGCTTCTGGGAGGCCGGCAGCTATGCCGTGATCGGCCACCAGACCAGCAAGAAGCCCTACCCCAAGATCACGTACGGCGCGCTCAAGGAACGGGGCAAGGCCGTGTACGCGATGGACCCAGACGGGGGGACCGTCGAGGGTGACACCGCCTACGCGGACTTCGCCTCCCTGCCCGGCGCGGTCGAGGCGGCCGTGCTCGAGCTCCCTAAGGAAGAGACCGCCGCCTGGGTGGCCAAGGCCGCGGACGCCGGCGTCGAGCAGATCTGGATCCACCAGATGACCGACACGCCCGAGGCGCTCGCCGAGGCCGAGAAGCGCGGGCTCAAGGTCGTCACCGGGCACTGCGCCGTGATGTACAACAAGCCCGGCATGAGCATGCACGCCCCGCATCGCTGGATCTGGAAGCTGATCGGGAAGTACTGAGCCGGACCGGCG
>DASRZL010000167.1:0-2649 GCA_035686425.1 Thermoleophilia bacterium
TCGACCAGCATCGCCTTCTCGAACGATCCGGCGAGCAGGCGGCCGACGTTGCGGATGAGGTCGAGGTGCACCGTGTAGTCGCGCACCTGGGAGTCGAAGATGTCGATGAGCCCGATCGCCCGGCCTTCGATGACGAGCGGCAGCGAGACCATGCTGCGATACCCCCAGCGGCGGTAGACCTGGATCTCGTGCTCGCTCAGTTCAGCGCGCGCCAGGTCGCCGATGACCATCGGCTCGTCGGCGGCCAGGGCCGCGAGCGTCGTCTCGTAGAGGGCGAGCTCGCGTTCCGAGCCGACCTCGTCCGCATCCCAGCCGCGGCTGTCGACGCTTGCGAGGCAGCGGAGCACGCCACCGTCCACCTGCCAGATGTCGCAGTCCTCCGCGGCGAGGACGGTCCGCAGCCGCTCGGCCACGGCTCTGGCGAGTTCCTGAAGCGTACCGGCCTCGTTGAGACGGTCGCCGAGCTCCACCAGCTCCCGCAGCGCGGTGTTGCCGCGTCGCAGTCCGGCGAGCAGATCGGCGTTGCGCAGGGCGTCGGCGATCGCGCGGCCGGCGCTGGGCAGGAACGTGCGCACGTCGCCGTAGTCACGCTCGCGCACGTCGAAGAGGTCGATGAGGCCGACGACGAGGTCGTTGCTCACGAGCGGGATCGAGATCATGCTGTTGAAGTCGAATTCGCCGAAATCCTCGCGCTCGTAGTCGGTGAGGCGCGGGTCGTCGAGCGAGGTGACGACGAGGATCTCGCGGTCCTCGAGCGCCTGGCTGGTGGACGGGTAGTTGTCGAGCTCGAGGATCTTGCCGCGCACGTCCTCGTCGATGCCGTCGCCGTCCACGCTGGCGAGACAGCGGAGGTACCCCTCCTCCAGCCACCAGATGTCGCAGTCGGTGCAGTCCACCGCGTGACGCAGCCGCTCCGCGGCGCGCTCGGCTATGGCCGGCGGCGCCTCTGCGCCGGCCAGGTCTGCGCCGAGCGCGATCAGCTCGTCGCGCAAGCGAGCCCCCTGCTTGGCCTCGTCGAGGAGCGCATTGCTGTCGAACACGCCGGCGAGCAGCTGGCAGACGCTGGTGAGGAACTCCAGCTCGGCGTCCCAGTCGCGCTCCGCGTCGTCGTAGAGGTCGACCAGACCCACGAGCTCGCCGCCGGCGACGAGCGGCATCGTCACGCAACTCGCGTAGCCCCACCCACGGATGAGCTCGACCTCGTTCGCGCCTAGTCGCGCGTCGCCGAGGTCGTTGATCACCAGCGGCGAGTGGTCCAGCAGGGGGAACTCGAGGGACGGGTACCGCGCGGTGTCCAGGATGGTGTCGCGCAGGCTCGGATCGACGCCCTCCCGCGTGCAGCTGACGAGGAATCTGATCACCCCGCCGCTCACCCGGTAGACGTCGACGCAGGCGGCGTTCTCGGCGGTCAGCAGTCGCTGCGCGAAGCGGTTGGTGAAGCGCTCGAAGTCGTGCGTCTGTGCCACCTCGCGGGAGAGGTCGACGAGTTCGCGCACGGTCTTGTCGCGGGACTCGAGCTCCCCGTAGGTCGTCTCGACGGCGACCGCCTGGGCGCAGATCCGGGCAACGCCGTCGAGCGCATCCGCGTGGCGCGAGAAGTCCTGCCCGCCGGCGTCGCTGAGCTCCACGGCGCCGACGAGCTCGCCCCGGCGGAGCATGGGCGCCCACGCCAGCGATCGGCAGCCGCGACGCTGCAGCGCCCGTCTGGCGCGTCGCCCGAGACCCCTGTCGGTCGCCTGCATGCAGGTGACGCCGGCGGTAGTGGGATCGCCCTCCACGGGGACCCACTCGGCCGTGGCCCATTCCGGGCCTTGGCGGCTGGTGTCGAGGTCGCCGCCGTCCATCGAGGCGGCGAGGCGCAGGTGACCGCCGTCGGTCACGTAGACGTCGCAGCGTGGCGCCCCGGTGAGCTCGCAGAGCGTGCGCGCCGCCTCACCGGGAACGGCGGCTGGGTCCTCAGCGACCACCGACATGAGCTCCAACCCGGCCTTGAGAACGGCGCGCAGGTCCTGGGTCTGCCGGCGCAGCTTCGCGAAGTCCCCGGGCTGAGCGGCGCCATCCCGTTCGCCCTCGGGGAGCAGCGCCAGGATGTCCTCGGTGAGGTAGCGGCGGTGACCGCCGGGGCTGCGGTACGCGGCGATGCGACCGGCGTCGGTCCAGCGCCGCACCGTGTTCGCGCTGACGCCGAGCGCGCCCGCTACGTCGCCGACGCGCAGCCACCGCGACTCGGGCTTCTCGCTCACCGTCGCCATCGTCTCCTTTGGGTGTGCCTGCCGGGTGTCTCCGTGCATCGGCAGCACAAGGCAGGAGCTTGACCAAAACTCCCACATGGTTGCGCTTCTGCGGGAGGTTCGGGGGGCTGACCACCCGGTGGACGGGGGCGCTCCGAACCTGAGTCGGGGGCCAGCCTTGGCTCCAGTGGGGCCGGCGACGTAGCATTCGTCTGTCGATCAACGCCGGCGGTCGCCCGCCGGATCCAGTTCGAGACGGGGAGCGAGGGAGCATGGCACGCAAGGGCAGGATGGAGGGCAAGGTCGCGCTCATCACGGGCGTGGCGAAGCAGGACGGCATCGGCTTCGCGACGGCGAAGGTCTTCGCGGAGGAGGGCGCGCTGCTCGCCATCTGCGATATCGCGGACGCAGTACACGA
>DASRZL010000168.1:0-4984 GCA_035686425.1 Thermoleophilia bacterium
CGGCCGCCCTCTTCGTCTGCCGCATCCGGATAGAATCGGGACGTGAGCCGGTCTGCGCAAGCCCTCGTCCCGGGAGCCGCCCCGAGTCGGTCCGGGCGACTCTCACGCTACCGCTTCGTCGCTCTCGGCGTCGTCTGGTGCGCGTACCTGGTCGTCTTCCTCGCGCGGCTCTGTGTGGGGCCGCTTGCGCCCTACCTCAAGGACTCGTTCGACCTGAACAACGCCCAGATCGGCGGCCTCACGAGCGCGACCGCGGTCGCCTACGCCCCGACCCTGATCTTCGCCGGCTGGCTCGTCGACCGCATCGGGGTACGGCCCGCGCTCCTCATCGGGACCGTGATCACGGGAGCGTGCATCGGCGCGGTGGCGCTCGCGCCGAGCTACGGCGCCATGCTCCTGCTGCTCGGCTGCTCCGGTCTGGGCTGCGGGTTCATCTATCCCACCGCCGTGAAGGCGATCATGCTGTGGTTCCCCGCCCGCGAGCGAGCCACGGCGGTCGGCGTCAACCAGTCCGCCGTGAACGTCAGCGGGATGCTTGGCGCAGCGACCATGCCCGCGCTGGCGCTCGCGTTCGGCTGGCAGGCCGGTTTCGTGTTCGCGGCCGGTCTCGCGTTCGTCGTCTGCGGGCTGGCCGTCTTGCTGTACCGCGACCCTCGCTCCGGTGAGCCGGCGGGTGAGGCGGACGAGCCCGTCGCGGTCTCCGAGATCGACCAGGGGCTTCCCGCGGTGACCGGCGACGAGAGGACGGACCGTGCGGCGTTCTCCCCGGGCTTCCGCGCCGTGATCCGTTCGCGGGACATCCTGCTGATGGGGCTCGCGGCGCTCTTCCTGGGTATGGTCGAGTTCGCCGCGCTCGCCCATCTGGTGCTGTTTCTGCACGCGGACTGGGGCTACGCGGTGGTCGCCGCCGCCGGTCTGCTGGCCTTCTGCCAGTTCGCCGGCGCCCTCGGCAAACCGCTGAGCGGTGCGGTCAGCGATCGCCTGCTCCACCGCCGCCGGGTGCCGGCGCTGCTGGCCATGGGGGTGCTCGCCGGGCTCTCGTGCGCTGCGCTGGCGCTGGTCCGGCCGGGGCAGACCTGGTTGCTGTGGCTGGTGCTGTTCGCGCTCGGCTTCGGCGCCGTGGGGTGGGGCGGGCTGATGGGGACGCTCGCCGGAGAGACCGGCGGCCGGGCTGCCGCGGGCGCCGCCGCCGGCGTCTCGGCGGCGTTCTTCAACGTGGGGATCTTCTTCGGGCCGCCGCTCTTCGGCTACATCGTGGATCGCACGGGCAGCTATCCGGCGGCCTGGTGGACGCTGGCCTTCTCCGCCGCGGTCGCTCTCGTCCTGCTTCTCTTCGTCCGCGAGAGGCCGTGAGGTCCGGCGCGCCGGCCGCCGCCGGCCGGCCTCGCCCATGGCGGCCGGCCGATCAGGTCTTCAGCGTCGGCCCCACAGTCGCCGCCCACTCGCGCACGAAGTCCCAGTGACGGCCGTCTCCCGGCGTCGCGCCGACCACGAGCAGCACGAACGCTTTCTCGAAGATGTTCATCGTCGCGAGGTCGAGCGAGCCGGCGAAGAACGCCACGCTGCGCGGCCGCGCCGGCGTACACGCCTTCTGGGCGCCGCGCAGGTAGTGCGCGGGGAGGGCGTAGCGCTCACGCCGGTGCAGCTTGCCCGCGTCTCGCGGCGCCTTGACGAGCCAGGGGTCCTTTGCCACCGGGACGCCGGCGACCTCGTCTGCGCCGTCTTCCGTGAGCGAAGCCGCCGTGATGAACAGAGCGAACGGCGTGCGGGCGAGCGCTTCACGGTGCTGCTTGACGTAGCTCGCGGCAGCGCGGTGCCAGCCCATGATCATCGGCCCGCCGACGACGACGGCGTCGTAGCTTGACGGTGCGGGCGCGCCGACGGCCTCCCGGACATCGACGGTGGCGAAGCAGGACCGGAACTCGGTGGCGACGGCGTCCGCGACCTCTCGCGTGGAGCCGTGGCGGGACGCATACACGAGCAGCATGCGTCCACCGGTCGCCGCGGCCGCGTGACCGGCGGCCTCCTCCGCGGCCGGCCGCTCCTCTTGCCGCGCATCCCTGGATCCGTCCATGACGCCTCCTCTTCCGCTGCGGGGTTTCGACCGGACTCTACCCCGTCTCGCCGGCCGGGGAAGCCTCGACTCGCCGGCGCCCGGGCAGGGCCGTGGCCGGCAAACCGGACCGTTTCCGACTGGCATTCTGGGGGCGAGGGCCTATCATGGGCCAAAGGCGCCGTGCAACGGAGTTCGCCGCTGCTGCGCCGACGGTGTGCTCTCTCACCGCCGGCCGGGCGCACGGTCTGACCGGTAAGCTGGCCAGAATGGAGGGCCCACACGACATGACGACCTTCAAGATCATTGCCTGCAGCACCATCCGCGACGAGGTCGAGGCGCTCCGCGGCGACATCCCGGCGGAGTATCTCGAAGGCTTCCTCCACGACACCCCGGACGTGCTGCGCGAGAAGATCAACGAGCGCATCGCCGGTACGCCCGGCGGCTGCACCATCCTGCTGGCGTACGGCCGCTGCTCCAACGGCACCGCCGACCTCGTGGCGGGTCCCCACCGTCTCGTGCTCCCGGCCTGCGACGACTGCATAGCCTTGCTGCTCGGTTCACGGCGTGCGTACATGGCCGAGTTCAACGAGCACCCGGGCACCTACTACTATACCCGTGGATGGATCGAAGAGCTCGAAGACCCGTACCGCGAATACCTCAAGATGATCCCGCGGATGGGCGAGGAGAAGTCGCGCATGGTGGCGCACATGATCCTCGAGGCGTACACGCGCGTGGCGGTGATCGACACCGGCACCTATGACCTGGAGAAGGCGCAGGAGTACGTGGACATGGTGGCCGAGTTCTACGGGCTGCCCATCGAGAGGATCGCGGGCTCGCTGCGCCTGCTCGCGAAGCTCATCCACGGTCCGCACGACGAGGAGTTCATCATCATCGAGCCCGGGGAGGTGCTCGAGGAGCGCATCTTCTGGGATCTCGGCTCCTCGGAGCTGCCGGCGGAGACGCCACCGAACCCGCCGGGCACGCTGCTCGATGACCCCGAGCTGGAGGCCTGCTCGGGCTGACAGACGGGCGGCGGCGCTGAGCCGACCGTCCCGCTCTGCCCGATGGAACAGACGAGGAGGAATCCATGGATGCCCCCGACGATGCGGCCCGCTACGTGACCGCCAACATCGATGAGATCCCCAACATCCCCTACGAGTGGGCCCCCGAGACGGAGTGGAAGCCCGTGCGCCGCTTCTTCTCCATCGGTTCGTTCGGCACCAATCTCTTTCGCGCGCCCAAGGCCGGCGACGTCCTCACTGAGGACCACACGGAAGACCCGGAGTCCGGCACGCGGCACGAGGAGCTGTACCTCGTGGTGACGGGGAGCGCGACCTTCAAGGTGGACGGCGCGGAGTTCCAGGCGCCGGCCGGTACCTTCGTCTACGTGCCCGACCCCTGCTCCGTGCGCGGCGCCGTGGCCAACGAGCCCGGCACGGCCCTGCTGGCGGTCGGCGGTGAGCCGGGCGCGACGTTCTCACCGTCGGAGTGGGACCAGGAGCCCATCTCGTAACGACCAGGAGACCGACATCATGCACGAGACAGAACGAGGGCCGGACGGCGCCGGCCCGACGGCCGGACTGCCGGCCGAGCCGATGGACGGCGCCGGCTTTGCGGCGAAGGTCGCGGCGATGAGTCCCGCAGAGCGGGAGGCCTGCTTCCCCAACCACAGCGACGGGCAGGTGTGTCGCTGAGCCGTGACGTGGCGCCGCAAGATCCTGGAGCGAGGCCTTGACCGCGTGTACGCGGATCTGGCCGAGCAGGACGCCGGGAGCTGACGCCACCCGCGCCGCGTGACGGCGCGTCACGGAGGGCCGGCCCGGCAGACCGCTCGGGCCGGGCTGCGGATTTACGCGGAGGGGGCGCCCGCAGGGCGCCCCCTCCGCGTCTCTCTCGCGTCGCGCGACGATACAGGTTGCCCGCCGCGCGGGTCCGCGCGATTCAGTACGGGTACTCGACCCCGAGGCCGGCCAGTTCTTCGCGGGCGGTCTTGTACAGGTCGAGGTACCAGCCCTGCGGCTTCACCTTCATGAGCTCGTAGCACTCCTGGATGGGCTTGCCCTCGGGTGCCGCGGCGATCTGGTCCTCGTACTTCTTCAGGAGCGTGTCGACGATGTCGCAGGCCGCCTGGCGACTCATGCCCTGCTTTGCGATGGCGTGGCCGGTCTCGGCCGCCAGACGCGCCTCGAGCGGGGTGGCGTAGTTGCGGTACTTGTTGTGGCGCGGCGCGGCCGTCCACAGGTCGCCGCCGCTCACCACGCTGGCGATGGCGTGCGCGGAGGCCTCGCGGAAGAGCATCTCCGTGCCCGGCCCGGCGTTGAAGAAGCCGTTGCTGGTGCTGAGGATCCGGCTGTTGCGCGAGAGCGCCTGCTGCACGAGGCTCACCAGCCACAGCATCTCCCGGCCGCTGTTGGACGTGTGTTGCATGTGGAAGGGGAAGCTGTTGTTGAAATTGTGCTGGTACACGGTGAGCCCCACCAGGTGGTGGGCCACCTCGAGCACCGCCGTGCCCTCGGCGCCGCCGGCGTAGCCGCCGTAGATCGCGCCGGTGAGGCAGCCGATGGCGCAGCCGAACTGCTTGCAGTGCACCACCTTGTTGAGCAGTTCGTTGTCGGTCTTCATCTCCGTGAGCACGCCGATGAGGCGGCCGTCTGTGCTCCGCACGCCCCACTCGTTGTTGCTGGCGGCGATCTGGCCGGCGTCCGACTGGGCCGTGCCGACCGCCACGAGAAAGAGCCCGGGCCGGCCGACGAGCTTGGCGGCGTTGCGGAGCATCATCGCGTGCTCCATGACGCCGGCCATCTCGGTGGGCGTGCCGGAGTGGATGGTGCGGCCGATGCTCTCCTCGAGGATGGGGCCGCAGACACCGTCGGCCAAGGGCTCCTGCACGTAGGCCATCGAGGCCTGCAGGAAGATGTCCTCGTCGTA
>DASRZL010000169.1:0-23139 GCA_035686425.1 Thermoleophilia bacterium
CAAGTTCGTGAAGAAGTACGCCGACCTGGCCGCCGTCTCCACCGCCGCGCTCGGCGAGTACGTCGCCGACGTGCGCGGCGGCGCCTTCCCCGAGGAGGAGCACTGCTACCGCATGCTCGAGGGGGAGCGGGAGAAGTTCGCCTCCTGGGCGGACGACGCGAGCTGACCAGGGCCACCGGACGCGACTGGAGACGCTCGTGACGCCGCACCCCGCGGAACACCCGAGCAAGCCCGCCGGCACGCCGGCGGGCTTCACGCCGGCTGAGCGCGTCGCGCGGCTCGGCACCGAGACGGTCTTCGCCGTCTCGGCCGAGGCGGCCGCGCTCGCAGCACAGGGCAAGACCATCTACCCCTTTCACCTCGGCGACCTGAACCTCCCCACCGCCGAACCGATCGTGGCGGCGATGAACCGCGCCATCCGCGACGGCAAGACAACGTACTGCCCCAACGCCGGCATCGCGCCACTGCGCGAGGCGCTGGCCGCCGACGTCGGCGGGGCCCGCGGAGTGACCTACGCCGCCGAGAACGTATCGGTACAGCCCGGTGGCAAGCCGGTGATCGGCAAGTTCCTGCTCGCCGCCATGAACGCGGGCGACGAGGTCCTGTACCCCGACCCGGGATTCCCGATCTACGCCTCGTTCATCGAGTTCCTCGGCGGGGTCGCCGTCCCGTACGGCTACGTCGACGACGGAGACCGCTACACCATCGATCTCGAGGCGATGGAGCGCCACATCACGCCGCGAACGCGCCTGCTCATCCTCAACGACCTGCACAACCCCACGGCGGCGGAGTGCACGGCGGCGGAGCTCGAACGGATCGCCGAGATCGTGCTCCGGCACGACCTCGTGGTGCTCGCCGACGAGGCCTACTTCGACGTGCGCTTCGAGGGCGCCAGCCGCTCGCTGGTATCGCTCCCCGGCATGCAGGAGCGCACGGTCATCCTCTACACGTTCAGCAAGAAGTACGCGATGACCGGCTGGCGGCTGGGCGCAGCCATCGGCCCGGCGCCGATCGTCGACATCATCACGCGGCTCAACGTCAACGTGGAGTCGTGCCCCAACCACTTCACGCAGTACGGCGCCCTGGAGGCCATCACCGGCGACCAGAGCGGACCGCGCGAGATGATGACCCGGCTCAAGGGAAGGCGCGACGTCGCTCTGCGCCTCCTCAACGCCACCCCCGGCGTGCGCTGTCACACGCCCGAGTCCACGTTCTACCTCTACCCGGACGTGACCGGCGCCGTCCGCCACACCGGCTGCACCGGTCACGAGGAGTTTCGAAGTCTGCTCCTCGAGCGCACCGGCGTGTCCTTCTGCACCCGCCTGCACTTCGGGAAAGCATTGCCGAGCGAGACCGGGTACCATCTCCGTCTGGCCTATTCAGGCGTCACCACCGCGCAGATCGAGGAAGGCCTCGGCGCGTTCAAGACCTTCATCGAGTCGACAGATCCCCCAGAGCCATGAGACCCCCCAAGGAGACATCGCGATGACCGACCTGCCCCCCTCCGTGCTCGAGAGCCGCCTCCGGATGCTCTCGGACGAGAAGTGCCAGATGATCTACGATGCCGCGCTCTCGATCATCGCCGAGATCGGCATGACCGTGCCGCACGCCGAGGCGCGTGAGCTCCTCGTCACCGGCGCCGGCGCGACCGTCGAGGGCGACGAGCTCGTCAAGATCCCGCGTGACGCCGTGGCCGCGGCCCGCGACACCATCCCTGAGATGATCCACGTGTACGACCGCAACGGCGAGCTCGCCATGGAGCTCGGCGGCGCCAACTCGTACTTCGGTACGGGCTCGGACCTCATGAGCATCTACGACTTCGAGACCCGTGAGCGTCGCCCGAGCCTCCTCGCCGACACGGCCAACATGGCCCATCTGTGCGACGGCCTGCCGAACATCGACTTCATCATGTCGGCCGCGCACCCGCACGACATCGACGCCTACGCCTCCTATCTCGAGTGCTACCGCGCCATGGTGAGCAACACGACCAAGCCGATGGTCATGACCGCCGCCGCCAGGGACGACATCGAGGTCATGTGGAAGATCGCCTGCGCCTTCCGCGGAGGCGCGGAGGAGCTGCGTGAGAAGCCGTACTTCATTCACTACGCCGAGCCCGTGAGCCCGCTGCAGCACGCGCCTGAGGTCCTGGACAAGCTGCTCTTCTGCGCCGACTGGGGCATCCCGGCGATCTACTCGGCGGCGCCGATCGCCGGCGCAACCGCGCCGATCACGCACGCCGGCCACATCGTGCAGGCCGTCGCCGAGTCGCTCTTCGGCGTCGTCATCCACCAGCTGCGCCGCCCCGGCTCGCCGCTGCTCACCGGCATGGGCCCGGTCAAGCTCGACATGAACACCGTCCAGGCGCTCTACAACTCGGCCGAGTACTACACGACCTACCTCGGCATCACCGAGATGGCTAAGTGGATGCACATCCCCAACTGGGGCTACGCAGGCACCAGCGACTCGCAGTGCGTCGACGCCAACGCCGGCATCGACATCACCGAGCTCACCCTGCTCTCCATGCAGGCCGGATCCAACCTCAACCACGACATCGGCTACCTCGACTTCGGCCTCACCGGCGCGGGCGAGCTCGTCGTGCTCACGGACGAGGTCATCGCGATGAACCGGCGCGTGCTCGAGGGCATCGAGGTCACCGAGGAGACGCTGGCGCTCGACACCATCGCCGCTGTCGGCCACGGCGGCGACTTCCTCGGCCAGAAGCACACCAAGCGGCACGTACGCAGCCTGCAGTGGCGGCCGACGATCCTCAACCGCAGCACCCAGAACAAGTGGGAGGCCGCCGGCTCGCTCGACGCCACCGAGAAGGCGCACCGCAAGCTCGTGGACATCATGACGAACCACAAGCCCGAGCCGCTGAGCGCCGAGATGAAGCAGACGGTGGACGAGCTCGTGGACGGCTACGTGGCAGCGGCCAAGTAGGAGAGCAGCGGTCACCGCGGAGGAGACACCGTGAGCGTATCGACCCCGGCCGTCCTCGATGAGCGGGGCTGCCGGCAGATCCACGAGGCAGCCCTCAAGCTGCTCTCCGAGGTCGGCTGCGCCGTCCTCGACCCCGAGGCGCTCGCGCTTCTGGCGGCGCACGGCGCCGCCGTGGACGGCGCCCGCGCCCGCTTCGGCGAAGGACTCGTCGAGCAGGCGCGGGCGACCGTTCCGGCCGGCTACACGGTGGCCGGGCGCCGGCCGGAGCTCGACCTGCACGTCGGGCTGGACGAGCCGGCGGTGCTGGCGAGCGCCTCCGGACCGCCCTTCGTCCTGAGCGGCGGCGAGTACCAGCACGGCACACTCGCCGACCTGACCACAGCGGTCCGGCTCTCCCACCTCTCACCCAACATCGACGTGCTCGGCTACAGCGTCGAGCCCAACGACATCCCGGAAGAACAGCGGCCCAGGGTGGTCGCCCACCTGCACGCGACCGCAAGCGACAAGAACTGCCGGTACACGGTCACGTCGCTGGCGGAACTGCAGGTGGCCACGGACGTCCTCGAGATCCTGCACGGGGCGGAGTGGCACGAGCGGCCGCGCCTCTGGTCGGTGATCAACACCACGTCACCGCTGCAGTTCTCAGCGCAGGGCGCGCAAGTGCTGCTGCGTCTGGCGCGCCTCGGGCAGCCGGTGCTCGTCGCCGTCTGCGCCATGGGCGGCACCACCGCGCCGCTCACGCTCGCCGGCCTCCTCGCGGTTCAGCACGCGGAGTTGCTCCTGGGCCTCGTGCTCACGCAGCTCGCCGGTCCCGGGACGCCGTTCCTGTACGGCGGCACCTCGTCGCTCTCGTCGATGCAGAGCGGGGCGCTCATGATCGGTGTGCCTGAGTACTGGTCGCTCATGGAGGCGACCGTGCGGCTCGGTCACTGGCTGGGCGTGCCGGTCCGTGCCGGCGGCTCGGTCACCGACGCTCATGTCCCGGACGCCCAGGCCGGGATCGAGTCGGCTCTGGCGATCGACACCGTACTGCGCACCGGCGCGCAGTACGTGCTGCACGCGGCCGGGATCCTCTCCTCGTTCAACTGCTTCTCGCCGGACAAGTTCGTGATCGACGACGAGGTGCTCGGCGCTCTGCGCCTCGCCCGGCGACCGATCGCGGTAGACGACGAGGCCCTGGCCCTCGAAGTGGTCGCGGCCGCCGGGCCGGGCGGGACCGTGCTCGGTCACGCCCACACGCGGCGGCACGCACGGGACGGAGGGCGGCCCTCGCTCATGAACCGCTCGCCCTACGAGACCTGGAAGGGACTCGGTGGCCACGATCTGGCCGCCGCCGCCGAACTGCGCGTCCAGGAGCTGCTCTGCCGCTACGAGCCACCGGACGACCTCGATCCCGTGATCCGGCGTCAGCTCGACGCCTACTGTCTGGGCTAGCGGGAAGCGACCGCGGCGGTGCGGCTGGGCAGCCGCAGCGGGCGGGAGCGGGACCGCAGACGCCGCCGTGCCCGCTCAGGCCTTGAGCGAACCGAGCTCCACGGACTCGAGCATGCGCGCGAGGACCCGGTAGGGATTCGCGAGGTCTACCTCGGGGTCGACGGCGGCCTGGATGGCCAGCCCGTCGATGACGGCGCTGAGGAGCTGGGCGAGGCCGAGCAGGTCCGGGTCGGCCAGCGCCGCGGCCCCGTTACCCACGCCCAGCCAGTCGAGCTTCATCGTCCAGTACCAGCGGAAGAGCACGGCCATGCGCCGCCGCAGCACCTCGTCGCGGCGGACATGCGGGAGCAACTCGAAGAAGACCGCGAAGTCCTCGACGGAGGCGGCCATGCGCCGCATCTCCTCGATCAGCCGGGGGATCCGCTCGCCCGGCGCGACGTCCTTCATCCTGGAGACCGAGTCGAGATACTCGTCGTGGATCACCGAGTCGAGGACCGCCGCGATGAGGCCCGCCTTGTTCTCGAAGTAGTAGGCGACCATCGCCTTGTTCTCGCCGGCGCGCTCGCTCACGGTCTTGAGCGTGAGCGCCTCGAAGCCCTCCTCGGCGACGATGGCTTTGGCGGCGAGGAGGAGGTTGCGGGCGGTCTCGGGCAGCGACGACAGGGGGTCCTGAAAGGTGAAGTGGAGATCGTCGGGGAGGGAACCCCGGCCGCTCGTCCTGGTCCTCCCGGTCCGCGCGTCCGCCATCACCGACCCTTGACCTCCTCGTGTCCGCGGACGCCGGTCACGCTTGACATCCTTCGCCGGCCACGGTGCAATGAGGCCACTGATTGACCGGTCGATTAATCGACCGCGATAGTGTAGCACGCACCCCGGAGGAGGGCCATTACCCGGGGCGGACAGCACCGAGAGGACACATGGACTTCTACACCGGACGCGTACTGAGACTGGACCTGACCCGCCTGGCGGCGACCGTCGAGCCCTTGAACGAGGACTGGGCCGGCCTCTACCTGGGCGGCAAGGGCCTGCTCCTGCGCTACCTCTTCGAGGAGCTCGCGCCGGGCACCGACGCGCTCGCCCCGGAGAACCCGCTGATCCTCGCCAGCGGACCCTTCGCCGGCACCGCAGCGGCCACCTGCTCCCGCCTCGCCGTCGGCTGCAAGAGCCCGGCGACGGGCACGCTCCTCGACTCGTACGTCGGAGGCTCGTTCGCGCCCGAGCTCAAGTACGCCGGCTACGACCTCGTCGTCGTGAGCGGGAGGGCGCCGCACCCGGTCCTCGTGCTCGTAGAGGACGACCGCATCGAGTTCCTGCCCGCGGAGGGCCGCTACTGGGGCCTTGAAACGGCCGCCCTCGAGCAGCTCGTGCGCGAGGAGATGGGCCCGCGCCACAAGGTACTCTCCACGGGCCCGGCCGGCGAGCAGCAGGTGCCCTTCGCCTGCCTCTCCACCGACCAGTACCACAAGGCCGGCCGTGGCGGCGCCGGCGCCGTGATGGGCAGCAAGAACCTCAAGGCGATCGTGGTGCGCGGCACCGGCGCCGTCACCGTCGGCGATGCCGCCGCCTTCGCGCGCGACATGCTCGACCTCCAGAGCGAGCGCATCCTCACCGACGACAACGCCTGGACCTACGAGGAGGGTACGCCCTTCCTCGTCGACCTCGTCAACGCGGCCGGGGCGCTGCCCACGCGCAACTGGCGCTCGGGGCAGTTCGAGGACGCCGGGCAGATCGACTCTGCGCAGCTGCTCACCGTGCGCACCAAGATCCGCGCCTGCACCCAGTGCCCGCTCGCCTGCCGCCAGGTGCACCGCTTCGGCGATCACGTCTGCGAGGGTCCCGAGTTCGAGACGCTCGGCCTCTGCGGCGCCAACTGCGGCGTCGGCGACCTCGCGGCGATCGCCGCCTTCAACCACGCCTGCGACGAGGTCGGCCTCGACACCATGTCGACGGGCGCGGTGGTAGCGCTCGCCATGGACCTCTGCGAGAAGGGCGCCGCCGACTACGGCCTCGCCTTCGGCGACACCGAGGGCTACCTCGCCGCTCCGGGCCTCATCGCCGCGCGCGAGAGCTGGGGCGCGGAGCTGGCGCTCGGTGCCCGCGACCTCGCCGCGCTCAAGGGCCGGCCGGAGCTCGCCCCGCACATCAAGGGGCTCGAGCTGCCGGCCTACGACCCGCGCGGCACCTTCGGAATGGGCCTCGGCTACGCGACCTCCGACCGGGGCGCCTGCCACATGCGCGCCTTCACCGCCGCCGACGACATCCTCGGCGGCGAGGCGCCCGCCGACTCGCTGGAGGGCAAGCCCAAGCTCGTCGCCGACCAGCAGGACTTCAGTGCCGTCGCCTGGACCGGCGTCTGGTGCGCCAACATGTACCTCGACACCGACTTCCTCGGTGTGCACTTCCGGCACCTCCTGGGGCGCGAGGTCACCCACGAGGAGCTGATGACGGCCGGGGCGCGGATCTGGAACCTCGGCCGCCTGCTCAACCTGCGTGAGGGCGTGACGGCCGCCGACGACCGCCTGCCGGCGATCCTCGACGCGCCCCATCCCGACGGCGCCGCGGCCGGCAAGACGGTCGGCGCGAACGCGTTCCGCGCGGCGCTCGGCGAGTACTACAAGCTCCGCGGCTGGGACGAGGACGGCGTGCCCACGGAGGAGACGCTGGCGAGACTGTCTCTGGACGTCCGGCTCTAGCCGGCGGCGGGACGGCGGCACACACCGGAGACCGGAGGGCGCGATGAGCTCTGTGGACGAAGTGATCCGCCGCCAGACGGCGCTCGATCCGGAGCGGCTCGACCTGGCTCCGGGGGAGCCGGCGATGCTCGCCGTCGTGACCACCGGAAACGGCGGGCCGGAGAGACTCGCTTACCGCGAGGTCCGCCGGCCGCGGCCGCGGGAGGGCGAGGTCCTCGTCCAGGTCCTGGCGGCGGGCGTCAACAACACCGAGATCAACACGCGCCTCGGCTGGTACTCTGCCGCCGTGGACGAGGGCACCGCGGGAGCCGCGGAGACCCAAGGCGCCGGGGCGGCCCAGCGAGCGGACGGCGGCTGGGACGCGCCGACGCCCTTTCCCTTCATCCAGGGCACCGACTGCTGCGGCCGCGTTGCCGTTGTCGGCCCCGGCGATGACGATGGCCTCCTTGGACGGCGCGTCCTCGTCCGCCCCTGCATGCGCCCGCGCGGCTTTGCGTCGCTGGACCACGTCTGGATGGGCTCCGACTTCGACGGCGCCTTCGCCCAGTTCGTGCGCGTGCCGGCATCGGAGGTCTTCCCCGTGGAGAGCGCCCTGAGCGACGTCGAGCTGGGCGCCGTCCCCTGCGCCTACGGGACCGCCGAGAACATGCTGCAGCGCTCCGGAGTCCGCGAGGGGCAGCACATCCTCGTCACCGGCGCCTCCGGCGGCGTCGGCTCCGCCGCGGTGCAGCTCGCGCGGCTGCGCGGCGCCGACGTCACGGCGGTGGCCGGCGTCGGCAAGGAAGAGCAGGTGCTGGTGCTGGGTGCACGCCAGGTCGTCGACCGCGATGCCGACCTCCTCCGCACCGTCGGCGAGCAGTCGGTCGACGTGATCGTCGACAACGTCTCGGGACCCGGTCTGGATGCGCTCCTCGCGTCCCTGCGACGCGGCGGGCGCTACGTTACGTCGGGCGCCATCGCCGGCCCGGTCGTGAGCCTCGACAAGCGCACCGTCTATCTTCGCGACCTCACGCTGATCGGCTGCACGGCGTGGGACGAGCCCGTCTTCCCTGCGCTGATCAGGTTGCTCGAAGAGGGAGGGTTGAGGCCTCCCGTCGCAGCGACCTGGCGGCTCGAGCAGATCGCCGAGGCGCAGGCGGCGTTCCTCGAGAAGCGGCACGTCGGCAAGTACGTGCTGGTGCCGCCGCCGCTCCGGGGCTGAGGCCGCGCTCGCGAGGCCGCCGCCTCGCAACCACCTCAGGCCGGCTACTCCGCCCGGAGGCGCACGTCGCGGACCGGCGAGCGCGCCGCGTCCGAGGAGGCGTCGTCCAGCATCGCCTGCGCCTCGGCCTCGGCGTCGAGCCTGGCCAGGTAGTGGGCGACCTCGCCCTGAGCGACGCCCGCAGGCCAGCCGAGCGCCGTGGCCATCAGTCGGGATACGTCCGTGACCGCCTCCCGGCCCCTGTCGGGAGCCTCGAAGGCGATGTGCGTTCGGCGCGTGAGCACGTCGTCGACGTGCAGCGCGCCTTCGTAGAGCACCGCGTGCCGCACCTCAGCGGACAGATACCCTTCTGCCCCGGTCAGCGGAGTGGCGAGGTCCGGCTCCCCGGCGATCAGGTCGAGCACGTCCAGAGCGATCGACCCGTACCGGCCGACAAGATGGCCCACCTGCTCCTCGGTGAGCCACGCGGCGCCGCGGTGCAGCCGCGCACGGCTCATCGCCTGGGCGCAGCCCACTGCGCCCAGCAGCGGGATCTGCTCGGTGCGGCTCGGCGCGACCGCGAAGGGCAGCTCACGAGCAGCCACGTCGACCGCGTCACGTGCCATGATGCGGTACGTCGTGTACTTGCCGCCGGCGATGCTGACGAGTCCCGGTGCGCCGCGGCGCACCGTGTGCTCCCGGGAGATGGCGGCCGTGTCCTTTGACCCGTCGCTCACCAGCGGACGCAAGCCCACATACACGCCTGTGATGTCGGCGAGCGTCAGCGGGACCCGCAGGACGGCGTTTGCATGACCGAGGAGGTAGTCGATGTCGGCGCGAGTGGCGGACGGGTGGTCCAGCCCGTGCTCCCAGTCGGTATCGGTCGTTCCGATGATCCAGTGGTCGCCCCAGGGCAGCACGAACAGCACGCTCTTCTCCGTGGGCAGGATGAGCGCGAGGTCGGAGTCGATGCACGCCTTGGGCACGACGACGTGCACGCCCTTCGACGGTCGGACCACGAGGGGGTCACGGACGCCCGCGAGGCGCTCCAGCTCGGTCGTCCAGACGCCGGTGGCGTTGATGATGACCCGAGCGCGTATCTCGAACTCGTCCCCCTTCTCGAGGTCGACGGCGCCGGCGCCGACGATCCGCTCGCCGCTGCGCAGAAACCCCGTGATCTCGATCGCCGAAACGCAGGCGGCGCCGTGGTCGAAGGCCGTGCGGGCCAGGGTGACTGCGAACCGGGCATCGTCCACCTGCGCGTCGAAGTAGCGGATACCGCCGGTCAGCGCATCGTCGCGCAGGGACGGCACGGCTCGGAGACACGCGCCGCGCGAGAGGTGGCGGTGACGCGGCATCGCCGGCCTCGTGCCCGCGAGCGCGTCGTACAGAAGGAGTCCTGCGCCCATGAACGCGCGGTCACGCAGACCGTGCTCCAGCGGGAAGAGGAAAGGCGTGGGGTGCACCAGGTGGGGGGCGAGCGTCTCCACCAGCAGTCTCCGCTCGTGGAGCGCCTCGCGCACCAGTCCGATGTCGAGCCGCTCGAGGTAGCGCAGACCCCCGTGGATCAGCTTGCTCGACCTGCTCGACGTGCCGGCGGCGAAGTCACGCTTCTCGACGAGCGCGACGGAGAGGCCGCGGCTGGCGGCGTCGAGCGCGGCGCCGCATCCGGTGACACCGCCGCCGATGACGAGCACGTCGAAGTGCTCGCCTGCCAGGCGTCGGAGCTGGCGCCTGCGGGTATCCTTGGGCGCCGACCGCCGGGTCACGCCGATCCCGGACGGCGGGACGGCCCCCTTGACTTCACTGGTCTCGGCTCGACTGTCCGCCGCTCGCCCCATGACTCGTCACTCCTTCGTGCGCCAAGTAGGATGCACCACGCGTCTGGTATGTACCATGACCGCTGTGCCATACTCTGTCAAGAATGGGGCGCGGACGCGATCCGCGTGACGCCGGATGCTGGCGCGACGCGCCGCGGGAGATCTCGATGAAGCACATCAGCGAAGCGCCGAAGTCAACGCCCGTCTTGCACGAGACGGAGGTCCTCGTGGTCGGCGGCGGGCCGGGCGGGCTCGCCGCGGCGATCGCCGCGGCGAGGACCGGCGCGCACACGACGCTGATCGACCGCTACGGCTGCTTCGGCGGCTCGATCACGCAGGCGGGAGTCGAGACGATCGCCTGGTACCGTCACGAAGGTACCGTCGACGTCGAGGGCATCGGCATCGAGTTCGAACAGCGGGCACAGGCCGCCGGCGGAACGCAGCCAGAGTCACAGTCCGACAGCGAGGCGCTCGACCCGGAGGTGTTCAAGGTCGTCGCCGACGGGCTCGTGCAGGAGGCAGGCGTCGTCCCGCTCCTGCACTGCCCGGCCGTCGAGCCCATCGTCGATGCAGACGTCGTCAAGGGCGTCATCACCGAGAGCAAGTCGGGGCGACAGGCGGTCCTCGCGGAGCGCGTCATCGACGCCACCGGCGATGCCGACATGGCCTGCCGCGCCGGGGCGGCTTATCGCAAGACCCCGGTCGAGGAGATGCTGGGCGTCAGTGTTGTCTTCTCGTGCTCGGGCGTGGACAAGCGGCGCTTCCTCGACTACGTGGCGGAGACGTCACCCACCTACGGAGACTGGGGGCGGTGCTGGCGTACCGAGACCTCGGGCAAAGAGGATCATCTCTTCAGCCCGTATCTGCAGGAGCCGTTCGAAGCCGCACGCCGGGAAGGCCTCATCCCAAAGAACATCAACAGCATCGGCGGCACCTGGGGTCGCCTCACCGACCAGGGCGAGGCGACGTACCTGAACATGGTGATGATGAAGGGCTACGACTGCACCGACGTGCACGACCTCACGCGCGCGGAGATGGAGGGCCGACGACAGGCGATGCTGGCCATCGAGGCGCTGCGGCACTATGCACCCGGCTTTGAGCGCGCCCGGCTGCGTACGTTCGCCATGACCGCGGGAACGCGTGACTCCCGCAAGATCCTCGGCCGCTACGACCTCACCGGCGACGACGTCTGCGGTGAGGCGCGCTTCGAAGACTCCGTCGGCATCTGCCCAGAGTTCCTCGACGGCTACGGCCGGCTCGTCCTGCCCACCACCGGCCGCTACTTCCAGGTGCCCTACGGCATCCTCGTCCCGAGGCAGGTCGAGAACCTGCTGATCGCCGGCCGCTGCGTGGCCGGCGACAAGATCTCGCATGCAGCCACGCGCGGCATCATGTGCTGCGCCGTGACCGGGCAGGCCGCCGGCGCCGCGGCGGCCGTCTCCCTCAGGGACGGCCGCACCACCGGCGGCGTAGACGTTGCGAGCGTACAGGCGGAGCTGCGGCATCAGGGAGTCCGGCTCGACTGACAGCCGGCGCGCCGCCGGCGGTCGGGCGGCGGGTCAGGCGCCGCCACCCGTCGATGCGGCCACGCCTTCGACAGGCGCCGTCACCGAGAACTCCGTTCGGTCGCCGCGATAGACGTCCCGCGCGAGTTCCACGACCACATCGTCGGCGTCGTAGACCGTGCGCGTGAGGACGATCGCGGGGCTGCCCGCCTTGACCCCGAGTGTCTCTGCCTCGAACCGGTCCAGCGTGACGGCGACGACCCGCGCGTCGGCCTTCGCGGGACGGACGTCGTACTGCGCCTGGAGCAACACCCAGAGGGAGCCGGCGAGGTCGTGCTCGAGAAGGTCGGGGAAACGCGCCGCGGACAGCTGGATGTTCTCGATGGCCATCGGCTCGCCGACCGCCGTGCGCAGCCGCTGCAGTATGTGCACCTTGCCCCCCGGGGGCACGCCCAGCATCTCTGCGGCCACCGGGTCCGGATCGACGGTAGCCGCCGCGAGGACCTTGGTGCCGGGCGTGCGGTCCGCCTCCGTCATGTTGCGCGTGAAGCTGCCGACGCTGAAGGGCAGCCGCGGCTCAGCCACGAAGGTGCCGCGCCGTGGGTGACGATAGAGGTAGCCCTCGCGCGTGAGCGTCTCGAGCGCGTGCCGAGCCGTCATGCGACTGACCTCGTACCGCTCGCTGAGCGCGCGCTCCGAAGGAACGGAGCCGTGAGGGCTGAGGCTCCCGGCCTCGATCTGGTCGCGAAGGAGGGAGGCGAGCCACAGATACAGCGGGCTCGTCCGCTCCGGTGTGCGCCGGCCGCTCGCCACCCTCACCCCCCTTGAGACGATGCCACGGTGATCCACGTGCCGAACGGCGCTCCGCCATTGCCGAACGACCGTTTGAAGCGTACCATAGGATTATGTGGTACATACCACTGCGCAGGGACCTCGCGCAGGAGGAGCGCTTCGC
Organism: Thermoleophilia bacterium; assembly: GCA_035686425.1. Classification (GTDB taxonomy): domain Bacteria; phylum Actinomycetota; class Thermoleophilia; order UBA2241; family UBA2241; genus CAIXSE01. The sequence continues at coordinate 12,528 of DASRZL010000169.1, forward strand.
CGCCGGCGGAACGCACATCTGACGGTCGGGCGCGGCATTACAGCATGAAATGCTGTCAACTGCCGTTGACTGCGAACATCTGCACAGCCGGGAGGGGGCTCGCGACTAACTGACTGGTCAATTCCCTCTTGCCATACTCGGCGTCCGTGTGTATGGTGAGCCGGATGTGTCGGGGCGACCCGTCCGATGGGCTGCCCCCTGAACCGTGTGTCGACAAGCCTGCATTCAAGGGGAGAGGGATATGGCTAGCGAGGAATACAAGAGAGAGTACGGTCAGCATCTGGTCGAGCAGGTCGTCAAGGGGCAGATGACCAGGCGTCAGCTGCTGGTCAGGGCGTCGGTCTTCGGCCTGTCGCTGACGGCCGCCGGCCAGCTGCTCGCGGCGTGCGGCGGCGACGACACCGGCAGCTCGGCCTCGCCGGCCGCGTCCGGGATGCCCGAGCCCGTGATGGGCGGCACCGTCAAGATGATCGGCCCGGCGCCGATCACCGACCCCGACCCGGTCACCATCTACGACCAGGGCGGCATCGTCCTCGTCTACCAGTTCCTCGAGTACCTGATCGACCTGGCCGACGACAACGCACTGGTGCCCAAGCTCGCGGAGAGCTGGACGGCGAACGAGACCGTCGACGTCTGGACGTTCAACCTGCGCCAGGGCGTCACCTTCAACGACGGCACGCCGTTCGAAGCCGATGACGTGGTCACGAGCATGGAGCGCGTCCTCGATCCCGACAGCGGCTCGGGCGCTCTCTCTCAGCTCGGCGGCGTGCTCTCGCCCGGCGGCACCAAGGCCATCGACGCGGCCACGGTCGAGTTCAGCCTCGACAAGCCGTTCGCCGACTTCCCGTACATGGTGTCCTCTGGCAACTACAACACGGCGATCCTGCCGCGCACCTACAAGGGCGACATCATCAAGAACCCGGTCGGCACCGGTCCGTTCATGCTCGACCAGTACGTGACCAAGCAGAAGGCCACGTTCAAGAAGAACCCCACTTATTGGGGCAAGGACGATCAGGGCCGCCAGCTGCCCTACCTGGACGGCCTCGACTACACCATGGTCGAGGACAACTCTGCCCAGAACCTCCAGCTGCAGTCCGGCGCCATCGATCTCCAGCCGCAGACGGTGTTCCAGGGCGCGCAGGCGCTCTTCAGCGATCCCAACCTCCGCGTGGACATCTACCCGGGCACCGGCATCCGCGAGGTCGCGTTCAACGTGACCAAGGACCCGTGGAAGGACAACCCGAATCTGCGCAAGGCGGTCGCCTACTGCCTCGACAGGGAGGCCATCAACATGGCCCTGTACGACGGCCGCAGCAACCTCGGCTACGACACCTTCTGGGAGCCGAGCGTCTTTGCCGGCAGCCCGCCCTCCACTCCGCGCGCCCAGGACTACGACATGGCGAAGCAGTTGCTCTCCGACGGCGGCATGCCGAACGGCATGGACATCACGCTGACCTTCGCCAAGTACCTCGAGAACCCGCAGTACGCGCAGATCATCCAGGAGCAGTGCAAGCCTGCCGGCATCAACGTCAAGCTCGACCAGCTGAGCTACGACGCATACTACGCCGGCGACGACAACGACTACTACGGCACCACGCCGTGGATCAACGGCGCCATGACCATCACCGAGTGGGGCAGCCGGCCGGCACCCGGCATCTACGCCGCGGCCATGCTGCTGCCCGACGCCGTGTGGAGCTCGTCGCACTGGGACAACAAGGACTTCGTCGACACGTTCAACCAGTACGAGGCGACGGTCGACGAGGCCTCGCGCATGGACCTGGCCGCCAAGCTCTCGCAGATCCAGTCGGATGACACGCCGATTCTGCTGGCCTTCTACATCACGCAGCTGCGCACGCAGAAGAAGAACGTGTACGGCGTCCACGGCCCCGGCTCGTTCTACTGCGACATGAGCATGGCCTTCATGAGCGCGTAAGGTGACTGGAAGGTAACGGACACAGGCTGACGTAGGGTCCCCGGGATGCTCCGCCTCATAGGACGCCGGCTCCTCCTCATGGTGCCGACGCTGATTCTGGCGTCGCTGCTCATCTTCGCACTCGCGGAGGTGCTGCCCGGCGATGTGGGGCGCTCCATCCTGGGGCCCTACGCCACGCAAGAACAGGTCCAGTTGCTCAACGAGAAGCTGGGCGCCGACCGACCCTTGGTCGTGCGCTACGCGAGCTGGGCCGGCAACTTCGTCACCGGCGACTGGGGCGAGTCGGCGCTGCAGAAGGTGCCGGTGCGGCCGCTGGTCCTGAAGGCGTTCGGCAACTCACTGATCCTCGCCGGGTTCGCCCTGGTGCTCATCGTTCCGACGTCCATCGTGCTCGGCGTGTTCTCGGGGCTACGAAGAGACAGCGTCCTCGACCGGACGATCACGGTCTCCACCCTCTCGATGACCGTCATCCCCGAGTTCGTCAGCGGCGTCGTCCTTCTGTACGTCTTTGCCGTATGGCTCAAGTGGCTGCCGGTCAGCGCGCTGCCGCCTGATGGCTCCAACTTCCTCGACCGTCTGTATTACCTCATCCTCCCCGCCATCCCGCTCATGTTCCTCGAGCTCGGCTACATCTCACGCATGGCCCGCGTGGGCACCGTGCAGGTGCTGTCCATGCCGTACATCCGTACCGCTGTGCTCAAGGGCGTACCGCGCAGCCGGGTGATCTTCGGCCACGTGCTGCGCAACGCCATGGTGCCCACGGTCACGGTCATCGGCAGCCAGGTGGGCTGGCTCATCGGTGGCCTGGTCGTGGTCGAGACGCTGTTCGTCTACCCCGGCGTCGGCAAGCTCATGGTCGACGCGGCGAAGACCCACGACGTTCCCGTGCTCGAAGCCTCGGTCCTGATGGTGGCCATCGTCTACATGCTGGCGAACCTGGTCGCCGACATCATCGTCGCGCTGCTCAACCCGCGCATCCGGATGGGAGGCTGACGTGAGCGACGAGCCGCGCAGCCCGCTCGGGCCGGGTCCCGATCTGCAGACCGAGGGCATGGAGCTCGGCGCCGATCCGGAGATGCTCGAGCTCCAGGCCGACGCGGCCACTACGGGCGAAGACCACGAGCTTTCTGCCGAGAGCCGCAAACGGCAGGAGACCAAGGCCGACGCGGCCGCGGCGCTGGAGCAGAAGCGGCAGCGCCGCTATCTGATCAAGGCGCTCCTCCGCAGCCCGACCTTCATGATCGGCCTCGTCGTCGTCATCTTCTGGGTCTTCATGGCGGCGTTCTCGATGTACCTCACGCAGAGCCCGACCGCGCAGAACGCCTCTGCTTCACTGCAGGGGCCGAGCGCCGCACACTGGTTCGGCACCGACGACCTCGGGCGCGACGTCTTTGCGCGCACCATGGCCGGCGCGCGGTCGGTGCTGATCATCGCGCCGCTGGCCACCGTGCTCGCCCTCCTGTGGGGCGGCATCATCGGTCTCATCGCCGGCTTCTACCGAGGCGTCACCGACGAGATCATCATGCGCGGCATCGATGTGCTCCTCGCGCTGCCGATCATCATCACGTCCATCCTCATCCTGTCCCTGCTGGGGAAGGGCACGGCGATCATCATCATCGCCATCGGCGCCCTGTTCACGCCGGTGGTGAGCCGTACCGTTCGTGCCGCGGTCATCGGTGAGCGAGAGCGCGAGTACGTCATGGCCGCGCGCCTCAGAGGCGAGCGTTCGGGCTTCGTCATGGCGCGGGAGATCCTGCCGAACATCACACAGCCGATCATCGTGGAAGGCACGATCCGACTCGGCTATGCGGTGTTCACGGCCGCGACGCTGTCCTTCCTCGGCTTCGGCCTCGCGCCGCCGTCACCCGACTGGGGACTCACCATCGCCAACGAGCGGATCTTCCTGCAGATCGCCCCGTGGACCGTGTTGTTCCCCGCCGCTGCCCTGGCGTCCCTGGTCGTCGGCGTGAACCTCATCACCGATGGTCTGGGGAGGGTCTTCTCGCGATGAGCACTATGGAGCAGTCTGTGAACGCCCCGGACGAGACCAGCGCGGCACTCGACGTCCGTGACCTCGAGGTCACGTTCCACCGTCGCGGCCGCAGACTTCCCGTGCTCAAGGGCGTGACCCTCAAGATCGAGCCCGGCGAAGCCTACGGCCTCGTGGGCGAGTCGGGCTGCGGCAAGACCACGCTCGCCATGGCCGCGATGCGCTACCTGGCGGCGAATGGGACCATCGACGCCGGCAGGGTGCTGGTCGACGGCCAGGACGTGAGCACACTCACCGAAGAGGCGCTGCGCAAGTGGCGTGGCGGCAAAGTGGCGATGGTCTATCAGGATCCCGCCACGGCGCTCAGTCCGGCGATGCGCATCGGCGATCAGCTCGCCGAGGTCTACCACTACCACGAAGGCATGGGCAAAGCCGAGGCGCTCGAGCGTGCTCGGGAGGGCCTGCGCCGCGTGGCGATCCCCGACCCGGACGGGACCCTGCGCCGCTACCCGTTCGAGCTCTCCGGCGGCCAGCAGCAGCGCGTCGTCATCGCCATGGCGCTGTCCGTGAACCCGCGGTTGCTCATCCTGGACGAACCCACGACCGGACTGGATGCGACGGTCGAGGCCGAGATCCTCGACCTCATCGAAGAGCTCCAGGGACGGATCAACGCCGCCATCCTGCTGATCACGCACAACCTCGGCCTGGTGAGACGGCTCTGCAGCCGCGTCGGCGTCCTCTACGCCGGGCGCCTCGTGGAGGAGGGTCCGGCGCGCGACGTCTTCACCGACCCGCGGCACCCGTACACGATGGGCCTGATGCGCTGCGTGCCACGCTTCGGCATGAACAAGACCGACGCGGCCTTGCAGACGATCCCCGGTACGCTGCCCGCCCTCGGCGAGCCGCTCGAGGGCTGCGTCTACTCGGCGCGCTGCCCCATGGCAAAGCCCGTGTGCAAGCGGCGCGAACCCGATCTGTTCTCGTGGCCGGGCGATGGCGGCACGAGGGGAGCGGCCGAGGCGGAGGCCCAATCGCCCGACCCCGGCGCCTACTCGCCACACCACGCCAACCCCGTCGGCGGGGGCACCCGCCACGCGCGCTGCTACTTCTCGGCCGAGGTGACGGAGATGCCGCGCACGACCCCGGTGCTCGCCACCAGCCTGGAGGCCAGAGGCGGGACCGAGGGCGACGTGCTCGAGATCGACGACGTGGTCCGCACCTTCAAGGACGGCCGCAAGCGGCTGACGGCGGTCGCCGACGTCTCACTCGACCTGCGCAAAGGGGAGACCTTCGGCCTCGTGGGAGAGTCGGGCAGCGGCAAGACGACGCTGGCCAAGTGCGTCACCGGCCTGCTCGCCCCCGACTCCGGCACGGTCGCCTTCGAGGGCGAGCAACTCAAGGCCACCGCGGGAAAGCGCTCGCAGGACGCTTTGCGCGCCATCCAGATGGTCTTCCAGAATCCGGATTCCACCCTCAACCCGGCGTGGAGCACGCGCCAGATCCTGACGCGTGCCGTGCGCAAACTCGGCGGGGGCAAGGACGTGCGCGCCAAGGTCGACACGCTCTCCCGGAACGTTCGCGTCGAGCCCCGGTTCCTGCTCCAGCGGCCGACCGACCTCTCGGGCGGCCAGAAGCAGCGCATCGCCATCGCCCGCGCCTTCGCCGGCGATCCCACGCTGGTGGTGTGCGACGAGCCGGCCTCGGCCCTCGACGTCTCGGTCCAGGCGAGCATCCTCAACCTGCTCGTCGAACTGCAGACCAAGGAGCAGGTCTCCTACGTGTTCATCAGCCACGACCTGGCCGTGGTGCGCTACATCTCGGACCGCATCGGGGTCATGTACCTCGCGGAGCTCATCGAGGTCGGCGCCGCTGAAGAGGTCTTCAACCCGCCGCACCACCCCTACACCGAGGCGCTGCTCAGCTCGATCCCGAAGCTCGACTTCGACGAGCGGCGGGAGCGGATCGCCCTGCGCGGCTCGATGCCGAGCCTCTCCGAGCCGCCGTCGGGTTGCCGCTTCCACACGCGCTGCCACCGCATACTCGGCGACATCTGCGAGCACCAAGAGCCGCCGATCCAGGAGACGGGCGACGGGCACACCTACAAGTGTCACATCCCGCCGGACGAGCTGCTGGCGCTACAAGTCAAGGACGAGACGCCGGCGCCCACCACCTGACCGGCGCACTACCTGACCGGCGGGACTAGCTCCAGGCAGGCTCGCACGGCGGGCTGATCAGCGCCAGCCCATTCCAGGCGTCGTACGCGAGCCCCACCGCGGCGTGTTGCTTGTAGGGCAGCGAGTAGCGGCCGGGGATGGAATCCTGTACGGCCGCCACACAGCCCTCAGCGAACAGCCGTGCGGACTCTTCGTCCGCCGGCCGCCCTTCCAGGGCCCGCTCGAGGGCGGCAGCGCGGAAAGCGGCTCCGCCCACTGCGCCGAGTGCGACACGCACGTCGGCGAGCGTTCCGGCGGCCGCGTCGAAGCGGACGACCAGCGCGGCGCTCAGCCGCGCGACGCTGACCGCGGTGCGCGAGCCGATCTTGGCGAACGCGGAGCGATGCTCCGGGCCGAGCGCGGCGAACGAGAACTCAGTGATCGCCTCGTTGTGGGCGAGGCTCGTACGGTTGGGTCCGAGCAGGACCTCCGCAATGGGGCGGGTGTTGACGCTGCCTGCGCCGTCGACGGTGGTGAGCGCGGCGCCGAGAGCGGTGAGTGCCGTCGCGCTGTCGGCGCACGGCGAGGCGTTGGCGATGTTGCCGCCGATGGTCCCGATGTTGCGGATCTGCGCGGAGCCGACCTGCGCGGCGGCAAGACCGAGGCACAGAGCGTGTTCTCGCACCAGCGAGTCCCCCTGGAGCTCGGCGAACGTGGTCGTCGCCCCGATGCGGAGCGTCTCCCCGTCGAGGCGCACGTACGAGAGCTCGGCCAGCCCGGTGAGGTCGATGATCACGTCCGGCTCGGTTCCCGGCTGGCGTATTGCGCGCACCAGATCGGTGCCGCCGGCGAGCAGCCGGGTCCTCGGCGTGGCCTCAGCGAGAGCGGCAACCAGTTCATCGATAGCCTCAGGGGTCACGATCTCCGTCATGGACACCGTCACTCACCTCCCTCGGGACCGGCCGACGAGAGGTCGTCCGGGGCCTGGGCCCCACGCTCCGCCAGCTCGGCCGTGGCCGCCTCGACGACCTCGTCCACAACGGCCAGCGTCTCCGGGTCTGTGCTGGCCTCGACGGCGAGCTCTTCGGCCTCGCCCGGCAACACGATCGCCGGCGTCGCGTCCTGACCGCTGGCGGCCTTCACGGCGGCGACGATGGCCGTATAGCCGGTACAACGGCACAGATTGCCGGCCAGCGCGATGCGGATGTCCTGCTCGGACGGCACGGGGTTGGCCAAGAGCAGCGCCTTGGCCGACATGAGCATGCCCGGCGTGCAGTAGCCGCACTGGACGGCGCCGTACTCGACGAACTTTCTCTGGAGCAGGTCGAGCTCGCCATCGTCGGCGAGGCCCTCGACCGTCACTATCTTCTTGCCACGCGCCTGGACGGCGAGCATCACGCAGGAGTTCACAGCCCTTCCGTCGACGATCACCGTGCACGCGCCGCACTCGCCCTCGGCGCAGCCCTCCTTGGTGCCCGTCAGTCCCAGCTGGTCGCGGAGGACGTCGAGCAGGCGAGCCGTCGGATGAGCCTCCACTTCGTGGGCCATGCCGTTCACGGTCAGCAGGAGCTGCATGCCGGCACCTCCTCGGGCTCGTGAAGGGCAGCGATGATGCGCTCGGGTACGAGCGGCAGATCGGAGAGCTCGGTGCCCAGCGCGTTATTGACGGCGTTGACGATCGCGGGGCCGGTGGGTACCGTCGCGATCTCGCCGACGCTCTTGGCGCCGAACGGCCCGTCGTCTCCCTCGTGCTCGACGAGGAGGACCTGCACGTCGGGCATGTCCGGTGCGTTGACGATGTGGTAGTTCTTGAACCCGTCGATCCCGCTGCGCCCGCGCTCGTCCACATCGAGGTGTTCGTAGAGCGCGTAGCCGATGCCCATCTGCACCGCGCCCTGGTACTGGGCCTCGACCATCCCGCGGTTGATGGCCCGCCCCACGTCGGCCACGGCGAGGAAGTCGGTGACCGCGGTGAGACCGGTCGCGCAGTCGACCTCGACCTCGGCGAACTGGACCGAGTACGAGGCGGGGTTGGAGACCGCGAAGTACGACACCGACGCGGCGATCGACGGCACGTGCCGCATCTCGCCGAGGCGCGCGATGTCGCGATACGCGATGGCGCGCTCGTCGTCGTGCCGCAGGCGCACCGCTCCGTCCCTCACGTACAGGTGCGTGACGGACTCTTTGAGGAGGTCGGCGGCCGCGGCCAGCAGCCGCTGCTTGACCTTCTCAGCCGTAGCCCGCGCGCAGGCGCCGACGACATAGGTGACGCGGCTGCCGTAGGTGCCGTAGTCGAACGGCGTCGTCGCCGTGTCGGCCTCGCCCGCGGCGATACGGTCAGGGTGCACGCCGAGCACCTCGGCGACGATGACCTTCATCGTCGTCACGATGCCACAGCCGACCTCGTGCAGGCTGGCGTTCAGCTCAAAGGTGCCGTCCTCGTTCATCTTGAGCGACATGTTGCTCGCCTCGGGGAAGGCGCCGAACATGCCGTTCTTGTGGGCGCCGGCGGCGACGCCGACGCCGCGCCTGAAGCGGCCCCGGCCGGCGGGGCGGGCCCGGCGCGCGGCCCAGTCGAAGGCCACGGCGCCGCGCTCGAGGCACTCGCGCACGCGCGCGTCGCCGAGCGGCAGGCCGGTCACGAGGTCGGTGTCGAACGGCTCGACCATGTTCTTGAGACGCAGTTCGACCGGATCGAGCCGCAGGGCGGCCGCCACCCGGTCCATGTGGATCTCGGTGGCCGCGGCCATCTCCGGGGCTCCCCAGCCGCGAGCCGCGCCCCCGACCGGCGTGTTGGTGAGCACGGCGCGACTCCGGTGTTGATAGTGCGGCACGCGGTAGACCTTGGTCACCTTCTTACACATGTGGATGGAGTAGTCCGGCGTGCTCGAGGCATAGGCTCCGGCGTCCAGCGTCGTCGCCGCCTCGAAGTCGAGGAGCTCGCCGTCCGGCGTGCAGGCTGTGCGGATGGAGGTCCTCGTGGCCGGCCGCGCCATCGTGGCGATCATGCACTCCTCGCGGTCGAGGAGGAGTTTGACCGCGCGATGAGTCTCGCGCGCCAGGAAGGCGACGACGGGCTCGATGATGTACTCGGTCTTGCCCCCGAACGAGCCGCCCATCGGCACCTTGATGACGCGCACGCGGTGGTACTCCATGTGCAGCAACTCGGCGATCACCGTGCGCGCGGCGTACACGCCCTGGCTCGTGGTCCAGACAGTCATGCCGCCGGTGCTGTGGCCTTGAGCGATGCACACGTGCGGCTCGAGCGCTGCATGGTGTACGCGCGGCGTGCTGGTGGCCGACGAGACGATCACGGCGCCCTCGAGGTCGGGCCGCTCGCCCTTGTCGACCTCGTGCTCGTAGGCAACGTTGCCCGTGGAGTGCACCAGGATGTCGTCGCTGGCGAGCGCATCGTCGACGGTGAGCAGCGGCGGCAACTCTTCGTAATCGACCTCGACAAGCGCTGCAGCCGCTTGCGCCGTCGCCATGGTCGTCGCCACGACCGCGGCGACGCGGTCGCCGACGAAGCGAACGTGCTCGCTGAACAGCGTCTCGTCGTGAGGTGAAAGGTCCTGACCGGGGTGGATGCGCGCCCGGCAGAAACGGTCCATCGGCGAGTTGAAGCAGGTGAACACCTTGACGACGCCCGGCAGCGCCTCGGCGCGGGAGGCGTCGATCCGCTTGACGATGCCGTGGGGGATGGCGCTGAGGATCAGCTTGGCGTGGAGCATGCCCGGCACGCTGATGTCACTTCCGTAGACGAGCTCCCCGGTCACCTTCTGGGCAACGTCGTGGACGGGGTAGCTCCCGCCGACGTACTGCAGATTGTCGGTCAAGCTGTCGTTCTCCTCTCGCTCGTCTCGTCTGTCGTCAGATGAGGTTGCCCGGAGGTCTGTCCTCGGGGCGGCTCTCGTCGAACCAGCGCCGGTACTCGGCCCTGCGGGCCTGCGCCGCCGGCGCCGCGCAACACCCGCCCTCGGACGTGCACAGCAGCTCGGGCGGCAGGGCGCGGCCGATTCCGTCGGCCACGTCGATCGCCTCGTGCAGCGGTAGCACGGCCTCGTGGCCGGCCAGCGCCAGGTCGGCGAAGACGTGGGCCATGCACGTGGCCGCCATGATGCGGCTGCGGCACGGCTGGCTGAGACCGCCCGGCATGGGATCGCACGGCAGGCCGGTGAAGGCCTGCAACGCAAGCGACGCCGCGTTCTCCACCGCCTCGGGGGACCCGCCGACCATCTCCGCGACCGCCGCGGCGGCCATCGCACCGCAGATGCCCGATTCGCCCGTACAGCCTAGCACTTCGCCGGTAGGCTCGGTGCGCGTGTAGGCGATCGCGCCCACGCCGGCGGCGACGAAGAGCCCGCGGAGGAGGTCGTCGTCGTTGAGGCCGCGAGCCTCCTGCACGGCGCTGAGGGCGGCGTAGACGTAGCCGGCCCCGCCGCCCATCGGCCCGGGGACGTTCTCCACGCCGGGGATCCCGGCGCCGGCGCCGTAGGCGTACTTGATCGTCTGCGCCGTGATGCCGTCGGTGACCCG
>DASRZL010000170.1:0-35434 GCA_035686425.1 Thermoleophilia bacterium
AGCGGGCGGTGACGGCGAACTGAAGGCCCATCATCGCCAGGGCGACGAAGCCGAGGGCGACGGAGAGCTCGGTCCAGAATGGGCGGCGTGGGTGGCCGGGGTACGCGAACACGATCGCCAGCGGCAGCAGCGAGAGGCAGACGTAGAGGGCCAGCCAGAAGAGGCCGCCGAGCGTGCGCCGCAGGCGAGCGACGGACCCGCTCATGCCGCACCCTCGGCGCGCCCAGTTCCGCGAGCCGCTGCGCGGCGCCGCAGCCACTTCTCCACCTCGACCACGACGAAGGCGACGATGCCGACAGCGAAGATCGGCAGCCACATCCAGGCGTCCAGAGGCGCGCTCTTGAAGGCTGTGTTCATGAAGGGGGCGTAGGTGTACAGCAACTGCAGCATGATCGTGATGCCGACCCCACCCAGCACCCAGCGGTTGGAAAGCGGGTGGAGCGCGAATACCGACCGGGTCAGCGAGCGGCAGTTGAACAGGTACATGAGCTCGACGAAGACGAAGACGTTGACCGCGATGGTGCGCGCGACCGCGTCGCCGAGTCCGTGCAGTTCGGCCCACTCGAACAGGCCGAAGGCGCCCACGAGCAGGAGCGCCCCCACGAGGACGATGCGCTGGATCAGCACGCCGGTGAGGATCGGCGTCTCGGGACGCCTCGGCGCGCGCTCCATGATGCCCTCTTCCTTGGGTTCGAAGGCGAGCATCAGCCCCAGCAGCACCGCGGTCGTCATGTTGATCCAGAGGATCTGCACGGGGAGGATGGGCAGCGTCGTGCCAAGGAAGACGGCGGCCAGGATGACGAGGCCCTCGCCGAGGTTGGTCGGCAGGGTCCAGGTGATGAACTTGGTGAGGTTGTCGAAGACGCCGCGGCCCTCCTCCACGGCCGCTTCGATTGAGGCGAAGTTGTCGTCGGTGAGCACCATGTCGGCGGCTTCCTTGGCGACGTCCGTGCCGCCGACGCCCATGGCCACACCGATGTTCGACTGCTTGAGGGCGGGCGCGTCGTTCACGCCGTCGCCGGTCATCGCCACCACCTGACCGCGACTCTGCAGCGCCTCGACCAGGCGCAGCTTCTGCTCAGGGGTGGCGCGTGCGAACACCGCCGTCTCCTGTGCGCGCTCGATCAGCTCCTTGTCGCTGAGTTCCTCGAGCTCGCGGCCGGTGAGCGCGACGGGGTCTGCTCCGGCGGTCAGGCCGATCTGGCGCGCGATCGCCGCCGCGGTGATGGCGTGGTCGCCGGTGATCATCTTCACGCTGATGCCGGCCGTGCGGCAGGCCTTGACCGCCGCGATCGCCTCGGGCCGCGGCGGGTCGATCATCGCCTGCAGGCCGACGAAGGTGAGGTCGGCGAGGTCGTCGTGGGCGAGCCGCGACGTGCCGCGCGGCAGCTCGCGGGCGGCGAAGGCCAGGACGCGCAGGCCCTGGGCGGCGAGGCGCTTGACGTCGGCCAGCACCGCCTCGCGTTCGAGCGGGACGCGCTTCCCGTCGGCGTCCAGCGCGTCGCTGCAGCGGTCGAGCACGACCTCGACGCCGCCCTTCACGTAGACGGCGCGCGGCCGTCCCTCGCCCGGGTCATGCATCGTCGCCATGTACTGGTGCAACGATTCGAACGGGATCGAGTCGACCCGCGGCGTCTCGGCCTGCAGGCGCTCGCGGTCCAGGCCCGCCTTGGCGGCGACGGCGAGCAGCGCACCCTCGGTGGGGTCGCCCTGCACCGTCCAGCGCTCGTCGGCACGCACGAGCCGGCTGTCGTTGCAGAGAACGCCGGCCACGAGGATCGTGCGCAGCGCCGGGCGCAGGACGCCTTCGCCCGCCGTCTCTGAGGGCACTCCCGTCGAGGCCGGGTCGACGATCGAGCCTGCGGGCCCGTAGCCGGTCCCGCTGACCTCGTAGGCCAGCCCGCCGGCGACGATGCGCTGCACGGTCATCTGGTTCTCGGTCAGCGTCCCAGTCTTGTCGGTGCAGATCACGGTGGTGCTGCCCAGCGTCTCAACGGCGGGCAGCTTGCGGATGATCGCCCGCCGCTTGGCCATGCGCGCCACGCCGATCGCCAGGGTGATCGTCACCGCGGCCGGCAGGCCCTCGGGGATCGCCCCGACGGCGAGGGCGACCGCGGCCTTGAACATGTCGACGAGGGACTCGCCGCGCAGCAGCCCGATGACGAAGGTCACGCCGCCGAGGACGAGGATCACGACGAGCAGCAGCGTGCTGAAGGCGGCGATCTTCTGCGTCAGCGGGGTCTGCAGGTCCTCGGCCTCCGAGATCAGCTCTGAGATGCGGCCCACCTCGGTATCGTCGCCGATGCCGATCACCACGCCGGTCCCCTGGCCGAAGGTGACCAGCGACGAGGCGTAGGCCATGTTCGTGCGCTCGGCCAGCACCTGGTCGTGGGCGACGGGCTCGGGGCGCTTGTCGACCGGCAGCGATTCGCCGGTGAGCGCCGACTCGTCGATCTGCAGGTCGCGGCCGCGGATCAGGCGCAGGTCGGCCGGCACCTTGTCGCCGGCCTGGAGGAGCACGACGTCGCCGGGTACGATCTCCGTCGCCGACACGCGCGCTTGCTCCCCGGCGCGCAGCACCAGCGCCTCGGTGGTCATCGTCTTGGCGAGCGCCTCGATCGCCTCCACGGCCTTCGCCTCCTGGAGGTAGCCGATGGTCGCATTCACGAGCACCACGCCGAAGATCACCGCGGCGTCGATCCACTCCCGGAGGAAGAGGGTGACGGCGCCCGCGGCGATCAGGATGTAGATGAGCGGCTGGTTGAACTGCAGCAGGAAGCGCGTGAGGGCGCTTGGCCCGCCGCGCGCCGTGAGCACGTTGGCGCCGTAGCGCTCCTGCCGGTGCCTGACCTCGAAGACGTCGAGGCCGGCCTCGACATCGGTCTCGAGCAGGTCGACGACCTCGTCGGCCGGCAGGTGGTGCCAGTTCTGACCGATGCTGTGTGGCACGCGCTCCCTTCAGTCAGCCACGTCGGCGGACGCTAGCGTCTTCTACGCCAGAGCCAATGTTCGGTGCGCACCGCGGCTTCGATGCGCGAGTACTCGAGCGACTCGTGGATGCCTTGCGCCATCTGCCGGCAGCGTTCGGAGTCCTCCGTGTGTCCGAGGCGATGATGGGTCGCGGCCAGACCCCCCAGGAGGGTATGTGCAGCATGCTCTTGTCCACGCACCGTTGATAACTCACGCGAAGCCTCCGGTGCAAACCCCGCCTCCAGCAGTTCCCGGCCCTTGGCGAGCTTCGAGGGCGATGGGGTCCGTGACGCCGTCGGCCTGTACCTGAACCCGCCTCGAAGCGCGCAGCGTTTGGCGGAGGCCACCAGCATCTCCGGCGGCGGTCACGTAGTCATGCCCCTCTGCGTTGGCGTCCATGCACGTGGTGTTCTGGTGCGTGAAAGGGCCCGGAGCCGCTGTGGGCGCGGCCAAGGGTCGGCCGCGCGAAGCTTCTGCACCAGCTCACGGGCGAACTGTCTGCGTGAGCGCTCTGTCCCGAGAGGCTGCTGCCTCCGGTGTGGCAAGGCGGTGAGAAGCGGTGGGTGGTCGATGCGGCTCACGCACTCGGAGCGTTGCGGAGGAGGCCGAGGCCGAACGCGACGCCGCCGGCTAGTATGTGTTTGGCGGCAGAGACGAGCAGACGGCTGTGGGATGCGCAGCTCAGGAAGAGGGCCGCAAGGTGCGGAGCCTCCGGTACACGGCGGTCGCCGACGCCGTCCGAATCAGGGCTCCACGGGTGTACGAGCAGCACGCTCAGGCCGCGGTGACGGACTTCCTCGACCACGTCGTTCGGCCATGCAATCCTCAGGCCAAGTATGCTCCTTGCCGGGGTGTGGGTATGTCCCCCGCAGGCGGCGTGCGGTTCGCGTCTCGTCCGCCGCCCGTTCGTCGACTGTCGTAGGAGGAGGCTCCGCGTGGATTCGTTCTCCGTGCTCATCGGCGGCAAGGCCGGCGACGGCATCACCCATGCCGGTTCCATGATCGCCCACCTGCTCAACGAGCTGGGCTACCGGCTGTACACGTACGTGGACTCTCCCTCGCTCATCCGCGGCGGCCACAACTACGTCGTCGTGCGTGCCCACCGCGGCCGCATCACCGCGCATCGCGACCATGTCAATGTGATGATCGCGCTCACGGAGGACACGCTGCAGCGGCATCACCGGCGGCTGAAGCAGCGCCCTGTGACGGTGTTCGACAACCAGATGATCGCGGCCGAGAGCCTGCCCACGATGGCGCACCCCTTCCGCACCGGCATCCCCGTGAAGACGATCCTGGAGCAGGAGGGCGCGCCGTCGGTCATGCGCAACAGCGCCATCCTTGGCGCGTTCTGCAAGGCGATCTCGATCCCGTGGGCGACCCTCGAAGACGTGATCCGGCGGTACCAGCCCAAGCAGACGGAGCTGAACCTGCGCGTGGCACGTCTCGGGTACGAGCTGGCCACGGAGAAGCTGCTCATCGACCTCCCCGGCGGCGGTCCGCGCCCGGTGATGACGGGGCTCGAAGCCACCGGGCTCGGCCTGATCCGCGGCGGTCTGAGGGCCTACGCCGGCTACCCGATGACGCCGGCTAGCGGCTTGCTGCACTACCTCGCGCGGCAGGCGCCGCGCTTCAAGCTGAAGGTGGTGCAGCCGGAGGGCGAGATCGCCGCCATGATGATGGCGCTCGGGCACGCGTACGCCGGCGAGCGCGCCGCCGTCGGCACCTCCGGCGGCGGCTTCGCGCTGATGGTCGAGGGCCTCAGTCTGGCCGGCCAGGCTGAGCTGCCCGTGGTCGTCGTGCTCGGGCAGCGCACCGGTCCAGCCACTGGTCTGCCGACGTACACGGCGCAGGCCGACCTGCACTTCGCGCTGAGCGCCGGCCACGGAGAGTTTCCGCGTCTGGTCGTCGCGCCCGCGGATGTGGAGCAGGCCTACGCCTGGAGCACCTTCGCGCTGGACGCCGCCTGGAAGTACCAGATGCCGGCCATCGTGCTCGGCGACCGCACCCTCAATGATGACTCGCAGAGCTTCGACTGGGACGCCGTCCCTGTTCTGCCGCGGCTCAAGCCGCGGCTCTGGGACGGCCGCCCGCAGAAGAGCGCCGCGGGCGTACCGCTTGGCGCCGGCGCCGGCACGGGCGCGGCGCGTGAGCCCGGTGGCGTGGCAGCAGGCGACGCTGCCCGCGGAGACGACGGGCTCGCGTACAAGCGCTATCTCTTCGCGGAGGACGGCGTCTCACCGCTTGCCTTCCCCGGCCGCGAGGGCGCCGTCGTGAAGGTCAACAGTTACACACACGACGAATCCGGCATCACCACCGAGGACCCCGAACTGACGGTGCGCATGCAGGACAAGTGGAACGCCAAGGGCTTCGCCCTCGCCGAGGAGCTGGACACGATCCAGCAGGTCTACGTCTACGGCGACCCGGACGCGAGGGAGACGCTGGTGACGTGGGGCTCGCCGACGGGCGCGGCGCGCGAGGTCGGCGAGCTCGAGGGCATCAGGATCGTCCAGCCGGTCGTGCTCTGGCCGTTTCCCGACCGGCAGATGGCGGAGGCGCTCGAGGGGACAGAGACGCTGGCCGTCGCCGAGGGCAACTCCCGCGGCCAGCTCGCCCGACTGCTCGAACAGCGCGGCTTCCACATCGACGGTCGTCTGCTCCGCTACGATGGGCGGCCGTGGGGCGTCGGCGAACTCCGCCGACAGGCCGAGGAGGTGCTGGCATGAGCGCGGCCGAGAAGAAGACCGGGAAGCAGCAGGCCGGTCGGGCCGCGGCCCCCGCCGCGCCGGCGCCGGCCACTCGTCTGACCACGTACGCGAAGAACACCTGGTGCCCCGGCTGCGGCAACTTCGCGGTGCTCAACGCGATCAAGCCCGTCTTCCAGGAGCTGATCGCGGGCGGCACGCGGCCGGAGGACATCGTGCTGGTCAGCGACATCGGCTGCAACAGCAAGATCATGGACTACATCGGGGTGAACAGCTTCGACTCGCTGCACGGCCGGTCCATCCCGACCGCCGTCGGCGTCAAGCTGGCCAATCCGGAGCTGACGGTGGTGGTGCACGCCGGCGACGGGGCCGCCTTCGCGGAGGGGTTGGAGCACGCGCTGTCGGCCGCCAAGCGGAACGTGGACATCACGCTGATCGTCCACGACAACGGCGTGTACGGCCTCACCATCGGCCAGGCAGGACCGGAGACGCCACCTGGCTATCGCGGCCGCAGCACGCCATACGGCAGTCTGGAGGAGCCGTTCAACCTGCTCGAGCTCCTGCACGTGGCCGGTGCGACCTACATTGCGCGAGGCTACTCACGCGGCCGCGATCAACTGAAGAGGCTGTACGCGGAGGCGATCGCGCACCGCGGCTTCAGCGTGGTGGACACGCTGCAGGTCTGCGTGACGTTCCGCAACCTCTACGACTACTACAACGAGCGCGTGTACGAGCTCGAGGGTCACGATCCGCGGGTCGAGGAGCAGGCGCGGGCGAAGATCCGCGAGTGGGACTACGCATCGGACGGGCCGGTCGCGCTGGGTACGTTCAGCGTGCGCGACCGGCCGGTCTTCGGCGACCAGTTCGCGGAGTATGGTCCCGAGCCCGTGGACGTGGAGGCGGCGCTCGAGCAGGCGTTCGCCGAGCTCACCTGATCCTACTCCTGGGCGAGCCGGTGCAGCTTGTCGAAGCTGAGGATCTCGATCAGCCGGTGGTCGCCGCTCATACGGATCACCTCGGCTCGCTTGAGGCGGTCGAAGGTGCGGCTGAGCGTCTCCGGGACGGTGCCGAGACGGGCGGCCAGTTCGCGCTTGCTCACGGGGAGCGTGATGACGCGCGGGACATCGAGCGTCGCCGCGTCGCCCGGCGTCACCGGTTCAAGCTGCTCGTCGGCGCGCGCCAGCAGGTACCTCGCGAGGCGCGCCGGCACGGGCAGCAGCAGCTCTTCGACGCGGCGATTGAGCAGCCCGAGGAGGTGTGCCATGGCCGCCAGCAGATTGACGGCGAGCTGCGGTTCGGCGAGCAGCAGCGCGAGTGTCGCCTCTTTGTCGAAGCGGTAGACGAGGCTCGCCGTCATCGTCTCCGTACTCGCCGGATACGACTCCTGGAAGAGCGCCGCCTCGGCGAAGGTCTGGCCGGCCTCGACGTGACGGACCGTGGCCGTGCGCCCGTCCCGCAGCAGCTTGAAGACCTTCAGGTGACCCTCGGCGAGCAGGAAGAACGCCGTCGCCGGGTCGCCCTGGAGGAACAGGGTCTCCTCCGCCGGCACTTGCCGCGGCTGAGCGACGGCGGCGAGCCGCCCCAGCTGGCCGTCGTCGAGGTGCTTGAAGAGGAGGGCGGCGCGGAGGTGAGCGAGAGTGCTGTCGTCGCTGCTCATGTCGCGAGTATACCCGCCGGGCGCCGGCCTGCGGACGAGCGCCGGCGTCTGCCGACGCGCGCGCTCGGTCCTTCAGCCGACGACCGGCGCGTTGCCTCCGGAGAGGTCCGGGTTGGTCGGCATGATGACGATCGCCGATGGCCCTTCAAGCGGACACTTGTACTCGCAGATGCCGCAGCCGATGCAGAGGCTCGCGACCACCTTCGGTCGCGCGAGCCGGTCGCGCGAGCCGTCCTCACGCGTGATCAGACGGCCGTCCTCGAGCACGATGGCCTTGTCCGGGACCGGGCACATCTCCTGGCAGACGATGCACGGGGTGTCCGCCGCCCAGGGCAGGCAGCGGTCCTTGTCGATGACGGCGACGCCGAGGACGCTCGTGCGCTTCTTCGCGAGGCTCAGCGGTGGGATGGCGCCGGAGGGGCAGACCTGTCCGCACGCGTGGCACGAGTAGTCGCAGTACCCGAGGCGCGACTTGAGCACCGGCGTCCAGAGGCCCTCCAGGCCGGCCTCCAGCAGCGTCGGCTGGAGGCCGGAGGTCGGGCACGCCTTCATGCACTCGCTGCAGCGCAGGCAGCGAGAGAGGAAGCGCCCCTCGTCTTGTGCGCCCGGGGGCCGGACCAGGCCCGGGCGCTTCACGGCCCGGGCGACCCCGGTGCCCAGGAGCACGGCGGTCCCCAGTCCGGCGCCGATGGCGAGCACTGCTTCACGGCGGCCGGGGTCGTAGTCCGCCCACGGTCCCGGGCGGGCGGTGCCCAGGGTCATGCCGCCGTCCCGGGGGCAGGCGACGAGGCAGTCGAGGCACATCGTGCACTCGGAGCTCACGACCAGCACCGGCGGCGCGCCGGCCTCGTGGTCTCCCCGGGCCACGGGCTCGATCGCTCCGGCGTGGCAGGCGGAGGCGCAGGCGCCGCAGGCGCCGCAGCCGTCGCTCATGACCGGGCGCAGCAGCTGGACCTTGGAGACGAGGCCGAGCAGTGCCCCGAGCGGGCAAAGATACCGGCACCAGAAGCGGTCGGCGAAGGCGTTCAGCAGGACCACCGCGAGCAGCAGCACGAACAGGGTGACCGCCTGCTCGTACCGAGGCTGGATGGTCGGGAGCACCGGGCCGCGGAACGTGGACTCGACCCACTGGACGACACCGAACGTCGGGCCCCACGTCATGCCCGCCCGCTCCAGCGCGTCGACGAGGTAGACGAAGCCGGGGATGACCGAGGTCGTCATGGTGCGCGTCAGCAGTGAGAGGGGGTCGAGGACGAGCAGCGTGAGGTTGGCGAACGCTGCCAGGACGACGATGACGCCGAGCAGCACGTACTTCACGCGACGGAACGCCGACGGGACGCCGGCGGTCGGCCGCCGCGCCGAGCGGAAACGCAGCCACCCAAGCAGGGTGCCCAGCGGGCATATCCAGCCGCACCACACGCGCCCGAGCACCAGCGTCAACCCCAGCGTGATGAAGGCAAGCGCGAAGGGCGCGAGCCAGGCGCGGGCTGCAATCATGGTCGTCAGCGCCGCGAGTGGATCGAAACGGAAGAAGATGTTCGCCCAGGGCAGCGGTTTCACGCGCTGGAGCCCCGCGAAGAGGAGATAGACGAACGTCGCGAAGGCGGCGATCTGGACGGCGCGTCGCGACCAGCGCGCAGCTTTCCAGCCGCCTGCCCTGCGGCGCGCCCGGTCTGCGTCGTCTGTTCCCTCTGCCATCATCACCCCCAGCGGCTCGAATCTGCCGTACATGGTACTCCCGCTCGGCAGGTGGAACGACGACCGCGCGGCTGCACCGGTGCTTGACGGCCGCCGGTGACGTCGTCTACCATTCCGGGCGCTTGGAGGTGCCCGTGAGGGCCACGTGAGGGAAGCCGGTGCAAGACCGGCGCGGACCCGCCGCTGTGACCGGGGACGACGGATGCGAGAAGCCACTGCCGGCTTGCCGGCGGGAAGGCGCGTCCAGAGGACGATCCGGGAGCCAGAAGACCTGCCTCCGACGAGTGTGTCGACGCGTCCCGCGTGGTGAACGGGATGGCGGCGACGCGCGCTGTGGCCTCGAAAACGGGGGGCCCGGGCCCGACGAAGCAGTCGGCCCGGGCTTTGTTGTTTTCGCGACCGGAAGGCGGCGTTGTGCAGGCGGTCCTGATCCGCGAGGTCGGCGGCTTCGAGCTCGTCGACGTGCCGGTCCCCGAGCCCGGACCGGGCGAAGCCCTGATCCGCGTGAGCGTGACCGGCCTCTGCCGCACCGACCTCAAGATCGTCCGCCACGGGCACCGCGACCTGACGCTGCCGCGGGTGCCCGGCGAAGAGGTCGTCGGGAAGATCGTGGCCCTGGGGCCGGACGGTCCCGAGGCGGCCAGTCCGACGGGCGCCGCCTCGACCGGCGACCCCGCCCCCTTCGCGCCGGGCGACCGCGTCTACGTGTACCCCGGTGTCTGGTGCGGCGTTTGCCCAAGTTGTCGGCGCGCCGCCGAGAACCTGTGCCGGCAGATGCGCATCATGGGCTTCCATCGCGACGGCGGCTTCGCGGAGTACGTCGCGGCGCCGCTGCAGAGCCTGATCCGGGTGCCTGATGGGCTCGGCGACGAAGAGGCCGTCTTCGCGGAGCCCCTCAGCTGCTGCCTCAATGCCCTCGAGCTGGGCGGCGTGAGCGAGGGCGACGTCCTGGGCGTGTGGGGCGCCGGCCCCGCCGGCACGCTCCTGAGCCGGGCCGGCGCCCTGCGCGGCGCCGAGGTCGTCGTCGTGGAGCCCGACGCGCGCCGGCGGGAGTCCGTCAACGCCGCGCCGGGCGCGCCGCCGCAGGCGAGCGCGCACGAGCAGGCGCCCGGCCTCGTCGACGTCGCCGTCGTGGCGGTCGGCGCTCCCGAGGCGTACGAGGAGGCGATCGCGGCGCTGGCGCCGCGCGGCCGCCTCGTCGTCTTCTCCGGCCTCCTGCCCGCCGCCGACCGTGACCTGCACGTCAGCCTCAGTCGCATCCACTACTTCGAGCACACCTTCGTCGGCGCCTACGGCTGCAGCTTCCGCCACGGCGTCGAGGCCCTCGACCTGCTGGCCACCGGCCGTCTGCGGGTCGACGACCTCATCAGTCACCGCCTGCCGCTGGCCGAGCTCGACCGGGGCCTCGACCTCGTCGAGCGTCGCGCCGGCATGAAGGTCCACCTGTATCCCGAGAGAGGAACCACATGACCCCCGACGACACCGACCTTCGCGCTTTCGGCGCCGACGTCCAGCGCCTCATCGACGGCCAGGACCTGAGTCGCGAGAGGATCTACGAGTTGTTCCGGCAGGTGCTGCTCGGCGAGCAGCCCGACCTGCAGCAGGGAGCGCTCCTTGCCGCGCTCGTCGCCAAGGGCGAGACGCCGGAGGAGATCGCCGGCGCCTGGCAGGCGATCGTCGAGTTCGACACCGTGCCGGCGGCGGTCGCCTCGGTCACCGCCGCCGGCCCGCTGGTCGAGAACTCAGGCACCGGCATGGACGCGCTCAAGACCTTCAACGTGAGCTCCGCCGCGGCGATCATCGCCGCCGCGAGGGGCGCGCGCCTCGCCCGCCACGGCGCTCGCGCCTTGACCTCGAGCTGCGGCGCCGTCGACATCCTCGAGTCGGTCGGCGTGGACGTCGACTGCGATGGCGCGACCGTGGAGCGCAGCATCGACATCGCCGGCATCGGCCTGTTCAACGGCATGAGCCCGGCTGTCCATCCCGGCGGCCTCGGACGCATCCTCAGCCAGATCCGCTTCGGCTCCACGCTCAACATCGCCGCGTCGCTGGCCAACCCGGTGCGGCCCACGCACGGTGTGCGCGGCGTGTACGCGGACAGCCTGCTCGGCCCGGTCGGCGACGTGATGCTGGAGATCGGCTACGAACACGCGCTGGTCGTGCACGGCTACGACGACCGGCGCGAGGCCGGCATGGACGAACTGTCTGTGCTCGGAGCGAGCGTCGTCAGCGAGGTGCGCGCCGACGGCCGCCGGGACTCCTACACGGTCGAACCGGAGGACTTCGGGATGCGACGCGCGGCGCACAGCGAGATCGCGCCGCTCGTCGGCCTGCGCGACGAGTCGGTGCGCTTCCTGCAGGTGCTCGCCGGCCGCGACCATGAGGCGTGCGGCGACGCCGCCTGCCTCAACGCTGCCGCGGTGCTCTACGTGGCGGGCCTGGCCGCCGACCTCGGCGACGGGCTCGCTCAGGCGCGCGAGGTCGTCGCGAGCGGGGCGGCCCTCGAGAAGCTCGAGGAGTGGGTCGCCGCCCAGGCCGGCGGGGTAGAGCAGCGCACGGCCGGCGAGGCCCGCCTCTCGGCGCTGCGCGACGAGGCCGGTCTTCGCGTCTGAGGACAAGGTCGGCGGCGGGGCGGGCGCGACGAGCGCCCGCCCCGCGATTGACGTCACCGCCCGGGCGGCTGTAGCCTTGGCGGGCATCTCTCAGCTGTTGGGAAGCCGGTGCAAGGCCGGCGCTGCCCCGCAACTGTAGGCGCCGACGAACGCCGCACGCACGCCACTGCCCCGAGGGGCGGGAAGGCGCGGCAAGTAGGACGAAGCGCGAGCCAGGACACCGCCGCCGGGAGATCACTGCGACAACGCCTCGAGGGAGGGCCTGCGGTGGACATAGTAGACGACCGGTCCGTTCAGGGCCGCCTCATCCTCGTCACCGGTGGCGCGCGCAGCGGCAAGAGCACGTACGCCGAGCGGCTCGCGGCGTCGCTGGCCGAGTCGCGCGGGGGCCGGGTGACCTACATCGCCACCTCCGAGGCGTACGACGAGGAGATGGAGCAGCGCGTGAGCGCGCACCAGACGTCGCGGCCCACCTCTTGGGCGACGGTCGAGTGTCCCGTCGAGGTGCCGGGGGCCGTGCGCGCGGCAGCCGGCTCCGGTGCTCCGGGCGCCGGTCCCGCCGGAGTCTCTCCCGTCATCCTCCTCGACTGCGTCACCCTGTGGGTGACCAATCTGCTGTTCAGCGGCGGAGCCTTCGGCGGCAGCGCGCCGCCCGACGACGGCTACAACTACGACAAGGACCTGCTGCCGCCGGCCGAGGAGCGCGCCGCCGCCGAGCGCGTCACAGCCGCAGTGACCGACCTCCTCGCTGCCGTCGCCGAGACCGGCGCCACGCTCGTCGCCGTCTCCAACGAGGTCGGCCTCGGGGTGGTGCCCGAGTATCCCCTCGCCCGCCTCTACCGCGACCAGCTCGGCTGGGCCAATCAGCGCCTCGCCCGCGACGCGGACAGCGTCTACTTTCTCGTCTCGGGCTATCCTCTCGACGTCACGGCGCTCGCCGCGGGCTCGCCTGCGGCCGGAGTCTCGCCCGCCTCATCCCTCGACGAATCCCAATCATCCCCGAAGGAGCCCCAGTGACCGACCTGCTCGATCGCACCCTCTCCGCCATCGGATCGCTCGACGCCGACGCCATGCGCGGCGCCGAGGCCCGTCAGATGCAGCTCACCAAGCCTCCGAAGGCGCTGGGCCGCCTCGAGACCCTCTCGGTGCAGCTCGCCGGCATCCAGGGCCGGGAGCAGCCGGTGATCCAGGAGAAGGCCATCGCCGTGATGGCTGCCGACCACGGCGTGACCGCCGAGGGCGTCAGCGCGTTCCCGGCCGAGGTCACTCCCGGCATGGTCTTCAACTTCGCTGCCGGCGGGGCCGGCATCAACGTGATCGGCCGCCACGTCGGCGCCCGTGTGATCGTCACCGACGTGGGCGTCAACGCGGACCTCAGCGCCGCCGAGGGCGTGCGCCAGAAGAAGGTCCGCATGGGAACGGCCAACATGGCCCAGGGCCCGGCGATGAGCCGCGAGGAGTGTGTACAGGCCATCGAGGTCGGCATCGAGCTGGTCGAGGCGGAGCTCGCGAGGGGGCTCGACATCATCGCCACCGGCGAGATGGGCATCGGCAACACGACGGCCGCCTCGGCCGTCATCGCCGCGCTCACCGGTGAGCCGGCGGCGAAGGTCACGGGGCGCGGGACCGGCATCAGCAAGGAGGCTCTGCCTGCCAAGGTCGCCGTCATCGAGAAGTCGCTGGCCGTGAACCAGCCGGACGCGGCCGACCCGATCGACGTCCTCACCAAGGTCGGCGGCCTCGAGATCGCCGCCATGACCGGCGTCTTCCTCGGCGGCGCGGCGAATCGTGTCCCCGTCGTGATGGACGGCTTCATCAGCGCGGCGGCGGCGCTCGTCGCCGTGCGACTCTGCCACGAGTGCGTGGACTACATCCTGCCGAGTCACGTGAGCATCGAGATCGGCCACCAGGTCGTGCTCGACGAGCTCGGTCTGACGCCGCTCTTCGACCTGCAGATGCGGCTCGGCGAGGGCACCGGGGCGGCCCTGTCGATGAGCATCATCGAGGCCTCCGCCCGCATCCTCAGCGAGATGGCCACCTTCGAGAGCGCCGGCGTCGCCGGAGACCCGAACGAGGCCGACGCCGAGCTGGCCCGGTAGGGTCGGGAGCGCGAGACGACGCACGATGAGTGAGGACCAGGACAAGCGGACCGACGGGCAGGGCGCGGCTGCCGCGGCCGGTCCGGCGCCGGACGCCGCGGCTGCTGGCGCTGAGCCTCCGGCCGGCCCGGCTGTCGGCTGGACGGCCGGCTCCGCCGCCCGGCAGCTCACGCTCGCCGTCACCTTCCTCACCGGTATCCCGCTGAAGGTCGAGGGCGATGTGAGCCCCGCCGATCTCTGGCGCAGCATGGGCTGGTACCCGCTGGTCGGTCTGGCCATGGGCCTCACCGCGTGGGCCGTCTACGCCGGGCTGCTCTCGTTTCTGCCCGGACTGGTGGCCGCGGCGCTGGTCGTCATCCTGCTCGAGCTGCTCACGCGCGGATTGCACATGGACGGCCTCATGGACACCGCCGACGGCATCCTGAGCGGGACGCCGCGCGAGCGGGCGCTCGCGATCATGAAAGACAGCAGCGTCGGCGCCATGGGCGTGGTCGCCGCGGTGCTGCTGCTGATCCTCAAGGTCGCGGCCCTGGGCGCGCTCACGCGTGGCGACGCGGCCGCGCCTCTGCTCGCCGGCTGGTGCGCGGCGCGCACGTTGCCGGCGCTCGACGTGTATCACTGGCCCTACGCGCGCCCCGCCGGCACCGGCGAGGCGTTCACGCGCGAGCACACGCCGGGGCCGTTGCAGCTGGCCGGGGCTCTGCTGGCGGCCGGCGTCGTGGTGGCCGGCCTTGCCGGCCTCTGGGCCGGCGCCGCCGGCTCCTGGTACGCCGGCCTCGTCGTCGCCGCGCTCTCGATGGGCGTCGCGCTGGCCGTGCAGGCCTCCGTGGCGAAGCGGCTCGGCGGCCTTACAGGCGACGTCTACGGCATGGGCATCGAGTTGGCCGAGGCGGCCGCCCTGGTCGTGGGGTGCGCGATCGTGGGCCTTGCCACCTGATCGGATGAAGACGACCAAGGATCCCTCATGAAGCTGTATCTCGTGCGTCACGGCCAGTCGACCGGCAACATCGGCGGCACCCTGATGGGTCAGAGCGACCACCGGCTCACGCCACTCGGCGAGGACCAGGCGCGAGCGGCCGCCGCTCGTCTCGCGCCGTGCGGCCCCATGCCCGTGTACGCGAGTGACCTGCCGCGGGCTCGGGCGACGGCCGAGCATATCGTCGCCGCCTGGGGCGACGGAGACGCCGCGGCCATCGTCCTGGACCCGCGCCTGCGCGAGATCTCTCTCGGCGACTACGAGGGCCGCCCCTGGCAGGACTTCGAGGCGGACACAGAGCTCACCGCCGCTTTCGCCGCCGATCCGTACTGCACTGCCTTGCCCAACGGCGAGTCGCTGGAGCACCTCGAGGCCCGAGTGCACGCGGCGGTCGTCGACATCCTCGCGCCGTTCGGCGTCGACGAAACCGGCGCGTTCTGCTCGAGCGCGGTCAGCCAGGTCGACGCGAGCGCGAAGGACCGCAACGGCGCCGAGCCGGCCGCCAGCGCGGTCGCCACCGGATTCCTCCCCGTCGAGGGAAGCGGAAGCGCCTGCCTGGTCGCGCATGACGGGCCGATCCGCGCCGTCTTGAACCACTACCTCGGTGTGCCGCCGGAGAGGTGGTGGACGTTGTCCACCACCCACGGCGGCGTCTCGCTGCTCGAGTTCGCCGGCGGGTGCGTGATCATTCGGTACGTAAATGCGACCGGCCACCTCGCCGGGCTCGAGCCGGAGAGCTACGTCCCGGGCGAGCCCGAGGACGAGGTCTCGGCCGGCTGACGCGGTCCCATCGGCCTTCCCTTGCTGTTCTCCTCTCATGACTGGCGCCTCGCATTCGCCACGGTGCTGCTCGCCGCAGTCATCGACGTGACGCTCGGAGAGCCGCCGAACGCGCTGCACCCAGTCGTTTGGATGGGCCGGCTGATCGCCGCGCTGGAGAGGCGCCGGCCGCGCAGCCGGCCCGGCGCCGAGTTCGCCTACGGTGTCCTGATCGTTGTGGTGACGGCCGGGACCGCCTTCGCCGCCGGCCTCGTCCTGACGCTCGTGCTCGACCGTCTCCCCTGGTGGCTCGCGCTGGCGATCGGCGCCTGCGCGCTCAAGACGACGTTCTCACTGAGAGGTCTGGTACGCGCCGGCCGCGAGGTTCGGCGCGCGCTGGCCACCGACACCGACGCGGCGCGCGCCAGCCTCGCGGCGCTCGTCAGCCGCTCGCCCGACCTCGACCCGCCGCTCATCGTCTCCGCGACGGTGGAGTCGATGGCCGAGAACCTCACCGACAGCGTCGTCTCGCCGTTGTTGTACTACGCGCTGCTCGGGCTGCCCGGCGCGTTCGCGTACCGGGCCGTCAACACGATGGACGCCATGCTCGGCTATCGTGACCACCGCGAGTACGTGGGCAAGGCCGCGGCGCGCAGCGACGACGCGGCCAACTGGGTCCCCACCCGGATCACCGCGCTGCTCCTGGTGTGCGTCTCCGCGCTCAAAGGATCGGCCGGCCGGGCCTGGTGGGCGTTTCGCACACAGCACCTGCCGGAGTACGGCCCGAACAAGACGCTGGCGATCGCGACCATGGCAGGCAGTCTCGGCGTGCAGTTGGAGAAGCCCGGCGCCTACGCGCTGGGCAGGGCGGAGAGACCTCTCACGGCGGACGTGATCGACGACGCGGCCTGGATGGTCTGGGTGGCCGGCGGCGCCACCGTCGCGCTCGCCGCCGGCCTCTCCGCGTTGCTCACGTGGGCGGTCGCCGGATGAGCGCCGGGCGGCGAGTCGGGGCCGCTGCGGAGCCTGCCTCGGCGGGCACGAGCCCCATGCTCTTCCGCACGGTGACCGCATCCGTACACGGAGCGGTCGACCCGTCGGCGCTGCGCGCCGAGGGCATCGACCCCGGCGCCGTCGTCGACTTCAGCTCCAACCAGTCACCGCTCGGGGCCGCGCCGAGCGTGGCGGCTGCGGTCGCCGGAGCTGTCGTGGACGCGTACCCGGACCCGCACGCCACCGAGCTGACGGCGGCGCTCGCCGCCCGACACGGGGTCGATCCGTCACAGGTCGTCTGCGGCAACGGCAGCACCGAGCTGATCCGCCTGATCGCACAGCTGGCGCTCACGCCCGGAGACGTCGCGCTCGCGCTGGCGCCGGTGTTCGGCGAGTGCGAAGTGGCCACGGCCCTGGCCGGCGCCCGGCTCGTGCATGCGCCGCTCGTGCACGCGGGGCACGGGGCGGGCTTCTTCTGCGACGAGCCCGCCCTCCGCTCCTCGCTCTCGGAACCGCACCCTCGTCTCTGCTGGCTGTGCTCGCCCAGCAACCCGACCGGGGCGGCGCTGGCCGGCGGCATGGTCGCTGGCCTCGTCGCCGACCATCCGCACACCCTCTTCGTGCTCGACGAGGCCTACTGCGACCTCCTGCCCGAGCCGCAGTGGGAGCGCGAGTCGCTGGCCGCCGGCAACCTCGTGGTACTGCATTCGATGACCAAATACTGGGGCCTCGCGGGCCTGCGTCTTGGGCACGCGGTGGCCGCTCCTGCGGAGGCCGCGGCGCTGCGCGCCGCGGCCCCTCCCTGGAGCGTCAACGCCTGCGCCCAGGCAGCCGGAATCGCCGCGCTCGCCGACCTCGAGCACCACCATCGCTCCGTCGAGCTGCTCACGCACGAGCGCGACCGCCTGGTCGCCGGCCTCCGCGAGCTCGGCTGGATCACCGAGCCTACCGCGGCGGGCTTCTTCCTCATCCACGCCGGCGACGCGCCGGCGCTGCGCCGCGACCTGCTCGCGCGGGGCTGCCTCGTGCGCGATTGCACGTCGTTCGGACTGCCGGGGCACGTGCGCGTCAGCCCAAGGCACCCGGAAGAGAACGAGCTGCTCCTCGCCGCGTTCGCCGCGCTGGCGCCGCCGGAGGCGGCCCCGTGAGCGCGGCACAAGGAAGTGTCCGGGCGGTGACGATCCCCCGGCTCGTTGTGGCCGCGCCGCGCAGCGGCGAGGGAAAGACCACCGTGGCTCTCGGCCTCATGGCGGCGCTGCACCGACGCGGCGTACGCGTGCAGGGCTTCAAGGTCGGGCCGGACTATCTCGACACCGGCTACCAGCGCTATGCGGCCGGTGTGGCCGGGCGCAATCTCGACCTCTTCATGATGGGGGAGACCGCGGTGCTCGATGCGGTTGCGGACGCTGACGCCGATGTCGCGGTCGTCGAGGGCGTCATGGGCCTCTTCGACGGCCACCGCGACGGCGTCACGCCGACGAGCACCGCCGACGTCGCCGGGCGCCTGCACGCGCCGGTGATCCTCGTGCTGGACGCGGCGCGTCTGGCGGCGAGCGCCGGCGCCATCGCGCTCGGGTTCAAGACGTACGACCCCGAGCTGAACGTCGCCGGCGTCATCCTCAATCGATGGAATCCGCGGCGTTCCAGGGTGGCCGTGGAGGCCGCGCTGGCCAGGGCCGGCGTCGAAGTGCTGGGCTACTTGCCCGTCGCCGAGGGACTCGAGTTGCCGTCGCGGCACCTGGGACTCGTCGTCGCCGAGGAGCTCGGCGGTGAGGTTGCGCAGGTAATGGACGGCCTGGCCGCTTGGGTCGAGGAACATGCCGATGTCACCCGCCTGCTCGAGATCGCGCGTGAGGCGCCGGACGTCGGGCCTGCCGTTGCGGTGCCGAGCGCGGCGCCGGGACGAGCGCCCGTGCCGCCGCAGGCAGGCGCGGGACCCCGCATCGCCGTCGCCTGGGACGCGGCGTTCGCCTTTTACTACGCCGACAACCTCGAGTTGCTGCGTGCCCATGGAGCCGAGCTCATCTTCTTCAGTCCGCTGGAAGCCGCCGAGCTGCCTGTCTGCGATGGGCTCTACCTCGGCGGCGGCTACCCCGAGCTGCACGCATCGGGGCTGTCGGCCAACGTGCGGCTGCGGCGCGCGGTGGGCGCCGCCCTCGAGGCCGGCCTTCCGGCCTACGCCGAGTGTGGCGGCCTGCTCTACCTGTGCGAGTCGCTCGAGGATCTGGACGGCAGGACCTGGCCGCTGGTCGGCGCGATCCCGGGCAGGGCAGCCATGCACGCGCGCCTGCAGGGCATGGGCTACCGGGAGGCCCGGCTCTTCGCCTCTTCGCTCCTCGGTCCGCTCGGCGTCCCGGTACGGGGCCACGAGTTCCACTACTCGAGCTGCGAGCTCGAGAACGATCGTCATCCAGCGTATGTGGTCGACGGGTCGCCGGAGGGCTACGCGGCCGGCGACCTCTTCGCCTCGTACATCCACGTGCACTTCGCCGGGTACCCGGCGCTCCTCGAGCACTGGCTCGAGCGCTGCCGGGACTTCGCCCGTGCCCAACCTCAAGGAGGTCCATCCTCGTGAGCAGTGCCCTCATCATTCTCGGTCACGGCAGCCGCAACCCGGCCGCTTCCGAGCAGTTCATGGAGCTCGTCGCGCAGCTGCGCGAGCGCCGTGACGGCCCCGTGTTGCCGGCGTTCATGGAGTTGGCCGAGCCAAGTCTGGCTGACGCGGTCGGCGAGGCGGTCGCCGGCGGCGCGGACGAGGTCGTGGTGCAGCCGTGCTTCCTCTTCGACGGCATGCACATTCGCCGGGATATCCCCGAGATGCTGGCGGGGTTCACGGCGGCCCACCCCGGCATCGTCTTCCGTTTCGGCCGGCCGCTCGGCGCCGACGTGCGCATCGCCGCGATCCTCGCGGAGCGCGCCGAGGAGGCGACATGCCTGGACTGAAGCCGCACGAGATCGAGGTCCGCAGCATGGCGATCATCGACGGGCTGCTCCCCGCCGGCGATTGGTCCAAGGGCGAGCTGACCGTGGTGAAGCGTCTCGTGCACACCAGCGGGGACCCCTCGCTGGCGAACGCCGTCCGCTTCTCGCCAGGATCCGTCGAGGCCGGGGTGGCGGCGCTGCTCGCCGGCGCGTCCGTGTTCACCGACACGCACATGGTGCGCATCGGCGTGAACGAGGACCGGGTCGCGACCCACGGCGGCGCCGTCGAGTGTCTGATCGCCGATCCGGAGGTCGCGGCCGAGGCGAAGCGCAGCGGCCGCACGCGCGCGGCCTGCGCCATGCGCGCCTTCGGCGCGCGTCTGGACGGCGCGGTGGTGGCGCTGGGCAACGCGCCGACCGCACTGCGCGAGGTGCTGGCGCTGGCGGAAGAGGGCGTCGCACGACCGGCGCTGGTGATCGGCATGCCGGTCGGCTTCGTCGACGCCGCCGAGTCCAAGGACGCGCTGATCGCGTCCGATCTGCCGTTCATCGCCATCGAGGGCACTCGCGGCGGAAGCCCCCTTGCCGCGGCCACCGTGAACGCGCTGCTGCGCGTGCTGGAGGAGGACGCCTGAGCGCCGTGGACCCGGAACTGCGGACAGGCCTGACCACTGGCACCTGTGCCGCCGCGGCCGCGAAGGCCGCGGCGCTGGCGCTGGCCGGCGAGCGCTGCGAGGCCGTCGAGGTGGAACTGCCCGGCGGCGATCGCGTGACGCTCGCGGTCGAGTGGCTCGATCGGCCGCGAGAGGGCTGCGCCAGCGCGGCCGTCGTCAAGGACGCGGGCGACGACCCGGACGTGACCGACGGCATGACGGTCGTGGCCGCGGTCGAGGACCTCGGCGCCGCCGCGGCTGAGGACTCCGGCGGCGGAGCGACCGGCCGCTCCGGCGCCGCGGACGGCATCGTCTTCGTCGCCGGCCCGGGCGTGGGCACCGTCACCCGGGCCGGCCTGCAACTGGATCCGGGGGAGCCCGCCATCAATCCTGTGCCGCGGAGGATGATCTCTGCCGCCGTTCGCGACGCGTTGCCGGCGGGTCCCCTCCGCGTGACCGTGAGCATCCCGGGCGGGGAGGAGATCGCGCGACGCACCTTCAATCCGCGACTCGGCGTCGAGGGCGGGCTCTCCGTGCTGGGCACCTCCGGGCGGGTGATCCCGAAATCGGAGGACGCCTGGCTGCGCTCGCTGCTTCCCCAGGTGGACATGGCCCTGGCCGACGGCCGGAGGACCCTGTATCTGGCGCCCGGCGGCTTCGGCGAGCGCGCCGCGCGCGACCTGTTCGGCGCCGCCGAGACCGCCATCGTGCAGTGCTCCAACTTCGCCGGCGACTTGCTCGATCATTGCGCTGATGCGGGCGTCGAGAGCGTCGTGCTCGTCGGCCACCCCGGCAAGCTGGTCAAGGTGGCGGCTGGCCTGTGGAACACGCACAGCCGCTACGGCGACGCGCGGCTGGAGACGCTGTCTGCGCTGGCGGCCGCCGCCGGCGCGCCGCCCACGCTCGTCGTCAAGCTGCTCGAGCTCCCCACCGCCGAGGCCGCCGTGGCGCTGCTCGCCGGCGCCGGCCTCGACGACGTGTGGGACGATGTCGCGAATCGTGTCGTACGCCGTGCCGGTGAGCGCCTGGCACGGCGTCGAGACGGCGCCGCCGTGAGCTGCGACTGCGCCATCGTCGCCTACGACGGCCAGATCCTCGGCCGCTCGGCGGCGCTGCGCGCCGTGGAGGCGGCCGGGACGCCGGCCGATACGGCCCCTCCGGCGCTCGAGCTCACGGTGGCGGGCACCGGCCCCGGCGCCGACGAGTGGCTCACGCCGGCGGCGTGGCGCGCCGTACGCGCCGCTGAGGTCGTCGCCGGCGGGCGCCGGCAGCTGGAGCGTTTCGCGCCCGCCGGCGCCGAGCGCATCGTCATCGCCGGCAGCATGGCCGAGCTCGCCGTGGCGCTCAGAAGCTGCGCAGGGCGCCGCGTCGTGGTGCTGGCCAGCGGCGATCCGGGGTTCTACGGGATCGCCGCCACCCTGCGCCGGCTGCTGCCCGAGGCGCGCGTCACGACGCTGCCGGGCATCAGTTCGGTACAGCTCGCGGCCGCTCGCCTGAACCGGCCGTGGCAGGATCTGGCGTTCGCCAGCGCGCACGGGCTCGAGCCTGACGGAGTCGTGACCGCCGCCGCGGAGCACCCCCGGGTGCTCGCCCTGACCGACGCGGTCCACCCCCCACAGGCGCTCGCCAAAGCGCTGGTCTCAGCAGGCCTGTCGCGCTCGGTCTCCGTGCTGGAGCGCCTAGGGGAGGCCGACGAGCGGGTCACGACGGGCAGCGCTCCGGCGATCGCCGCCGGCGATTTCGCCGCACTGTCGGTGGTCTTCATCGAACGAGAGGAGCCGGCATGACGGCTGGTGACACCGGGAGCGACCGGGTGCGCGGCGCGGTGCCGCCCGGAATCCCCGACGAGCTCTTCGCGCGCGGCGACGCGCCCATGACCAAGGCCGAGGTGCGCGCCGTGACCATCTCGGCGGCGCGTCTACGGCCGGGCGACCGGGTCCTCGACGTCGGCGCCGGCACGGGCAGCCTGACGGTTGAGGCCGCGCTGCTGTGCCCGGACGGCGAGGTGGTCGCCGTGGAACGCGACCCGGTTGCTCTCGACCTGCTGCGTCTCAACGTCGCGCGGTTCGGCCTCGCCAACGTGACCGTCATCGCCGGGGTGGCTCCGGAGGCGCTGACCGGCCGGGCGGCCACCGTGGCCTCGACGCCGTTCGATTGCGTCCTCGTCGGTGGCAGCGGCGGCAGGCTGGACGCCATTCTCGAGGCCGCCGCGGCGCTGCTGCGCCCCGGCGGCCGGATCGTCTGCAACACCATCTGTCTGGAGACGACGGCGAAGGCAGCGACCGCCCTGCGTCGCCCGCCCTGGATGGCCTTCTCCTGCAGCCAGGTGAGCGTCGCGCGCGGCGTGGCCGCGGGCCCCCTTCTCCGCTTCGAGGCCCTGAACCCCGTATGGGTGACCAGCGCGGTGCGCTCTGACGACGGCGCCGCACGGGCCGGGGGAGGAGGACGATGACCGCCACTATCTACGGTGTCGGCGTCGGGCCGGGCGACCCGGCGCTGCTCACGGTGCGCGCCGCCGAGGTGCTGCGCGGCGCCGGCGCCGTGATGGCGCCCGCTCCGCGCCGCGGGGGCGAGAGCCTCGCGCTCAGCATCGCGCGCGAGTACCTGCCGGCCGCCTGCGAGGTCGTCATCGGGCACTTTCCCATGACCGAGGACCGCGGCAAGCTTGCATCCGCGTGGGACGACGCGGCGGCGACACTGCTCCGCCTCGCCGCCGCATCGCCTCCGGTCGTCTTCGTCACTCTCGGCGACGCCATGCTCTACAGCACGTGGAGCTACGTGTTGGCGGCGCTGCGCCGGGCCGCGCCGGACGTCGCCGCAGAGACGGTCCCCGGCGTTACCGCCATGGCCGCCTGCGCCGCGGCCGTCGGCCGTCCGCTGGCCGAGGGCCGCGAACCTCTGCTCGTCTGGCCGGACGAGCCGCCGGCCGACCCCGGCGCGTTGCTGGCGTTGGTTCCCAACCTCGTCTTCATGAAGGCCGGTCGGCATCTCGAGGCGTTGGCCGACCTGGTGGACGCGTCCGGCGCAGAGGCAGTGGCCGTGCGCCGCGCCTCGCAGGCGCGTGCGAGTTCCACCCGGGACCTGCGCTCGTGGGCGGCCGACCGCGAGTACTTCACGACCGTGCTCATGCATCGGGAGGAGAAGCCATGATCTGGTTCGTTGGTGCCGGCCCGGGCGATCCCGAGCTCGTCACCGTCAAAGGTCGCCGCTTGCTCGAGGAGGCGGACGTCGTGGTCTACGCGGGCTCGCTCGTGCCGAAGGCCGTCCTCGGCTGGACTCGTGACGGCTGCGCGCTGCATGACAGCGCGGGCATGGATCTCCGTGAGCAGATCGAGGTGATGGCCGCGGCGCACGCCGCGGGCAAGGCTGTCGTGCGCCTGCACACCGGTGACCCGAGCCTCTACGGCGCGATCGGTGAGCAGATGCGCGCCCTCGACGGGCTCGAGATCGACTACGCGGTTGTGCCCGGCGTGAGCTCGTTCGTCGCCGCGGCTGCGGCGCTGCCCGCCCAACTCACGCTGCCCGGCGTCTCTCAGACGGTGATCATCACGCGCCAGCCGGGGCGCACGCCGGTGCCCGAGGGCCAGGCCATCGCCGCGCTCGCCGCCCACCGGGCCACCATGGCCATCTTCCTCTCGGCCGGCGACCTTCGCGGCACGGTCGCCGCACTGTGCGAGCACTACCCTGCGGAGACGGCCGCGGCCATCGTCCAGAGGGCGTCCTGGCCGGAGCAGGTGCTGCTGCGTGGCACTCTCGCGACCATAGCCGATCAGGCGGAGGAGGCCGGCGTGGACCGCACGGCGATGATCCTGGTCGGCGACGCGCTCCTCAACGAAGGCGACCCCTCCCTCCTGTACGACGCCGGGTTCACGCATGGCTACCGCACAGCGGAGGACGGCTGACATGATCCACGTCGCGCGCCCGGGCGGGATCGCCATCGTCACCGCGTCCGCTGAGGGCGCGCGGCTGGCGCTCGGCCTGCGCGGCCGGTTCGCGGAACCGGGCCGCGTGACGCTGTGGGCGGCGAAGCCATACCTCGCGGAGATCCAGCCGTACGAGGGCGGGCTGGGCGAGCTGATCGGTCGCCTGTGGCCAGACCACGCTGCGATCGTCGGTGTGATGGCCAGCGGCATCATGGTGCGCGCCATCGCCGCGCACGTGGCGAGCAAGTACGACGACCCGGCGGTCGTCGTGGTGGACGATGCCGGCCGCTTCGCCGTCAGCCTTCTCTCCGGGCACGAGGGCGGCGCGAACAGGCTGGCCGAGCAGATCGCCGCCGAAACGTGCGGGCAGCCGGTCGTGACGACCGGCAGCGAGGCCCGTCGCCGGATCGTGCTCGGCGTCGGCGCGCGAAAGGGGGTCAGCGAGGAGCAGGTGCTGACCGCGGTGGACGAAGCCTTGGCCGCCGTCGGCAAGACGCGTGAGGACGTACGCACCCTCGCGACCATCGACATGAAGCGCGAAGAAGCGGGGATCCTCGCCGCCGCCGGGCGGCTGGGCGTGCCCGTGCAGATCATCGACCGGGAGCGCATCCGCCTGTTGCAGGGCGTGCTGCGAGAGCCGGGATTCGTGGAAGAGATCACAGGAGTGGCAGCCGTATGCGAACCGGCAGCGATGCTGGCCGGCGCCCAGACGCACCTCCTCGCGCCGAGACTGGCGCGGGACGGTGTGACGGTGGCGCTGGCGCAGGACATCTGTGGCTTGTCGGCCTGGGACCAGGCGGACGAGACCATCTGACGGCCGCGGCGGTGGCGGCGCTGGCCGCCGCCGACGTCGTCGTCGGCTACAGACCGTACCTCGAACTGGTCGCCGATCTGGCGGCCGGCAAGCGCACGGTCGCCAGCGGCATGCGCCAGGAGGCGGTGCGGGCGGAGGCGGCCGTCGCCGAGGCCACGGCCGGGGCTCGCGTCGCGGTCATCAGTACCGGCGACGCCGGCGTGTACGGCATGGCCGGTCTGGTCCTCGAGCTGCTGCCGGAGGGCTCGCCGGTCACCGTCGAGATCGTGCCCGGCGTCACAGCGGCGAGCGCTGCGGCAGCCTGTCTCGGCGCGCCGCTCATGAACGACTTCGCCGTCGTCAGCCTCAGCGACCTGCTCACGCCGCTCGAAGTCATCGAGCGACGGCTGACCGGCGCGGCCGACGGAGACTTCGTGATCGCGCTCTACAACCCACGGAGCACGAAGCGGCACGAACCGCTGCGGCGCGCGCTCGGCATCCTTCGCGAGCGGCGCGCGCCCGGCACGCCCGTCGGCCTGGTGCGCAACGCGCTCCGCGACGGGCAGGCGGCGCGCGTGACGACGCTGGGCGAGTTGCTCGAAGAGGACGTCGACATGCTGACGATACTGATCGTCGGGAACAGCGCGACGATGGTGCGCGACGGACGCATGGTCACGCCGCGGGGGTATCGCACGTGATCCTTCTCCTCGGAGGAACGAGCGACGCCCGTGAGCTGGCCGCCGAGATGCTGCGCGCAGGCCACGAGGTGCTGCTGAGCACCGTGAGCGACTACGGCGCCCGGCTGGCCGCACCGGCCGGCGCCGAGGTCCGTGCCGGCGCGCTGGACGAGGACGAACTGGCGCGCCTGGTCGCGGACGCCGACGTCGTCGTGGACGCGACCCACCCGTTCGCTGAGCTCGTCTCGAGCGCGGCGGTCGCAGCTTGCGCGCGAGCCGGCAGGCCGTACCTGCGCTTCCAGCGGCCGGCCGGGGAGCTGACCGGCGACGTAGTCCAAGCGTCCGGGGCTCCCGAGGCGGCGCGCCTGGCGGTCGAGATCGCCGCCGGCCACACCGGCGCGCAGGATGGCCAGGCCCCGGCCGCCATCCTTCTCACCGTCGGCAGCAAGACCGTCGACGTGTACGCGCGAGCCGCGGGCGCCGCCGGCGTGCGCGTCGTCGCGCGCGTCCTGCCCACCGCCGAGGCTCTGGCCGCGTGTGCGGCCGCCGGCCTGGAGCCGCGGGACGTCGTCGGGATGCAAGGGCCGACGAGCGCCGAGCTGGACGCAGCTCTGCTGCGCCACCTCGGCGCCAAGGTGATGGTGACCAAGGAGAGCGGCGCCGCCGGGGGGTTGGACGCGAAGCTCCGCGCCGCCGAGCTCGCCGGCGCCACGGTGGTCGTGGTCGCGAGGCCGGCGCCGCCGGCCGCGGCGGGGGCCGCCGCCGGTCCGCTCAGAGTCGCCACGACCGCGACCGAGGTGCTCGCGTGGCTCGCGGAGCAGCCGGGGCTACCTGAGGTCGCGACGATGCGACACCTCTCGAGCGGCCTCCTTCAGGTCTACACGGGCGACGGCAAGGGCAAGACGACGGCCGCCGCCGGCCAGGCGCTGCGTGCCCGTGGCGCCGGCCTTGCGGTGACCTTCGTCCAGTTCGTCAAAGGTGGCCGCGAGAGCTCGGAGCTGGCGCCGCTGCGGGCGGCCGGGGTGCACGTCGTGCGCCCGGCGGTCCAGCGCAGCGGCCTGCTGCGCGGCGCACCGACGCCCGAGGACCGCGCCGCCGCCGCCGCTGGTTGGGCCGCCGCGGCGTCAGCGCTGTCCGACCCGTCCTGCGACCTCGTGGTGCTGGACGAACTGCACGCCGCGTTGCGGCATGACCTCGTCGAGTTGAACGAGGTCCTCGCCGCTGTCTCCGCTCGCCCTGCTCACCAGGAGGTCGTCACGACCGGCCGCGGCGCCCCCGAAGGGCTGCTCGCCGCCGCCGACCTCGTCACCGAGATGGCGGCCGTCCGCCACCCATATCCAGATGTCCCCGCCCGCAGAGGAGTGGAGCTGTGACCTCATCCGCCCGCGCCATCATGTGCGTCGGTACCGGCTCGCATGCCGGGAAGAGCGTGCTCGCGGCCGCGCTCTGCCGCATCTACGCCCGTCGCGGCTATCGCGTCGCTCCGTTCAAGGCGCAGAACATGTCGCTGAACTCGTTCGTCACGCCCGAGGGCGGCGAGCTTGGACGCGCCCAGGCCTATCAGGCGCGCGCTGCCGGCGTGGAGCCACACGTGGACATGAACCCGGTGCTACTGAAGCCCAGCTCGCAGACCGGCAGCCAGGTCATCGTTCTCGGCCGCCCGGTGCGGCACATGTCCGTGCGCGAGTACCACGCCTACCAGCCGGAGGTGTGGCCCGCCGTCACCGCCGCCTACGAGCGGCTGCGCGCGGCCAACGACCTCATCGTCATCGAGGGCGCCGGCAGCCCGGCCGAGGTCAACCTGCGCGATCAGGACATCGTCAACATGAAGGTTGCGCGGTACGCGCAATGCCCGGTGCTCCTCATCGGTGACATCGACCGCGGCGGCGTGTTCGCCAGTCTGGTCGGGCACATGGAGCTGTTCACACCCGAGGAGCGCGAGCTGATCGCGGGCTTCGTGATCAACAAGTTCCGCGGTGACGCGACCCTGCTCGACTCGGGGATCGAGTTCCTGCGCATGCGCACTGGGGTGCCCACGCTCGGCGTCGTGCCCATGCTGACCGGCTGGCGCGGGGACGAGGAGGACTCGCTGGGAATCGAGGACCGGCGGCGCCGGGCAAAGCCGGACGCGCCGCTGCAGATCGCGGTCGTGCGCCTCCCGTTCATCAGCAACTACACGGACTTCGATGCGCTGGCCGATGAACCGGATGTGAATGTGCGGTACGTCACCACTCCCGCTGAGCTCGAGGGCGCCGCGGCGATCGTGCTGCCGGGCACCAAGAGCACGATCGCCGATCTGGCGTGGTTGCGGTCGAGTGGGCTGGCGGTGGCGGTGCAGACCCGCGCCGCCGCCGGTACGCCGCTGATCGGCGTCTGCGGCGGCTACCAGATGCTGGGCCGTCGCATCCACGACCCGGAGCGCGTCGAGTCCGACGCCGGGAGTATGGACGGTCTCGGGCTGCTGGATGCGGAGACGACCTTCGCCGGCGACAAGCGCACCGTGCGCGTGGAGGGCGAGGTGCTCGGCGCCGGGGCGGCAGGCGCGCAAGGCATCAGCTCCGCCGCTCTCTTGGGCCCTGCCGGCACGCCGCTTCACGGCTACGAGATCCACATGGGCCGCACGGTACTCGGGAGCGGCGCCGCCCCGCTGCTGCGGGTGCGCGGCGCCGACGGCTCCGAGCACGAGGATGGCGCCGTCGCGCTGCCCGGCGCCGGTCCCATCTCTGAGGTCCCGGGCCCCTCCCTCGCCGTCTGCGGCAGCTACGTCCACGGCCTCTTCGACCACCCGACGCTCCGCGGCGCCTTCCTCAACGGGCTGCGCGCCGCGCTGGGCCTGCCGGCGCGCGAGAGCGGCGCGCCGTCGCCGGACGACGACATCGACCGTCTCGCCGACCACGTCGAGGCGTACCTGGATGCAGACCTGTTGGAGCACATCGTCGGACTGGAGGCACGATGACGAACGCTGCCGGCGCCGCCTCAGGCACCGTGTATCTGGTCGGTGCGGGCCCGGGCGACCCTGGGCTGCTCACGCGCCACGGCGCCGACGCCCTGGCGCGCGCCGACGTCGTCGTCTACGACCGTCTCGCGGACAACTCGATGCTGGCCCTGGCGCCCGCCGACGCAGAGCTGATCTACGTCGGCAAGCAGGCGGCCGTTCACGCCGTGCCGCAGCCGCGCATCAACGAGTTGCTCTCGGAGCACGCCCTCCAGGGCAAGTGCGTGGTGCGGCTCAAGGGCGGCGATCCCTTCGTGTTCGGACGCGGCGGGGAAGAGGCATCGCACCTGCGCGACCGCGGCGTCCCCTTCATCGTCGTGCCCGGCGTGAGTTCGGCGGTTGCGGTGCCCGCCTACGCCGGCATTCCGGTGACTGACCGTCGCCATGCTTCGAGCTTCGCCGTCATCACCGGGCACGAAGATCCCACCAAGCCCCAGTCGCGCCTCGACTGGGCGGGCATCGCCCACGGCGCGGACACGCTCGTCTTCCTCATGGCGCTCACCAACCTGGCCGGCATCGCCGAGCGCCTGGTCGCCGAGGGCCGTGCGCCCGAGACGCCGGCGGCGGTGATCGAGCGCGGGACCACGCCGGGCCAGCGCGTGGTCACGGGTACGCTCGCGGACATCGTCACACGTGTGCGCGAGGCGGGGCTTCGGCCGCCGGCGCTGATCGTCGTCGGCGACGTCGTGCGCCTGCGTGATGCGCTCGTGTGGCACGACTCGCAGCCGCTGGCCGGCCGGCGCGTCCTGGTGCCCCGCGTCCGCCGCCGGCCGAGCGAGATCGTGCGGCTGCTGAAGGCTGCCGGCGCGGAGACCGCCGAGGTGCCGGTGCTGCGCTCGGAGACGCTGCCGGCGCCGGCGGACCTCCTGGGCCGCCTCTCCGCCCCTGACTGGCTCGTCTTCACCTCACCGGGCGCCCTCGAGAGCCTGCTCGAGCAGCTCGCCGGCTTCGGCCGGGACGTGCGCGGCCTGGGAGAGGCGCGTCTGGCTGCGGTCGGTCCGGCGACGGCCGCGCACCTCCGACGCAACGGACTGCGCGTGGACTATTCGCCGGAGACGGCCGCCGGCTTCGGCGCCGGGCTGCCGGCGCTGCCCGGTGAGACCATGCTCCTCCTCGGCGAGGACGGCGGCGGCGACCACGTCCTCCGGGGGCTCGACGCACGCGGGGTGACTTCCACCGAGATGCCGGTCTTCCGGCTCGCCGTGGACGACCGCGCGCCGCTCCCCGACGTCGCCGAGTTCGACGCCGTGGCGTTCGCCAGCTCCAACACGGCACGGCGCTTCTTGGAGGCGTACCCGTCCGGCCCGGCCGAAGGGCAGCTCGTGGTGAGCATCGGCCCATCGACGACTGCCACGGCGAGAGGCCTCGGTCTGCGTGTGGACGGCGAGGCGGCGGAGGCGTCGTCGGTCGCTGTCGTCCATCTCATCGTGGAGCGCCTGGGACCGGCGGCGGTGTCGTGAACCCGGTCTCGCCCGGCAGAGGAGATCTGCGGCCGGAGCCGCTCGAAGCGGCGTATGGAGCGGCCCGCTCGCGGAGGCCGGCCGCCGGCCCCGAGCGGCTTGTCCTACTGGCCAGCGTCGGCCAGCACGCGCTCGAGGATCGCCTGCGCCAGCGCCTCGGCTTCTGTCCGGCAGCCGTCGGCGAGCATGCCGGCGAGCGGAAGGTCGAGCACCGCGTGCCAGGCCGCACGCCGCGCAGCCGGCGGAACGCCGGCCGCGATCGCGCGCGGCTCCCACGCGGCGCGCAGGGCGCCGAGCAGCGCGACGAGCTCGGCGTACTCCGGACCGAACTCGTCCTCGAGTCGCTCGCGCAGGCGCTGTGCCAGAGCGGGACTGGCGCCGCCCGTGGAGACGGCGATCTGCAGGTCGCCGCGCCGCGCGACGGCGGGCAGGATCGCGTCGCCCGCCTCGGGGTCGTCGGCGACGTTGACCCACACGCCGCGCTCGCGGGCCAGGCGTGCGACGCGGGCGTTGAGCTCGCGGTCGTCGGTGGCGGCCATCGCGAGCGCGACGCCGTCGAGGTCGGCGTCCACGAACGGCCTGAGAGCGATCGTGACCTCATCGGGCATGGGCAGGCACTCGGGCGCGACGACGGTGACGTCGGCGCCGGCGGCGATCAGCCCACGGGCCTTGCGCAGCGCCACGGCGCCGCCGCCGATGATGAGGCAGGCGCGACTGCGCAGGTCGAGGACCACGGGGTAGTAGCGCTTGACCTGCGTTCCGTCTCCCCGACCGTCGTCGGATCCGTCCATCGGGTCACCTCGTCGCTGCTGGTCGCTGCACAGGATAGCCGCATGCCGGGTCCGGACGCCACGTCGGCGGCGGGGGAGGCCTGAGCATGCACATCATGGAAGGCTATCTGCCGCCCGTCTACGCCGCCGTCTGGACGGCCGCGGCCGCGCCGGCTGTGATCCAGAGCGTGCGCAGCACGAAGAAGACGATCGCGGAGAAACGGTCTTCCCTGCTGCTCCTGGGCGCCGCCGGCGGCTTCTGCTTCGTGCTCTCGGCGCTCAAGCTGCCTTCGGTGACCGGCAGCTCGTCGCACCCGACCGGTATCGGTCTGGGCGCCGTCCTGTTCGGACCGTGGGTGATGATCCTCGTGGGGACGATCGTGCTCCTGTTCCAGGCGCTCCTGCTGGGGCACGGCGGCATCACGACCCTGGGGGCCAACGTGTTCTCCATGGCGATCGTGGGCTCGTTCGTCGCCTACGGCGCCTATCGCTTCGCGCGCGGGCGAGGGGTCTCCGTCCCGGTGTCCGCGCTGTTCGCCGCGACGCTGAGCGACCTTGCCACCTATCTGACCACGTCCGCGCAGCTGGCATGGGCGTTTCCCGACTCGTTAAGCGGATTCGTCGGATCGTTCGCCAAGTTCGCCGGGATCTTCGCAGTGACCCAGTTGCCGCTCGCGGTGGTCGAGGGCGTGCTCACGCTGTTCGTGTTCCAGGCCCTCCTCGCTCACGGCAGGGCCGACCTGGAGGCGGTCGGACTCCTCGATGACGACCCGCGGCCCATCGTCGTCTTCCGCCGGGCCGCGCTCGCCGCCGGCGTCACCCTGCTCGTGCTCGTTGCCGGAGCCGCGCTCGTCGCCAGCGGCGTCCTTGACTTCGCCGGTGCGGACGACGGCGCCAGCGTGGCCATCCGCCAGCTCAGTCCCGGTTATCGCCCGTGGATCGAGTCGTGGTGGCGGCCGGGGAGCGGGGCCGTCGAGAATGCGCTCTTCGCCCTTCAGGCCGCGATCGGCATCGCAGCGGTCGCGCTCTACATCCGTCACGTGCGTCGCCGACGTGGCGACATGACGCGGCGGGAGCAGGGCTCCTCCCTCAACGTCCTGGACGCGGCGGCGCACGGCAATCGCCTCGCACGGGTCAGCGCCCTGGAGAAGATGGCCTTCTCCGGCGGCATGTTGCTGCTCGCCGTGCTCCTGCCGCCGGTCCCAGGGGACGTCCTCGTCATCGTGGTCACCGTGGCGGCCGCGCTGGCGATCGCACGCGTGCCGCTGCGGACCTACTGCAAGGTGATGCTCGTTCCCGCCGTCTTCGTGTTCATCGGCGTGGTGCCCCTGCTGGTGAGTCTGTCCTTGGGCGGCCCCTGGATCGTCCGCCTGGGCATCACCGAGGGAGGGACCGGACTGGCGCTCGGCGTGGCGCTGCGCTCGCTCGCTGGTCTCAGCAGCATGCTCTTCCTGGCGCTCTCCACGCCCCTGCCGCAGATCCTGCAGGCGCTGCGGCGGCTCGGCATACCGGCGGTCGTCGTCGAGGTGGCGGCTCTGGTCTATCGCTCCATCTGGACGTTCGTCGAGACGGTGGCCGCGACCCGGCGGGCGCAGGCGGCTCGGCTCGGCTACAGGTCGCTGCGCCGGTCGTACCACTCCCTGGGGATGCTGACGGCCTCGTTCTTCAGCCGTGCTCTGCAGCGCGCGAGATCGATGGAGAACGGCCTCGCGGCTCGCAACTGGCATGGCGACCTGCGAGTGCTCGACGAGGAGTCCGCCGTCTCCGCCGCGCACATCGCGCTCATCGTCACGGTGCAGGCGAGCGTCGTCCTCGTCACTCTGGTCTGGGTGCTCGCGTGACGCCGGCGATCCTCTCCGCCAGGGCCCTGATGTTCAGCTACGGCGACGTCGCCGGTCTCGACAGGCTCTCGCTCGAGGTGAGCGAGGGCCGCCGACTGGCGATCGTCGGCGCCAATGGGGCCGGCAAGACCACGCTGCTGCTGCACCTGAACGGCACCAACCGGCCGGCGGCCGGCGCCGTCCTGCTGCGCGGCGAGCCCGTCGCTTACGACCGCGCCGGTCTCACGGCGCTGCGCACCGCCGTCGGCCTCGTCTTCCAGAATCCCGACGACCAGCTCTTCGCCGGTTCCGTATACCAGGACGTCTCCTTCGGGCCGCTGAACATCGGGCTGTCCGAGGACGTGACGCGCGACCGCGTCGAGGAGGCGCTGGAGTCGCTTGAGATCGCGCACCTGCGCGATCGCCCCACGCATATGCTCAGCTACGGGCAGAAGAAGCGCGCGGCCATCGCCGGCGCTGTCGCGATGCGCCCCGACGTGCTCATCCTGGACGAGCCGATGGCCGGCCTCGACCCCAGCGGGTCCTGGCACCTCATGGGTCTTCTGACCCGCCTGCACGAGGCCGGCACCACGCTCGTGGTGGCGACCCACGACATGAGTCTCGCCTACGAGTGGGCCGACGAAGTAGCCGTGCTTCGCGACGGCAGCATCGTCGCGCACGGCGAACCTCAGGACGTGATGCACGATCCCGCCGAACTGGCCCACAGCGGTCTGCGTATGCCGTGGGTGGCGGATATCGCCCAGACGCTCCGCGACTGCGGAGTGCTGCCGCCGGACGTGCCCTCGCCGCGCACGCGCGACGAGCTCAAGGAGTTGATCGCGCGTCGCTGTGGGGTCGGCCGGGGGGGAGCCGTCGGTTGACTCGCCGGCGCCGAGGGTCCCTGTCGACGCCGTGATTCGCGTCAGGTGCGCCCGGGCACGTACTTGGGTGTCCGCACGGCGCACCACACCTTCGTGCGGCGTTCCCCGAGACGAGGT
Organism: Thermoleophilia bacterium; assembly: GCA_035686425.1. Classification (GTDB taxonomy): domain Bacteria; phylum Actinomycetota; class Thermoleophilia; order UBA2241; family UBA2241; genus CAIXSE01. The sequence continues at coordinate 33,478 of DASRZL010000170.1, forward strand.
GGCCCCCGTGTGCAGGAACATCAAGACGCTGTTCAACTTCGAGCCGCCCGCGACCGACGAGGAGATCCGGGCGGCCGCGCTCCAGTACGTGCGCAAAGTCAGCGGGTCCACGCATCCGTCTGAGGCGAATCGGGAGTCGTTCGACCGGGCCGTCGAGCGAGTGGCCGACGTGACTGCGGAGCTCCTCGCTTCGCTCGTGACGACCGCCGTGCCGAGAGACCGCGAGGTTGAAGCCGCCAGGGCGCATGCGCGGGCGGTCCGCCGGTTCGGCGCGTGACCGCGCCATGAGGATCCACCTCGTCGATGGGACCTACGAGCTGTTCCGCAGCCATTTCGGCGCGCCGCCGCGACGGGACGCCGAGGGTCGCGAGGTCGGCGCGACGGTCGGCCTGCTGCGCAGCCTGTGGCTGCTGCTTTCGACGCCGGGGGTGACGCACGTCGCCTGCGCCTTCGATCACGTCATCGAGTCGTTCCGCAACGAGCTGTACGCCGGCTACAAGACGGGCGCCGGCGTCAACCCCGACCTTCTGGCGCAGTTCGAGCTTGCCGAGAGGGCCGTGCGGGCGCTGGGCGTCGTCGTGTGGCCGATGGTGGAGTTCGAGGCCGACGACGCCCTCGCTGCGGCCGCCGCCCGCTTCCGCGATCTGCCGGGCGTGGACCAGGTCGTGCTCTGCTCGCCGGACAAGGATCTCGCGCAGGCGGTGGTGGGCGATCGGGTCGTCGCGTGGGATCGCCGCCGGGACCTGGTGCTGGATGAGGACGGCGTGATCCGCAAGTTCGGCGTCCCGCCCGCATCCATCCCCGATTGGCTGGCGCTCGTCGGGGACTCCGCGGACGGCTTCCCGGGCATTCCGGGCTGGGGAGCCAAGTCGGCCGCCACCGTGCTGGCGAGTTTCGGCCACCTCGAGGCCATCCCGGACGACCCGGCCGAGCTCGGCCTTCCCGCCGCGCGGGCGGCCCGCCTCATCGAGAGCCTCCGGGCGGGCCGCGACGAAGCTCGGCTGTATCTGCGCCTTGCGACCCTTCGCCTGGACGTGCCCTTGGAGGAGGACGTCGCCGATCTCGAGTGGCGCGGCGTCCGGCCCGGCTTCGCGCCGCTCTGCTCGGAGCTCGGCGAACGCGACCTGCCTCGGCGCATCGAGGCAGCCCTCGCGTCTCGATGAAGGTTCGTCGGCCGCCACTGGTGGGGACCATCCGGTTACACCCTTTGTCAGGAAGGATGGCGTCATGAGCCTCACGGCAGCGACCGGCGCCGTGCGCGTCGGGGAGGATCGGTTCGGTGAGCGCCTCAGCCTCGGCGTGAGCACTATCGCATTCAAGGTGATCACAGCGGAGCTTCTGGTGCTCGAGAACACCTTCCACGCGCCCGGTGGCCCACCGAGGCACCTGCATCTCGAACAGGACGAGTGTTTCTACGCGCTCGAGGGCGAGTTCGTGATCGAGGTGGGCGGCGCTCGGCACGTCCTGCGGCCCGGCGACTCGGTCCTCGGGCCGCGCCGCGTGCCGCACGTCTGGGCATCCACGGGACCCGGACGGATCCTGGTCACGTTCAGCCCCGCCGGTGACATGGAAGCCTTCTTCCGCGAGGTGAGCAAGGCCGACTCGATGCCGTCCCAGGACCCCGCCATCTGGGCGGCGCATGGAATGAAGGTCGTGGGACCGCCGCTCTCTGTCGACTAGACCGTATGTAGCGGCGCCGCGCCCCACCACGTGAGTCGGCGTGGGTTGCCACCACGCAGGGTGGTGGCAGAGTTGCAGCCACGCCGAGGCGCCGCATGAGTGGGTTCACGTTCATCGGTCTCGGCGCCCATGTCGCGTTCTGCTCCCGTTCGGCTGGGGCACCATCCCGGTGACAGAGGAGGCGCGGCATGAGACTCACGGCGACGACGTTCCTGACGCTCGACGGCGTCATGCAGGCGCCGGGAGGCCCCGATGAAGACCGCGGCAGCGGTTTCGA
>DASRZL010000171.1:0-2634 GCA_035686425.1 Thermoleophilia bacterium
CCAGCGGGCCTCGGAGAAGGCGCGCGGCCTTCTCGAGACGCACCACCCGGAGCCGCTGCCCGCAGAGGTGCTCGAGCAGGTTCGGAGTATCGTCGACAAGGCCGACCGGGAGCGGGCCGGGCGTTGACGATGTACACGGCCGTCGCCGCCGCAGTGACCAGTGCGACGTGGACCGCGTCAGTCGCCCGGCGACGTGCTCAGCTGGCCGATCACCGGGATCGGTCCGAACGCCGAGCTCCAGCCGGTCGTGAGCATCGCCTTGAGAGAGTACGTGGCGCCGCCGCCGGCGTAGCTGAAGTCACCGAGTGCGTCGCCGGCCGCCGTGAGGGCGCCCGTCCACGGGTTCCTGGGCCAGGCGAAGCTCGTGCCGAAGGTCACCGGTGTCAGGTCCGCCGGGTACGGGTAGGCGCCGCCGTTCGTCGCCGCGTACGACGACCGCGGCGGCGGTGAGGGCCAGCGCGGCGGTCACCAGGACGAGGACGAGCCTGCGTGTGATCGCGGGGTGAGCCTCCGGGGTGGGTCAGGGCTCCGTCGTGCCGGAGCCACGCGCCGGCGCCGCGAGGGACGGCGCGATGCCGCCGGCCTCGAAGTCGCCGGAGTGGAGATGGATGGTGAGGGTGTACGCGCCGCCCGCGCCGGGTGTGTAGGAATAGGCTCCCGGCGCCGTGCCCGGAGCCATCGCGGCGCCGCTGCTCGGGTCCTGGGGCCAATGGTCGTGCGCAGACCCGACTGCCGCACCCGCGGCGAGATCGACGATCCCGGGCAGCGCGCCGCCGTGCTGCAGATACCACTGGTCGACGTAGCCGGCGAGGACGTGCCCGCTACGCCGAAGGATCTCGTCCTCCAGGCTGGCGAGCAGCTGCTGCCACGGGCTGGTCGCGGTGGAGCCGGTGAGGACGTAGTCGTTCTTGAGGGCGCGGTGCAGGCGCAGGGTATACGACGACCTGTCGGGTGCCACTTCGTAGGAGAAGGACCCCTTGTCGCGGCGCTGGGTCATGTCGGCGTGGTCCCATGGGTTGCTGGGCCAGTAGCGATGCCTGGGCTCGCTGCCGACGGCGCCGTCGGCAGCCACGTCGGTGGGCCGCGGGTACACGCCGTCGTGGGTCGCGGCGTAGTCCTCGATGTACTGGCGGATGAGGTTGATCCCCTCTTCGCCACGGTGGTCGTAGGCCAGCTTGATCACGCGCGGCATGCTGCCCCTGACGATGACGACGCGACCGTCGAGGTACCCAATCAGGCGATAGCGTCGGCGGTCGGGCGTGACCTTGTACGCGTAGTGACCCCGGCCCGTGCCGGAGTGCATACGCGACCCCGTCCAAGGGTCGACCGGCCACCAGCCGCCGGGCATGCGGCCGGGTCGGACTGTGGAGCGCGTCGGATACTTGTAGAAGTGAGCGGCTCCCTCGCGGTCGATGAGCCCGCGCAGCGCCATGATGCCGTCGCGCATCTGGTGGTCGAGCGAGGCGGCGCGGGCCGGCGTAGCCGTGCCTACATGGAGACAGAGCGCCGCGAGCAGCGCGGCGCCGATGATGAGCGTGCGTCGGATCATGGTCGTCGTTGGGCCCCCTTCTCGTCCAGTGTGGCGGCGCGCCGGGGAGCGGTCAAGCGCACACCGGCCATCCGCCGCGCTGCGCACTGCCGGTATGGCCCGTCCCGGACGCCCTGGGGCCTGCCTGCCCCGGGGAGTCGGATTCTACAACCGCGTCGTGAGATGGTCGCAATAGATCGTCTCGCGGGCGATCTTGCCGCCGCGGATCTCGAGCACGGTCGCGCCGGCGAGGGCCTCCGCGATGACGGTCCTGTCGATGACCGCGGCCGTCTCTTCGCGGGCCGGCAGATCGTTGTCGTCCGGCGGATCGCCGGCGATCGCCGGACGGCGGGATGCCGTGCGCAGCGACTGGAGGCACACGTTGCAGGTGATGCGGTACAGCCACGTGCCGAGGGCCGCATCGCCCCTGAAGCCGGGGAGCGCCGCGTACGCCGCCACGAAGACTTCCTGCAGGGCGTCGTCCATCGCCTGCGGGTCCTGAAGGATCTGGTAGGCGAGCACGCGGAGCCGGCGCTCGTAGTGGTGGACCATGGCGGTGAAGGCCGCACGGTCGCCGTGACTCGCCTGAGCGACCACGCGGGCGTCGATCTCGCGCTCCTCCTCGTGCCGCGCATCGGTCTCCACTGGGAGACCTCCCCACCGTGCGCCCGGAGGCCGAGCCGGCCGCCGGCCTGCCGGACCGGACTCTCGGTCCGCGAACCCCTGTCTCGATGCTTCAGCCGCCACAAGGCCTCGCCCCTTCGGCGCGGCGTGCGCCAGCTCGCATCCCGCTCCTTAAGCATTGGATGCCGGCAAGGCGTAGAGTGTTCGCGCACCGAGGACAAGGGAGACCATCGTGACGGAAGCGAAGATCCCGACCCGGATGGGCGACGGGTTCATGGTCGAGATGACGCGCAGCGAGCTGCGCGCCGATCTCGAGGACGCGACGCAGGAGGCGGCGCGCAAGGCCAAGGTGCCGGCGCTCGGTCCGGGCGAACTCGACCACCTGCTCGACATCTACGCCTCTCGGGCGGCGTTCACCGCCGTCGACATCGGGGACCAGGTCGTGCTCAGCTGTGACGGCGGCGGCAGCAAGATGACCGGCA
>DASRZL010000172.1:0-33340 GCA_035686425.1 Thermoleophilia bacterium
ACCGTCCCCGTGGACTCGAGGATACGGTCGGCCAGGGTCGACTTGCCGTGGTCGATGTGCGCGATGATGCTGAAGTTGCGGATGTGGTCGAGCGAAGTCACGACCGCCAATCATACAGGCTCGCAGCGAGGGAGGCTCCCCGCATGGCCAGACTGGTGTACTCGATGATCGCGTCGCTTGACGGCTACGTCGCGGACGAGGCCGGCAACTTCGGCTGGGCCGTGCCGGACGAAGAGGCGCACACGTTCGTCAACGACCTCGAGCGGACCGCCGGGACCTACCTCTACGGCCGCCGCATGTACGAGGTGATGGCCGCGTGGGAGACGGCCGGTGCCACCGCGGACCAGCCGGCCTTCATCAGAGACTTCGCACAGCTCTGGCGCGCGGCCGACAAGATCGTGTACTCGAGGACTCTGGCGGCCCCGTCGACCGCGAGGACGAGGATCGAGCGGGAGTTCGATCCCGAGGCCGTCCGGCGCATGAAGGCGGCGGCGGCGAGGGACCTCACCATCGGCGGCCCCGATCTCGCCGGGCAGGCATTGAGAGCCAGGCTCGTCGACCGGCTACACCTGCTCGTCGTGCCGATCGTCCTGGGCGCCGGCAAGCGCTGCCTGCCGGAGGACGTCTGCCTGGGGCTCGATCTCCTCGACGTGCGCCGCTTCCGCGGTGGCGTGGTCTGCCTCCGCTACCGCATCGAGGCGTAGGGACCTGGAGCACGGGGTCAATCCGCCGGGGTCGCCGCCTTGCGCCGGCGCAGCACCTGCCGCACCACGCTGAGCTCCTCGAGCTTGAGCAGCCTGGCGAGCCCGAGGTAGACGGCGCCGCCGGCGGTAACCGCGGCGATCACGACGACGACCAGCTGCGGGAACCCACCGTCGGCGTAGTCCTCGAGCGCCCACCAGACGGCGTAGGAGACGGCCGCGAGGGCCGCGGCGCAGAGCAGAGCTCCGCCGGCCGCCGCGGCCATCCGGCGGCCGTCGATGCGCCCGACGTCGCGCCGCAGCAGCAGGAAGAGCGCGAGGAAGTTGACGGCCGAGACGGTCGCCATGCTCAGCGTGATCCCAGGCACGCCCAGCGGCTTGTAGAGCAGCCAGCATAGGACGACGTTCACGGCCAGGTTGCCGAAGCTCACGTACATGGGCAGCCACGGCTTCTGCATGCTCTGGAACGCGCGGTTGAGCATGATGTTGGAGTTGGCGAAGACCAGGCCCACCGAGAAGAACGCCAGCGCCCCGGCGACCTCGACCGTGGCGCCGGAGCCGAACTGCCCGCGCTCGTACACCATGCGCACGAACGCCTGCGGCATCACCAGGAACCACGCCACGAAGGGCAGAGAGACGAACACCATCTGGCGCACTCCCAGGGAGATGGTGTCGCGGAACCGCACCTCGTCTTTCTGCGCCGCGAACCGCGAGAGCGAGGGGAACAGGATGGTCCCGATGGTGACCGCGAAGATGCCCTGCGGCAGCTGGTAGAGGCGGAAGGCGTACCCGATCTCCGCCGCGGCGCGGTCGCTCACGAACTGGGCGAACCAGGTGCCGATGAGCGCGTTGAAGTTCAGCACGCCGAGCGTGATCGTGATCGGCACCATCAGCAGCAGCACGCGGCGCAGGAGCGGATCAGCGAGCCCGAAACGGGGCCACAGCCAGCGCCCGTGGTAACGTGCGGCCCCGGCCAGCATGACGACCTCCAGCACCGTGCCGACGAGCATGCCCCAGGCGATGGCGTCGACGCCCAGCGAGTCGTTGAAGATGGCGATGGCGGCGATGATGGTCAGGTTCCACACGATGGAGACGACCGCCGGCATCGTGAACCGCTCGAACGAGTAGAGGACGCCGCTGATCGCTCCCGCGATCGAGAGGAAGAGGATCGTGGGCACGAGGATGCGCAGCAGGTCGGCGGCCAGCGACGCCCCCGCGGGAGTCGTCGTGAGCTCCGGATACATCCAACGGGTGAGCGGCCCGGCGGCCAGCGCGAGGACCACCACGGCGGCGCCCACCACCACCACGATCAGTCCGAGCAGATTGGCGGCGAGCCGGTAGGCGCGCTCCCGCTCCCCCCTGGCGAGGAGCGACGTGAACACCGGCACGAAGGCGGCACTGATCGCCGCGTCGGCGAACAGCTGCTGCACGAGTTGCGGGATCACCGAGACCGAGACGAAGGTGTTGTAGGACGGGTCGACGCCGTAGATCGCCGCAGTGATCACTTCGCGGCCGAGGCCCGTGAGACGGGAGATGGCGGTGGCCGAGGCCACGATGACCGCCGCGAGGGCGAGCCTGCGCTTGTGATCGCTCATGAGTCCATAGATTCGACCGCCGCCTGCGAACTACTGCCCGGCGAGACTGCGCATCACGTGTCGCGCCCTGAACCCGCGCACCGCCGGCGTGGGAGTCTAGCAGTCCGGCCCGACCCGGACCGCCGTACGCGTGTACGGCCGTGTCGGGGCCTCAAGGCGCCAGACCGGTCCTGCGCTTCAGCTCGAGGACCCGCAGCGCCGACGCCTCCGCCTGCGCCCGCGGGAGCCGCCCCGAGCGGATCGCCGACGTGACGGCATCGATCACCGCGTCCGGACTCCCCGAGGCGAAGAGCGCGAGGTCGGCGCCGGCCTTGAGGGCACGGACGGCCGCCGCCGGCGTGCCGATCCGCAGGGCCTTCGTGGTCGCCGCCATGGAAAGCGAGTCGGTGATGATGACGGTGTCGTCACCGACCCGCGAGCGCAGGTAGCGCATGGCGTTGCGTGAGAGGCTGGCGGGCGTGTGCTCCCCGGTGAGTCCGCGCGATCGCATGTGCCCCACCATCACCATCGGCACGCCGGCATCAAAGGCGCGCTCGAAGGGGAGCATGTCGTACCTGCGCAGCACGGAGAGCGAGGGGATCCGCGCAGCCCCGCTGTGAGTGTCGGACGCCCATCCGTGTCCGGGCCAGTGTTTGACGGTCGAGAGGACCCGCGAAGCCCGGAGGCCGCTCACCCAGGCCGCCGCATGGCTGCCGACGACCTTGGGCTTGGACGAGAAGCAACGGTCGAGGCCGCTCATGTACTTGCCGGGGACATCGAGATCGGCGACCGGTCCGAACACCACAGAGACGTGCAGCTTGCGCAAGCGGGCGCCGTAGTCCTTGGCGGTCTCCCTGGTCTTCGACGCGCTCCACCCGCCCATCACGCGCGCTGACGGCAGGGGGTAGATGACATCCCGAATGCGCTGGACCTGCCCACCCTCCTCATCGCTGGCGATGAACGGCTTGACGCCGCCCGGAGCGGCGCGCAGGACGGCGGCGAGGTCCTTCCCGATGCTGCTGCGCGCCCCGCTGCCGAGGATGACGATGCCCCCGACGCCCTTGCGCGCGAACTTGCGTCCCGCCAGAGGGTTCGTCGCCGGCACGCTGCAGACGACGAGCTGGGCGGCGAGCCGGCGGTTCGACCAGCCAGCGAGCTCGGAGGGCGCCGACGGGCTCGCCGACGGCGACGGGGCAGATGAGGCGGCCAGAGCGGCGGCGGCGCTGCCGCCGGCCGCCTCGGCTACTCTCTGCGAGGCGCAGCCGAGCGCCCCGAGCGCCGCCAGTGCGACGACCGCGATCCATAGCATTCGGAGCATCTTGCGCCAGGTCCCCACGTCGGGGCCACGGTACCACCGGCGAGGACACGGCGCACGCGTGGCGCCGCGCGCCTCCGAGCCCCCAGCGACCGACCCTTCACGCTGCGACCACGTGTCACCCAGTGATGGCCACTCCCTCTCGCCTGTGGCCCTGCCCGACGCACCGGTGAGCCGCGGCCACCTCCTCCAGGGCATGACACGTGTCCACGCCCGACCTGATGTGCCCGGCCTCGACCAGCTCCTTCATCGTGGCCAGGCCGGCCGACTCCGACAGGAGGTTGCCGTCGTCGACGGATACGTGATGGACACGTACCTGTCTCTTGCGGGAACGCTCGCTCTGCAGGACTCCTTCGGCCTGGACGTCTTCGCCTTCCCGACCGAGTCGAGCACGAAGTCGTACGTGTCGCGGGGCTCTGGAGCGTCGGCACCGAGGGACTTCACCTGTCCCACATTGGCCGCGCTGCAGACACCGGCGACTTCCGCTCCGAGGTGCTTCGCGTACTGCACCGCAGCTGTGCCTGAAGTCCCGGATGCCCCACAGACGAGTACTCTCTGGCCGGGCTGGCTGTCGCCCTTCGCCAGGTACTGCAGCGTCAACAGCCCGCCGCAGGCCGCCGCCGACGACTCCTCGTAGGTCTGGTTCTCCGGCTTCGGCGCCAGCCACCCGTGTGTCGAGTCCGTCTCCCTCATGCACTTGTGCTCGGCAGAGGCGCCGAGCCCGAAGCCTGTGAGACCGCAGACCTGGTCACCGGGCTTGTATCTCGTCGTGGTTCGGCCCGCCGCCACGACCTCTCCCGCCGGCACGAGGCCGATGATCGATCTGCGCGGCCTCGTGATGCCCATCATCAGGCGCATCGCGATCCGGCACCTGGGGGGATGTCGGACCCGCGGAAGAAGATGTCGCTGGCCGTCACCGCGGTCGCCATGATCTATGTGCAGACCTCGTCGTCTTTGGGACTGGGCGGTCACACAACTCGCAACTCGAGGACATCCGGTCCTCCACATCTGCCGATGAGGAGAGGCTACCGGGAAGGGCGCCGGCGGGAACCTCCCGGTGGAGGTGGATGCGTGCGTCCAGCTGAGGGATTCCGACTGCATGCTCTCCCTCTGCGGAGACAGGGGGAGGCCTCCCGTCCCGGACGACGTTTGACCTCTCGCGGGCATGCTCATAGCCTGAGCGCCGGCAGGGTCGGTCGTCACTGCCGTTTCGGCTCCGGCAGGCGGCGATCTGCGCCGACGTCTGGAGAGGCCGGCAGACCACCATCAGATGCGCGTTCCGAGGAGTGAAGCAGCATCTCTGCACCCACGCTCAACGACGCAGGAGAGGCTCCAATGAAGGACGGCGACCGCCGCGCGGCGCGCGCGTCCCGTGAGGCGAGGGCGGCGCGCGTCCGCCGTCAGCGACTGCTGGTCCTGATTGCCGCCGCCGGCGTCCTGGCCGTGGTGGTCGTACTGCTCTTCACAGTCGGGCCGTTCGGCTCGCACCTCGACCGCCCCGGCGACCCTCCCCTCGGGTACCTGATCAAGCCCCTCGGAGGCCGCAAGTACCGGGTGACCGCCTGGACGCTCGGCGACACCGCCTCACTCAAGGCGGCGACCGCCGCGAACGCCGTCGACGAGATCGACTTCGACTGGTACCACACGCAGGCGGACGGAAGCGTCACCGCCGAGGACGAAGACCCGGACCTGGTCGGAGCGGCTCGCGACCACGACCTGAACCTCTTCGCAACGGTGACCAACTCGACGAGCTCGGGAAGCGTGTTCAGCCGGGATCTCGCGGCGGCGGTGCTCGCTTCGCCCGACCGCCGCCAGCGCTTCATAGACGACCTGGTCGCCCTCGTCGAGAACATGGGCTACGACGGCATCGACCTCGATTGGGAAGACCTCAAACCGACCGACCGAAGCAGCTTCTCAGCGCTCGTGGAAGACCTCGCGGACGCCCTGCACGCCAAGGGCCGCTTCCTCTCCATCGCCGTCATGCCCAAGACGTCCGAGCCCGGCGAGTGGGACAACCAGAAGTACGCCGACTGGAGACGCATCGGCGAGGCCGTGGACGAGTTCAAGATCATGACCTACAGCTACAGCGGCTCCTGGGGCGACCCCGGTCCGCAGGCCCCGCTCGAGTGGGTCGACCGGGTGCTCGCGTTCGCCGAGCGCAAGGTGCCGCCGGGCAAGATCTCGATGGGCGTCCCCTTCTACGGGTTCGACTGGCACGACGGCTCGGTCGCCACCGTCTCGGCGCACCGCGGCGCGTCGCTGGCGCAAGACCACGACGCCACCGTGACCCGCGACCCCTCCTCGAAGGAGGCGACGATGACCTTCACCGACGGCGACGAGACGCACGTGGTGTACTTCCAGGACGAAACGGCCGTCGCCGCCAAGCTTGCGGCCCTGCGCGCCAAGCACCCCACGATCGCCGGCATCAGCGTCTGGGTGATGAGCCAGGAGGCCTCCGGCTTCTGGCCCCTCATCGCGCGCAAGCTGCGCTGAATGGGAGCGTCGATGACTCTCGTGCCGAGGATAGCAGTCTCGTCGGCGGCAGCACCCGAAGGGCCTGCCGGTGTTCGGACTTCAGAGAGCGCCGCGTGTGGTGCACCTCAGCGCCCGGCGTGAGGCCGGCGCGATCATCCTGACCTGAAACTCGCGGGGCGGCCGCGCACTGCTCTGGAGGGTATTCCGCTCCGAGGAGGGCTTCGCGGAGGGCGCGTTTGAGCACACAGTCGTCGGCAGCGGCCAGACCCTGGCGCCGAGGGCGACTTCGAGGCCGGAGGGTCACGGCCGGGGCCGCAGGACCCGCACGCGCTGGGCCTCGCGCAGTCCGGCGCTCATCCGCGCGCTTGCGGCGCTACCCACTGCTTGCGGCGGACGGCAGCGCACAGACGCGCAAGCGAGCACGGTACCTCCCATCCCCGGCCACGTTTGCCGCTCGCAGCGTGCCCGTGATAGCATTTCGCGTCCGGACGCAGTCCCCACTGCACCTGGAACTGTCACGAATCTAGCCTGATCGAAGGGATCACGTGGCCAACATCAAGCAGCAGAAGAAGCGTATCCGCCTGGCCGCCAAGCAGCGGCTGCGCAACCGGCACACCAAGTCGACCCTCAAGACGCTGTTCAAGCAGCTCGAGGACGAGGTCGCCGAGGGCCAGACCGAGGAGGCCACCAAGACGGCCACCTTCCTCACCTCGCGCATCGACAAGGCCGCCGCCAAGGGGATCCTTCACAAGAACAACGCCGCCCACAAGAAGAGCCGCGTCGCGCACACCGTGGCGCAACTCTCTTCCTGACGAGCGCGTAACGTCTGACGGCGAAGCGGGCGGGCCGCACGCGGCCCGCCCGCTTCGCCGTTCCTGCGCCCGGGGTCGCATGACGAGCGCGCCCGGATGGGCGCAGGGCGAGCGCCTACGCCAGCAGGCGCGCGAGCGCCAGCTCCACCACGAGTCGGTCGCCGTCGTTGACGCCGCCTCTGGACTCAAGCGTCACCGGCGCCCTCCCCCGCAGCCCGGCCTCGGCCTCGGCGAGCGCGCGGTAGGCCTTGCCGAGCCTGCGCCGGTCGAAGCGCTCGCGCTGCTCGAGCAGCTTCTTGGCGGTGAACGGATGGACCTTGAGCTGCTTCGCTGCGGTGGAGGCGTCCGCGTGCGGCAGTTGCGCCGCCTCATCGAGCTTCTCGATGTGCCGCTTGAGGCTGTAGAGCACACCGTTGGCGTCGTTGCGCGTGTCTCCGGAAGCGTAGATGGCTTCGAGCAGCTCGAAGCTGTGGGACCGCTCGCGGCGCCCGACGGCGTCCATCAGATCGAAGATCCGCGCGTCGTCGTCCGGCGTGCAGACGGCGTCGATGTCGTCCTCGGTCGCGGCCTCGCCGCGGCAGTAGAGGGCAAGCTTCTCCACTTCGCGCTCGAGCCGCTCCGCGTGGCCGGGGTCGGTCCCGCAGCGGTCCAGCAGGTGTTTGGCGACGGTCGTGGTCATGGGCAGGTGATGAGCCTTCGCGCGCTCCCTCACCCACCCCGCCATCTCGTACTTCCGGGGCAGGTCGAACTCGAGCATCCCGGGCTTTCCGATGGTCTTGCGCAGCGGGTCCGAGGCGGCGAAGGTCTCCCCTTCGATCGCCAGGCACGTCTCGGGCATGGGGTCGTGCAGGTAGGCCACGATCTGCTGCCGTGCCTTGACCTTCCACTTGTGGCCGTTGAGGACGAGGAGCAGTCTCGTGCCCAGCGTCAGCCCCGGGCTGGCCGCCGCATCGAGAAGGACCTCCACGGGTTCGTGCTCCGCATCCACGATCACGACGTTGATATCGCTGCCGGCCTCGTCGATCACCCGCTGCCGCAGACGGGTCACGGCGCGCCGCACCTTGGGGCGGTCCGTGCCGATGATGAGATACGCGGGAAGCAGAGGAGAGGCATTGGCCATCGTGGCTGAAGGATAGCACGGGCGCCCGTTGGGCCGGCCCCGCGGGCGCCCCGATTCCTCCCCATACCCCGTCCCGTATCGACGCCGGACGCAATCGTGCGCTAGGCTCGGGCGCACTGCCACCGAGGACGGGAAGAGGAGCGCATGAGCGGACTGTTTGCGACAGAGGTCAGCGTCTCGACGGGGGCACTCGTCGCCATCGTCGTCGTCGGCCTCATCGAGCTCGCGCTGGCGGTGTTCTGCATCGTCGACATCGTGCGGCGTCCCGCCGTCCTCGGCGGGCGCAAGTGGCTGTGGATCGTCTTCATCCTGTTCTCCACCCTGGTCGGATCCATCGTCTACCTGGTCATCGGGCGCATCCCGCCGCCGGCGGCCGAGGAGGCGCGCGACGAGCCCGAGGCCATGGCGCGCACCAGGGCCCAATCCGCGGCCGATCTGCTCTATGGGGCGCCGGAGCGACCGAGTGGCGGCGACACGGACGTGGCCGGCCCCCGATGACCGCGCACCCGCAGGGCGCCGCGGTCGTCGTCGCAGGCCTCACCAAGACGTACGGTCACGCGAAGGCACTCGACGGCGTCGACCTCGTGGTGCCCGAGGGCTCCGTCTTCGGGTTCCTCGGGCCCAACGGCGCCGGCAAGACGACGACCCTCCGGATCCTCGCGGGGCTCGCCCGGCCGACGAGCGGCTCGGCGAGCGTCTTCGGGCACGACGTGACGCGCGACGCCGACAGGGTCCACGCGCTCATCGGCTACCTGCCCGACGTCCCCGGCTTCTACAAGTGGATGACGGCGCCCGAGTACCTGAAGCTCTCCGGGCGCCTGTTCGGGCTCGAGCCGGCGGTCCTCGAGCAGCGCGTCGAGGCGCTGCTCGATCTCGCCGGCCTCACCGAGGTCGGCACGCGCGTCGGCGGCTACTCGCGCGGCATGAAGCAGCGGCTCGGCGTGGCGCAGGCGCTCATCAACGCGCCGCGGCTCCTGCTCCTCGACGAGCCGACGAGCGCCCTCGACCCCATCGGGCGTCGCGAGGTCCTCGAGATGATCGCGGCGCTCGCCGGCAGGACCACGGTCTTCTTCTCCACCCACATCCTGGCCGACGTGGAGCGCGTCTGCGACGACGTCGCCATCCTCGCCCGTGGCCGGGTCGTGGAGCAGGCCGGCATCGACGAACTCAAGGCGCGGCACGGCGGCGCCCACCGCCTGGTGATCGAGGTCGACGACCCGGCCGCCCTCGTCGCCGCGCTCACCGGGGTCGCCTGGGCGGCCGCGGTGAGTCGCGAGGGCCGCGAGCTGATCGTGGAGGTCGCCGACCTCGATGCCGCGCACCGGGAGATCCCGGTCATCGTCGCGCGGCTCGGCCTCGCCCTCCGACGGTTCGAGGCCGCCGAGGTCTCCCTCGAGGACGTCTTCGTCGATCTCGTGGAGGGGGCGGCGCCATGACCGGCTTCGCCGCCTTTCTGCGCAAGGAGGCGCTCGAGACGCGCAAGACGTGGCGGCTCTGGGTCTTGCCGGGCGTCCTCGTCTTCCTCGGACTCACGACGCCGATCCTCGCCGCCGTCACGCCGGCGATCCTCAAGATGACCGCGGAGCGCACGCCGGGCGTCGTCATCAGCTTCCCGGATCCCACTGCCATGGACTCGTACCTTCAGTTCATGGGCAACCTGGCCCAGCTGGCCCTCCTCGTCGTGATCATCACCGGAGCGTCCGTGGTCGCCGGCGAGCGCCGCGCCGGGACGGCGGTCCTCATGCTCACCAAGCCGCTCTCCCGCTCCGCCTTCATCGCCGCCAAGGCGCTGGCGAGCCTCGGCGTCCTCGTCCTGGCCACGGTGCTCGGTGCCGCGCTCTGCGTTCTGGTGACCATCCTCCTGTTCGACACGGCGCACATCACCGACTTCATCGCGTCCGTGGCGGTCTGGCTGGTGCTGGCGGCCATGTTCGCGTGCCTCATGGTGCTGCTCTCGGCCGCTCTGGACCGGCAGGCGGTCGCCGCCGGAGCCGGGCTCGGCGTCTATGTCTCGCTCTTCGTGCTCACCGGCTTCCCGCTGGTGCGCGACAACTCGCCGGCCGGCCTGCTCTCCGCCAACGACGCCCTGCTCAAGGGCCGCGACGCCGCCTTGGCGACCCCGCTCGCCGTCACTGCGGTGCTGGCCGTCGTCTTCGTGGTCGCGGCCGCCTGGGCGTTTCGGCGCAAGGAGCTCTAGGCGCCGCCGCCCGGCGTCGTCGTGCCCGGCCCAGGCCGACCTGCCAACAGAGGGCTACCCGCCCCGCGTCGATGCCACCATGAGGCCGCCGTCCCCTGCCGACACGGCCACGTCCCCCAACTGGTCCGTGCGTGCGCACGGCACACCGGCGGACGCGAGCAGCTCGAGCATCTCCGCCGTCGGATGACCGTAGGTGTTGGGTCCCACCGAGATGACGCCCAGCCGAGGATGAAGCCCCGCCAGCTGAGTCTCGTCGAGGCCGCCCCGGCTCCCATGATGCGGCAGCTCGACGACCTCGCAGGCGGGCAGGTCGAGACCCGCGAGGACCTCGCCCTCGGCGTCGCCAGGGACGAGGGCGCGATGCCCGGCGAGGTCGACGAGAACGACCAGCGCACAGTCGTTCTCACCCTGGTTGCCTGCTTCGCCGCCGCGTGCCTGCGTCGGCAGCACGCTGAGCCCCCACCCCTCGCCACTCACCAGCTGCGGCGCGACGCAGCGACGCACGTCGGCGCCCGCGGCGGCGAGGCGCTCCGCCAGGTCGTCGAGCGCGGCCGACGGCCGCGGTGGCTGTGGCAGCAGCGCGACGCTGATGGGCACCCGCCCGACGACGTCGTCCAATCCGGCGACGTGGTCGGCGTGCCCGTGGGAGAGGACGAGCAGGTCGATGCGCACGACCGCGTGGCTGCGAAGCAGCGCTGACAGCGGCTGTGGACCGGCGTCGACGAGCACCGTCGGCCCCTGCGGGATCTGCAGCAGCGAGGCCGCCCCCTCGCCGACGTCGAGGAACGTGAGCGTCGGCCGCTCGGGCGGCCGCAGCGGTGGGGGTGCGAGCAGAAGCGAGGCGGCCACGAGCGCGGCCGTCGCGGTCGCCAGCGGCGCCCACCGGCGGCGGTCGCGCACGTAGGCGAGCAGACCGCTCTTGGCACGCGCCGCCAGGAGGCCGATCGCGGCGAGCTCGCCCAGGAGCCCGAGGGCGAGCATGAGGCGAAGCGTCACCCCCTGATACTCGTAGACGGCCCCCGGCAACCCCGCGAACAACCGGGACACGCCGAGCAGAAAGCCGATGAAGAGCCCGGCGGCCACGTTGAGAGGCGCCGACAGCCACTCGCTGACGAAACCGAGCAGCAGCGAGAGCATGCCGAGGAACATGATCGGCCCGAGGACGAAGCCGCCGGCGACGTTCGCCGGCACGCTCACGAGCGAGGCGGAACCGAAGGTGAGCATCGAGACAGGGGCGGTCGAGAGACTCGCCGCCGTGGTCACGCCGACCTGCTCCGGCAATGGCCCGGGGAGAAACGAGACCGCCTGCGTCAGAGGCCGGGCGAGCACCAGCAACCCTGCTACCGCCCCGAACGACAGCTGGAAGCTCACGTCGAACAGGTTGTTGGGGTTCATGGTCAGCAGCCAGGCCGCCGGCGCCAGCCACAACAGCCATCCGTCGCTGGGTCGCGACGCGAGGATCGCGAGCAGACCGACGATGCCGGCGACCCCGGCGCGCACAATGGACGGTGACGCGCCCGTGAGGAGCACGTAGCTCGCGACGACCGGCAGGAGCAGCGCGGTGCGCAGCAGCCGGTGCATCCCCAGGAGGGCAAAGGCGAACGACCACATCGTGCAGAGCAGCACCACGTTCTCGCCGGACACGGCCATGATGTGCAGGAGCCCGCTGCGGCGGAAGTCCTCGACGATGGTCTCATCGACGCCCTCATCGTCGCCGAGCACCATGCCCTGGAGCACGTCGCCGACCGGGGAGCGGACCCCAACGGCCAAGTGGGCGCGGGCCGCGAGACGCAGGCCGTCCACCGCGCCCTGCAGGCCTCCGCGACGACCGGCGACCGTGAGATCGGCAAACTCGGCCGCCAGCAGCACGTGCTCGCCTCGCCGCCGCAGGTACCTGCCGTAGTCGAATCTCCCCGGCTCCGGATCGGGCAGCGCCTCCACGTTCACCGAGGTCAGGCTGATCACGGCTCCCTCGGCGAGCGGACCCAGGGGGTCGAAGGCGAACGTCTGGCCGTCGTCCAGCCGCAGCCGCAGGTGCGCGGGTTCCCGGACGGCGATGCCTGAGGCGCTCGTGACGCGCACGGCCAGCGTCACCTGGGCGTCCTTGCTCGCGGGGAGATCCGTGACCTCCGCCGTGAGCGGGATGCGCTCGCCGACGCGGGCCGCGAGCGCAGACCTCCCGATCACGTCGAGCCGGGCGCCGCCAATGACGGCGCCCGCACAGACGAAGAGGACCGCCAGGCCGACGCCCGAGAAGGCGACTCCCCGCGGCCCCAGTGAGGCGATGCGCGGCGAGGCCATGAGGAGGGCCGCCGCGAGGCCCGCGGCGCCGGCCAACAGGCCGAGAGGCGGCCGCCAGGCCAGCATGAGGCACAGGCCGGAGCAGTACGCGGCAAGCAGAAGGTGAGGCGGCGCCGGCCAGCGCATGACGTCGCCTCAGACCGTGATCGAGTCTTTCATGGCGGCGAACTTGGCATCGCCGATTCCCGGCACGTTCTTGATCTCGTCGACGGTCTTGAAGCCGCCGTTCGTCGTGCGGTAGTCGACGATCTTCTGCGCCGTGGAGGGACCGACGCCGTCAAGGGCGTCGAGCTCCTCCACGGAAGCGCTGTTGATGTTGATGAGACCGCCGGCCGGGGTCGCCCCCAGGCCGCCGCCCGAGGTCGACGAGCCCGCGGTGCCGCCGGAGGCCGGCGCAGCAGCCACGGCCGCGCCCCGCTCGGGTACCACGATCTGCTGGCCGTCGGTGACCGGCGCGGCGAGGTTCACGGCGGCCAGCTCGGCCTTCGCCGTGGGGCCGCCGGCGACCTCGAGCGCATCGGTCACCCGGGCGCCGTGGGGCAGGCGCACGACGCCCGGCGAGCGCACGGCGCCACACACGTAGACCACGACGTCCGGCAGCTGCGAGGCCGTCGGGCTCGCGGCCGTCTCGCCGGCCGGCGCCGGCGGCGACGCTACCGGCGCCAGGATCACGGCTTGGGCGTCGGACGGCCCGGCCTGGCGTGGAAGCACGAGGTAGCGCACACCGACGGCGACGACCAGGACGGCGACGGCGATGTAGGCGATGATCTGGCGTCGCGAGAGCTGCACGGCCCACCTCCGGCGCCACATCGCGAGGAGAGTGACGGGCGCCGCGGGCGCGGGCGGCGCCCGTCGCGACCGAGGCTACGACAGCGAAGGGCGCCCCCGCATCGCCCCCCAGGGGCGATCTCACGGGTCGACGTTTCCCGGTGGACGGCGGCGCACGGGGCGCGGGGCGCCCGACGCCTCCTAGCGGACGACGAAGTTGACGAGCTTGCCGGGCACGAAGATCTCCTTGACGACCTGCTTGCCCTCCAGGAAGCGCGCGGCGTTCTCTGCCGCGCGCGCCTGCGTGAGCACGTCGTCCCTCTCCGCGTCCACCGGCACCTCGAGGCGGTCGCGCAGCTTGCCGTTGACCTGCACGACCACGGTGACGACTTCGTCGGCGGCCAGCTCTTCGTCCCAGGCGGGCCACGGAGCATCGAGCACCGTCTCGCCGTGGCCCAGCAGCTCCCAGACCTCTTCCGCGATGTGCGGCGCCATGGGCGCGATCAGCAGCGTCATGTCCGCGACCACGTCGCGCCACTGCGCCAGCGTGAGCGCCCCACGCGCCCCACCCCACGCGTCCAGCACCTCGTTCTGAAGCTCCATGAGCGCCGAGACGGCCGTGTTGAAGCGAAAGCCCTCCACGTCGCGCGTGACCTTGCGGATGGTCTTGTTGAGCGTGCGCAGGACCTGACGGCCCTTCTCGGCCTCGGCCTCGTCGGCGGCCACCCCGCTCCCCGGCGCCTCGACGACCTCGGCGACCAGGTTCCAGAAACGGCTGAGGAACCGCATGCAGCCCTGCACGCCGCGGTCGCTCCAGGCGACGCTCTGCTCGAACGGCGCGATGAACAGCTCGTACAGCCTCAGGGCGTCGGCCCCGTACTTCTCGACGACGCTGTCGGGCGTGATGACGTTGCCCTTGCTCTTGCTCATCTTCTGGCCGTCCTCGGCCTGGATCATGCCCTGATTGCGCAGGCTGGCGTAGGGCTCGCCGAAGCTCAGGTAGCCGGCGTCCTTCGCTACCTTGCAGAAGAAGCGCGCGTAGAGCAGGTGCATCACGGCGTGCTCGGCGCCGCCGACGTAGAGGTCGACCGGCGCCCAGTACTCGACCCTGTCGTGGTCGAAAGCCGCCGTCGCGTCGTGCGGCGAGGCGAAGCGGAAGTGGTACCAGCTCGAGCAGGCGAAGGTGTCCATGGTGTCGGTCTCGCGGTGCCCCGGGCCGCCGCACGAGGGGCACGTGGTGTGCACCCACTCCTCGGCGCGAGCCAGCGGCGAGCGCCCGTCGTCGGTCGGGTGGAAGTCCTCGAGGTCCGGCAGCAGTACAGGGAGCTGCTCCAGCGGCACGGGCACCGGACCGCACTTCTCGCAGTGCACGATCGGGATCGGCGTGCCCCAGTACCGCTGGCGGCTGATGAGCCAGTCCCTGAGCTTGAAGTTGATCTTCTTGCGCGCGGCGCCGCGCTCGCCGAGCCAGGCCACGACGGCCTCGAACGCTTCGCCCGGCGCGGCCATGCCGTCGAACCGCCCCGAGTTGACCATGATGCCGTCGCCCGTGTAGGCCTCGGCGAGTGTCCCCTGCGCCCCGCCCTGCGGCGCGATCACCTCGACGATCGGGATCTCGAACTGCGTGGCGAACTGGAAGTCGCGTTCGTCGTGCGCCGGCACGGCCATGATGGCGCCGGTGCCGTAGCCCATGAGCACGTAGTCGCTGATCCAGATGGGCACCGGCGCGTCGTTGACGGGGTTGACCGCGTACGCGCCGGTGAACACGCCGGTCTTCTCCTTCTCAGTGCTGAGGCGCTCGATCTCGCTCTGGCGCCGCGCCTGGTCCTGGTAGGCGGTCACGGCGGCGGGCTTCTCGGGCACGGTGAGCTCTTCCACCAGGGGGTGCTCCGGCGCCAGGACCATGTAGGTGGCGCCGAAGAGCGTATCCGGCCGCGTCGTGAACACGGTGAGCGTGTCGCCGCGTCCCTGCAGCCCGAAGTCGACCTCGGCGCCCTCGCTGCGGCCGATCCAGTTGGTCTGCATAAGCTTGATCTGCTCGGGCCAGTCGATGGTCCCCAGGTCGTCGAGCAGGCGCTGCGCGTAGTCGGTGATGCGCAGGAACCACTGCTCGAGGTCCTTCTTCGTGACCTCGCTGCCGCACCGCCAGCAGCGGCCCTGCTCGACCTGCTCGTTGGCGAGGATCGTCTTGCAGCTCGGGCACCACCACTGCTGGCCGGTGGAGCGGTAGGCCAGGCCGCGCTCGTAGAGCAGCAGGAAGAACCATTGCGTCCAGCGGTAGTAGTCGGGAAAGCAACTGGTGATCTCACGCGACCAGTCGAAGGAGAGGCCGATGAGGTCCATCTGGCGGTGGTAGTTGGTGATGTTGCGCTCGGTGGTGATGCGTGGGTGCACGCCCATCTTGATGGCGTAGTTCTCGGCCGGCAGGCCGAACGCGTCCCAGCCCATCGGGTGGAGGACGTTGAACCCCTGCATGCGCTTGAAACGCGAGACCGTGTCGGTCGGCACGTAGTTGCGGCAGTGGCCGACGCTGAGGCCGTCGCCCGACGGGTACGGGAAGAAGTCGAGGCAGTAGAACTTGGGCTTCTCGCTCTCGTCGGGAGTGCGGTTGGCGTCGCGCTCCTTCCAGAGACGCTGCCACTTCTCCTCGATGGCGTGCGGGTCGTAGCGTCGGTCCATGAAGTCCTCTCTCGCAGCGGTCGACCGCGCGTCCGGGAGCTGTCCCGAAGGCGGTCGCCGGCGAGGGCGACCGCGCAGACGCGCGGCTTCTGATTCTACATGAGCCGCGCGCCCGCCTCCGCTCGTGACTACGGCGTCACTGCCCGAAGGGCGTGTACGTGACCACCGTGCGCCCGCCGGCGGCGTAGTTCAGCGTGGTCACCGCGACCAGATACTGCGGGTCGGTCCTGGAGAAGTCGATGAGCTGAAAGGTGTAGATGGTCCGGGCGCCCGCCGGCGGCTCGACCCCCGGCAACGGCAACGGCGACGCCGCGCCGATCGCCTCGTACCCCGACGCCCCCGCGGTCCCGGCATCCACCATGACGACACCGTCTTCAGTGTTCACCCCGGCCACGTGATCGTTGCCGTAGGCGACCACCAGGTCCTCGCCCGCTTCCTTGGCCACCGCGATGGTGTCGGCCGCCTGACGCACGTCGTGGACGAGCAGCACCTGCGCGGGCGGCTGCATCATGCGCCACAGCGCGGCGAGGCGCACGCCGGTCGCGGTCAGCCCGGCCACGTCGGAGGACTTGCGGGGATCGTTCGCGACCGGGTCGGTCGCGCCCAGCACGGTCACGCCGTCCACCGTCGCGGTGGTGTCGTCCAGCACATCGAAGCCGGCGCGCCGGAACACCCGGAGCGCCGGCGCATCCTCGTGGTTGCCGCCCACGAACAGGACGGGCGCGGGCGGGCTCCCGAACGCACGCAGGAACAGCTGCGCCTCCTGCGCCGTCCCGGCATCCGTGATGTCGCCGGCGAGCAGCACGCCGTCCACCGGTTGTCCCCCGCCGGCCGCGAGACGGGCCGCGATGCGCGTCCCGAAGACGTTGTCGTGGATGTCGCTGGCCAGCAGCAGCCGTACGACACTGGCGCGCGCCGGGTAGCGCGGCTCGGTCGTCAGCTGCGTTGCGACGGTCTCGAGCCCATCGAGGAAGTCCTGGAGGCGGCTCAGCCTGTCCGCCTGGTCTCCGCCCGTGCTCAGAGTGCGAAGCAGGGGAAGCATCGCCGGGACCCGGGACGCGAGCCCGTCGTAGCGCACGGAGGGTGACCGGTCGAGCGTCGCGTAGCTCGCGAGGACGAAGGCGCCGCCGAGCAGCAGCGCTCCGGCGGCGCCTGCGGCCGCCCCCCAGAGGAGGCGCCGCCGATTCCAGCGCCCGACGATCAGCAGTCCGGCGGCGATCCCGATGGCGAGCAGCCAGGGCGCGCGGCCGACGAGGTACCGTGAGAAGGCGGCACGGGCGCCGCCCTCGAGGCGAGGCAGGTCGTCGACGGGCAGGTCTGCGGTCTCCGCTGGCAGCCGGTAATCCATCACGACGTCCACGGGGGTGCCATGCGTGCGCAGGGAGAGCTCGCCCGCCGGGCCGAGTGGCATGACGAGGCGCCCGCCAGGCCACGCCGGCCGCAGCTGGAAGCTCACCGATCCAGCGGAGACCCGATAGCTGGCGGCGGCCTGGAGCTCGAGCACGCCGCCGACCAGGACGAAGACGAGCGCCAGCCTGATCAGCACGATGGACAGCCCCGTCCCACGCCTGCGCCGGCCTGTCGCCGCTGCCGTGTCCGACGGATCCTCCACCACTGCGTACCCTCGTTCTCCGCTCGCTCGCTTGCTGCCCAAAGGAGGCATACCCACCAGGCCGCGTCAGGTTGCCCGGGCATGCGGGTATGCTATACTCCCGAGCCTGCCGGCTCGGTCGGCAGCCCTTCGGTGGGGGTATAGCTCAGTTGGGAGAGCGTTTGGCTGGCAGCCAAAAGGTCACCGGTTCGAGCCCGGTTACCTCCACCACTTCACCCTCTTTCTCCGCTCCGCCGACGACGTGAGGCGAACAGCGGTGCTCCGCCGGCCGCCGCGCTCGTCCAAGCGCCTCCCCGCGTCCTCGACCGCGCCGGCCTGCGGGCCGTTCAGGGTCGTCGTGCCGGTTCGCGACGACCGGCGCCTCGATGCAGGCGAAGAGCGCCTCGGGTAGACTCGCGCGGTGACCAGGCCAGCACAGCCGCGCTCGCTCTCCGTTCTCGTCTTCCTGGCCGGGATCGGTTCCATGGCCACCGAGATGTGCGCCTCACGGCTGCTCGCCCCCTACTACGGCTCGTCGACGGTCGTCTGGGCCAACATCATCGGGCTCATCCTCGCGTCGCTCTCCGTCGGCTACTGGCTGGGCGGTCGCCTGGCCGACCGCTACCCGTCGCCGACGTTCCTGGCCACGACCGTGCTCGCGGCGGCCGCGTGGGTGGCCGCGATCCCCTTTGTGGCGCCGCCCTTTCTCGAGCTCTCGATCAAGGGGATCGAGACATTGTCCACCGGTGCCGTCGTCGGCTCCTTTGCCGCCTCGCTGGCGCTGTTCGCGCCCCCGGTGGTGCTGCTGGGGATGGTGACGCCGTTCGCCATCCGCCTCTCGGCGACCGGCGTCGCCGACGCGGGGAGAGTCGCCGGCCGGGTGTTCGCGTTGTCCACGGCCGGCAGCCTCATCGGCACGTTCGTGCCCGCGCTGATCACCATCCCGCTCATCGGCACCCAACGGACGCTCATCGGGGCGGCGCTGATCATCGCCCTGGCCGCCGTCCCGCTGCTCGCCGGTCGCCGCCTGGCCATCGGGCTCGTCGCGGCCGGCGTGCTCGCCGCTCTGCTCGCCATCCCCCCTGCCGTCGTCAAGGCGCAGGAGGGCCTGCTGCACGAGGAGGAGTCGCAGTACCAGTTCATCCAGGTCGTGCAGTCCGGCGAGGAGCGACTCCTGTACCTCAACGAGGGCTACGCGATCCACTCGGTGTGGCGCCCGGACGCCGTCCTCACCGGCGGCGAGTGGGACATGTTCCTGACGGCGCCGCCCCTGCTGGGCCGCCCGGCGGCGCGGGTCGCGACGCTGGGCAACGCCGCCGGCACGACGGCTCGCGCCTACGGCGTCTACTACCCCGAAGCGCGTATCGACGGCGTCGAGATCGACCCCGCCGTCACGGATGCGGGCCGTCGCTGGTTCGGCCTGGACGACAACCCGCGCCTCACCGTGCACACGGCGGACGCCCGGCCCTTCCTCGAGAGCACCGACGCGCGCTACGACCTCATTCTCATCGACGCGTACCGCCAGCCCTACGTGCCGTTCTACCTGGCGACGCGCGAGTTCTTCCGGCTCTGCCGGGAGCGCCTCGCGCCTGGCGGCATCGTCGCCCTCAACGTGTCCACGGTGCCCGGCGACAACCGCCTCGCCGAGGGCGTGGCCGGCACCCTGCGCGCGGAGTTCCCGCAGGTCGTGACCTGGCAGGCACTGCGCTTCAACCAGTTCGTCGTGGGCCTCACGACGCCGCTTCCGCGGTCGGTCATGACCGACCGCCTCGCGGCGGCGCCGCGCGACCTCCTTCCCATCACGCACCTCTTCGCTCGCGATCTGCGTGAGGCGGCGACGGCGGCAAGACCCTGGACCGACGACCGTGCACCCGTCGAATGGGTCACGGACCGGATGATCGCGGCCTACGCGCTGCGTGGCGCCGCGACCCCGGAGGACCTTCTGCCGACCGCGCCAGACTGAGTCGGGCGTCACCTTCCGCTCACCGGCGTCTCTCGGGTGGGTTTAGCGGCACTCCCTCGCGGAAAGTATCGGGGCACATGCAGCCAAGGCCATGACCGGCTGCGAGAGCCCGCATGTTGGCGGAGGAGGTGGGTATGGAGGACAAGCCGCAGTTCCACGTCGACTACGAGGCCGTCGCCGAAGATGTCGGCGTCGTGATTCTCGAGGGAGAGATCGACATCTACTCCGCGCCGGAGTTCAAAGAGGTACTGGTCAACGGCATCGAAAGCGGAGCGACGAGGGTCATCGTCGACCTGTCGCGAGTCACCTTCATCGACTCGACGGCCCTCGGGGTACTCGTGAGTGGCGCGAAACGTGTGCGGCCCCGCAACGGCAACCTCGACATCATCTGTACCGACGAGAACATCATCAGGATCTTCGAGATCACCGGTCTCGACCGCATCTTCGGGATCTTCCCG
This sequence comes from Thermoleophilia bacterium, assembly GCA_035686425.1. Taxonomy (GTDB): domain Bacteria; phylum Actinomycetota; class Thermoleophilia; order UBA2241; family UBA2241; genus CAIXSE01. The sequence goes on from DASRZL010000172.1 coordinate 19,955, forward strand.
AGCCGCGGAGAGGCCCTCAAGTCGGCGTCTGCATGAGCGAGAGGGGACGCTGAAGGACGAGTCAGATGACGCCCGCCGGTGGGTCACGGGACGGGCGCCGGGAGCGACATCATGGAGCTCCGCAGCACCAGAGCACCACGCGGCAGAAGACTCCACGACGTGGCCAACGTCATGCTGAAGACGAAGACATATGGAGTCGGGCGTATCTGCATCATCGACGGATGTGGGACCCGTCTGTCCGCATACAACCCTTCGAGCGTGTGCGCACTACACGGGGGCGCGTGGCAGGACGACTACCACCGCAGCACCCGAAAGGCCAGCCGGCGCGAGGAGATCACCCGCCGCTGCGCCTTCCAGCCGTGCGCCCGGGAGTTCACGACCACCAATCCGGCGAAGAAGTACTGCAGTGACGCCTGCCGCATGAAGGCGTTCCAGGCCCGCGTGATGGCGGCGCGACGCATGGGCGACGTCGGCTCCGTGCGGCGCGCCAGCTGAAGGCCGACAGATCACACCGGGCCGAACCGCCCTCCCGGGGCCCTGACAGCCGACACGCCCGGGCCCTCAGGTTTCCGCTGCGCGAAACGCCGGCGGGATCACCGGCAGCTTGCCGGTGATCAGACTGTCGACCGCAGCCTCAACGGACTCGAACACCGGGACCACGTTCGGGAGCCCCACGAGGCCCAGGATGCGCCGCACCTGTCCACCGGGCCGCACCAGCAGCAGTTCTCTCCGCTTGGCCCGCTGGGCCGCTGAGAGCCGCACCAGGAACCCGACGAAGCTCGAGTCCACGAACGTGGTCCGCGCGAGGTCGACAACGAGGTGGTCCTGGTGGTAGAGCGGCCCCAGGTTACGCCGCAGGAAGCGATCGATCTCCGGCACCGTGTCGACGTCGAACTCCCCCTCGAGTTCCAGGACGCTCGGGCTGCCCTCTGCAGTCCCATTGGACACGCGGAGCCTGATTCCGCTCTGGCCGCGCTCTCGCAACTCCGTGACTCGACGAACCACGGCACTACCTCCCCTTGTCGCGCCCGTGCCGGCGCCCCTGCGGCTGCCGGCCTCTCATCCGGGTGAACGCTCCACCCGCCCTGCTGGGCGCGCCTTGGACGCTAGATCACCTGCGGAGCGAAGTACAGGGCTTCGGCGGGAGGATTGGCAGGTTGGCGCGTCAGGCTCTCAAGAAGGCTGAACGATGGCCGGCGACCTTCGACTGCGCCTCGAGATGAGTTGACCCTCAGGTCGAGAGTCACAGATGGAGCGGAGTCAGGCCTAGTCGGCCCGGGCCGCAGCCTTGAGCTTCTTGTACTGCGGCTCGCGTTCCTTGAGCAGCGTCAGGACCGGACTGGCGACGAAGATCGACGAGTAGGCGCCCGAGAGGATACCGACCAGCAGGGCGAAGGCGAAGTCCTCGAGCGTGCCGCCGCCGAAGAACAGCAGGCACAGCACCGGCAGCAGCGTCGTCAGCGTCGTATTGAGCGACCGCGTCAGCGTCTCCCAGATGGAGAGGTTGACCATATCCCCGTACGGTATGCGGTTGAAGCGTGGTTCGTTCTCGCGGATGCGGTCGTAGATGATGACCGTGTCGTAGAGCGAGTAGCCGAGGATGGTGAGAACCGCGGCGATCGTCGCCGTGGTCACCTCTCTCCCCGTGAGTGAGTAGACGCCGATGACGATGACCAGGTCGTGGATCTCCGCGCTGATCGCGCCGACCGCGAACCTCCACTGGAAGCGGAAGGTCACGTAGATCAGGATGAGCAGAAGCGCCAGGGCGACGGCCTTGAGCGAGGAGCTCACCACCTGGCGACCGAAGGTCGCTCCGACCGTCTCCAGCGCGAACACCTGCGTTCCCCCGGACGCCGCGATCGTGTACGCCTCGTCGAGGGTGGTCTTGAGCTCCTCTTGCTGCGGCGGCGTGAGCACAGGGGTCTGGATCTGGAATCCTTCGGCGCCGCTGCCGGCGACGTTCGGGGTCTCCTGGATCTGCGCGTTGTCGAAGCCGGCGCTCGCGACCGTCTCGCGTACTTCGGCGAGACTCGGAGACTGCTCGAAGGCGACGGCGATACGCGTGCCCTCCTTGAACTCCAGACCGTAGTGCAAGCCGTCGACGGGGTTGCCGCCGCCCTTGACGAAGAGGCTGATAAGGCCGGCCGCGATGACGATCGCGGAGATCGTGAACCACCATGACTTGTGGCCCATGTAGTCGAACGAGTAGATGCGGCGGAAGTACTTCACCGGCTACCTCCGCTTCTTGCGCTTGCGTGACGTCGATGTCCGGCGGCCGCCGGTCTTCTTCTGGCCGCCGCCGGTCCCCGCGGATGGACCGTCGGCCGGCGCCAGCTCAGCACTCGCGGCCGGCTTGCCTGCGGGGGCCGATCCCTGCGCCCCCGCGCTGCGGCGACGGCGGGAGGCGGACGCACGGCTGTCCCCCATCACGGCGGTCTCGATGTCGACCTGGCCGGCCTTGACGCCCATCAGCGACGGCCGGTTGAAGAAGGCGAAGCCGGCGAGCACACCGAGCATGGCCCGCGTGAACAGCACGGCGGTGAGCATGCTGACGAGCACCCCGAGAATCAGCGTCAGCGCGAAGCCCTTGGGCTGCGCCGTGGCGAAGAAGAACAGGACGAGCGCGGTGAGAATGATGAGGACGTTGGCGTCGAGGATCGTCTGGAAGCCGCGCGCGTAGCCTGAGCTGACGGCGGAGCGCACGGTCTTGCCGCGGCGCACCTCGTCCTTGATGCGTTCGAAGATGACGACGTTCGCGTCGGCGGCCACGCCGATAGTGAGGATCATGCCGGCGATGCCCGGCAGCGTCAGTGTCACCGGGATCAGGTTGAACAGCCCCCACAGCAGGATCGCGTACACGATCAGCGCGAGGTCGGCGACCAGGCCGAGGAAGCGGTAGTAGACGAGCATGTAGATGAGTACGAGCCCAAGGCCGATGAGACCGGCGATGAGGGCCTGGTTCATCGAGTCCTTGCCCAGGGTCGCCGAGACCTGCTGCTGGTAGGAGGGTTCGAGCTTGACCGGCAGTGCGCCGGTGTTGAGTACGAAGGCGAGGTCCTTGGACTCCTGCACCGACATGCTGCCACCGCTGATCTCGGCGCCGCCGCTGATGCCGTCGCGCAGCGTCGGGTCGGTGTAATCGATCATCGGGTCCGACTCCATGACGTTGTCGAGCACGATCGCGAACGTCTGCGGCGTCTGCTTGAGGAGACCGGTTCGGTACAGCTCGCGTGTGACGTCCTGGAACTGCTTGGTGCCGTCGCTGGTGAACTCCATGAGGACGTTCGGCTTGCCGGTCTGCCCGTCGAAGCCGGCGCGAGCGCTCTTCACCGCGCCGCCGGTCATCGCCGGTGGGCGTTTGTACACGTACCACGCCTCGGGCACACCGTTGACGGTGTCCTCCGGGCTGACGATAAGGGAGTAGTCGTCGCTCGTACCCTCGGCCTCGAGCTGAGCGATCTCTGCCTTCGAGACGCCCTCCCGACGCAGCTGCTTGAGCGCCTCTTCCTTGCTCTCCACCGGGCCGACCGGCCGTGACGCCGGGTCGTCCTTGAAGAACTCGAGCTGCGCCGTCTTGCCGATCACCGAGAGGGCCTTCTCCGGGTCCTTGATCCCGGGCAGCGCGATCGCGATCTGGTCGCTGCCCTGCTTCTGGATCTGCGACTCGGTGACGCCCAGTCCGTTGACGCGCCGGTCGAGGATGGCCACTGTCTGGTCGAGCTGCTTCTGGCTCGGCGCCTTGCCGTCGGACGTCTTCGCGGTGTAGACGACTTCGAGGCCACCCTGCAGGTCGAGGCCGAGGCGCGTCTTCGCCGACGGCGGGATGATCCAGTAGAGCGACACGGCCACGAGGACGACCATCATCACCATGACGACCCAGTTCTTCTTGCGCAGGACCGCCCAGACAGCGATGGCGATCGCCACGGCCGCGATGATGTAGGTGATGGTCTGTTCGGTCAAAGCAGGTCCAGTACCTCGCGTAGACTAACGGCGGTAGAGCGTACCGGACACGCGGCGGCGCGCGCAACTCGCGCGCCGCCGGACCGGCGGGCGCCGGGCGGCCGGGTCGTCGAAGTACGCCGCACTCAGTGGTCGCGCAGGAAGCTCGGGATGTCGAGGACGCCGTCGTCCACGTCGAACGACGGTTTGGACTCCTCGGCGAAGAGCGGCGTGCTCTTGGGCTCGCGCTCGCTGACTTCCTGCTCGACGGGCTGCTGGCCGCCGACCGGACGATCGAACCCGGTCGCGATGACGGTGACGCGCACCTCGTCTCCCAGGGCCGGGTCGATCACGGCGCCGAAGATGATGTTGCAGTCGGAGTCGGCCGCGCTGCTGATGATCTCCGCGGCCTCGTTGATCTCGAAGAGCCCCAGGTCGTTGCCGCCCGTGATGTTGAGGAGGATGCCGCGGGCGCCCTCGACGCTGGCCTCGAGCAGCGGCGAGCTGACGGCGGCGCGCGCCGCCTCGACGGCGCGGTTCTCGCCGCCGGCGACGCCGATGCCCATGAGCGCCGAGCCGGCGTCCCTCATGATCGTACGCACGTCGGCGAAGTCGAGGTTGATCAGTCCGGGGACGGTGATGAGGTCCGTGATGCCCTGCACGCCCTGGCGCAGCACGTCGTCGGCCACCTTGAACGCCTCGATGACCGATGTGCGCCGCTCGACCACCTGCAGCAGCCGGTCATTCGGAATGACGATGAGGGTGTCGACCTTCTCGCGCAGGCTCTGGATGCCGTCCTCGGCCTGGCGGCCGCGCCGCTTGCCCTCGAACGCGAAGGGGCGGGTCACGACGCCGACGGTGAGCGCCGAGAGCTCCTTGGCCAACTCGGCGAGGACGGGTGCGGCCCCGGTACCAGTGCCGCCACCCTTGCCGGCGGTCACAAAGACCATGTCCGCGCCTTTCAGCGCGTCGCGCAGCTCGTCCTTGCTCTCCATCGCGGCCTGATAGCCGATGTTGGGGTTCGCACCGGCACCGAGGCCGCGCGTGATCTTGCTGCCGATGTGGATCTTGATGTCGGCGTCGCACATCTGCAGCGCCTGAGCGTCGGTGTTGACGGCGATGAACTCGACGCCGCGAAGCCCTGCGTCGACCATTCGATTGACGGCGTTGGTGCCTCCGCCGCCGACGCCCACGACCTTGATGACGGCGAGGTAGTTAGCTGACGCGTCGATCATCGTGCTGACCCTCCTGTCGCGGTCGAGACTCGCCGTTGAGACCCTTGACGAACCCTCAATCCCGGCTTGAGTGTTGCTCGTTCCTTCTGCATGAACGCCAGGGAAACAGCGTCTTTACAGCGATTCTTGGACATCCGCAACGGTCCGGTAGAGCTGGTGACCCGACCGTCGACTTACCATACTGAGGCCCCTGTGGGGTGTCAAACACCGCCGTTGGCGAGCTGCTCATCTGCGGCGCCTCGACCACTGGTTGAAGAGAGCCTCGACCGTCACCGGAGCACCGGCTTGGCGAGGCTCCGGTCGGGGACCGAGACGTCGAGCTCGGTGCAAGTCTTGCCGGCGGCTTTGTAGCGCGAGAGGACGGTGCGCAGGGCGACCGTCTTCGCGAGCGTCCGCTGTGTGTCGCCCCACATCGCGACCGGCCCGCCGGCGAACCGCAGTGTGAGCTGGCCATCGTCGTTCTCCACGACTGCGAGGCGGCGGCGCAAGGAACCAGGGAGCGCCGTGATCACCTTGAGCACCTCGGCGACGGCTTTGTCGCCGATGGTGGTCCCCTCGCGCACCCGCCCGGTCACCGTCACGCGCGGCAGCTGCAGCGCTGCGTTTGCCGGTCCGGCGAGGAGCCGTTGCCGGGATGATTGGCTGCTGCCGTTCGCCCCGGCATCTCCCGACTCCGCCGCCGGGCTTCCGTCGGCGGTCACGACCGGCGCGGTCGTCGACGGGGACAGGCTGGGAGAAGGCCTCGGCGACGCCGGCGTGCTGCCCGACACCTGTTCTGAGGCCCGGGCCGCCGCACAGATCACGTAGCCGTCCTCGTCCAAAACGTACCAGCGCTTTCCGGCCAGGGCGTAGACCGCCGGGACGAACTCGGTGATGGTGACGTCGAGCGTGTCGGGGAAGTCCCGGTCGATGGTGACGCCCGAGACGAAGCAGAGCGGGCGCAGGCTCGCGCGCACGTCGCCGGCCGTGACCGTGAACAGATTGCGGCCGGCGTAGTCCCGCCGCAGCAGGCGCAGCGCCCGCTTCTCGGGCACGAGGCGCGTACCGTCCACCTGCACCCTGACGATGTCGAACGACGACGAGCTGCGACCCCACGCGTACACGACGGTCGGCAGACCGAGGATGGCCAGGGTGAGCAGCACGGTAGGTAGCAAGCGAAATCGCGGGCGGCTCGCCCCGCGTGCCCTCGTCATGGCGCCGGCCCTCTGTCGGGTTTGGGAACTACCCTTGGTTATTCGGCGGCGCCAGCCTCTTCCCCTTGCCCGGCGAGCGTGGCGAGGAGCTGTTCGCCGGCGTGGAAGACATCGCCGGCGCCAAGGGTGAGGACGAGGTCGCCCGGCCGCACGCGCGGCGCCAGACGGGCGACGACGTCGTTCAGCCGCGGCAGGAACGAGACGGGTCCGCCGGGCCGCACGGAGAGGTACGCGTCGACGATCAGCTTGCCGCTGACGCCGGGCTCGGGTTCCTCGCGCGCCGGGAAGATCTCCGTGACGATCGCCTCGTCGGCGAGCGTCAGGGCGCGGCCGAACTCACGCTGCAGATAGCGAGTGCGTGAGAACAGGTGGGGCTGGAAGACGGCGATGACGCGCTCGTGGTCGCCCTTCATGGCCGCCGTCAAGGTGGCGGTGATCTCGGTGGGATGATGCGCGTAGTCGTCGACGACGAGGACGCCGTCCTGCTCCCCGATGAGCTGGAAGCGGCGGGCGGCGCCGCTGAACGTGAGCAGGTGCGGCGCCGCGTCCTCCGGTGAGACCCCGGCGTGCCGCAGCACGGCCAGCGCCGTCATGGCGTTGAGGATGTTGTGCTCGCCCGGCACGCGCAGCTCGATGCGGGCGAGCTCGGCCCCGGCAGCGTCGCGGACGGTGAACCGGCTGCCACGATCATCGACCTCGTCGACCTCGGCGCGCAGGTCCCCGGTCTCGAGGCCGACGAAGACGACCCGGGCCGGCGTGTGGGCGGCCAGCTCCTCCCCGCCGGTTCCGGCGACGAGCACCAGCAGGCCATCCTCCGGCAGCAGGGCGACGAAACGGCGGAAGACGTCACGGACGTCGTCGAGGCACGCGTAATTGGAGTGGTGATCGAGTTCGACGTTACTCACGATGGCGACCTCGGGGCGCAGGTACAACAAGCTCCCGTCGCTCTCGTCGGCCTCGGCCACGAGCCATTCGCCCTGGCCGACGCCCGCGTTCGAGCCGGTGTCGTTGAGCTCACCGCCGACCAGGAAGGTCGGGTCCAGCCCGGCCTGCCGCAGCACGTGCGAGATCATCGACGAGGTCGTGGTCTTGCCGTGCGTCCCGGCGACGGCGATGCCGCGGCGCATCGCCATGATCCGGGCCAGCATCTCCGCGCGCCGCAGCACCGGCAGATCGGCGGCGCGCGCGGCGCGCACCTCGGCGTTGCCCTCGGCGATGGCCGTCGAGGTCACGACCAGCGCGGCGTCCCCCAGGTTCGCGGCGTCGTGGCCGACGACCACGGGGACGCCCGCCTCCACGAGGTGCCGGGTGTAGCGGGACGCCTTGAGGTCGGAGCCTCGCACGTCGACGCCGAGCTCCGCGAGCACCATCGCGATGCCGCTCATGCCGGCGCCTCCGATACCGATGAAGTGGACCGGCTGCGGAAAGTCCCTGGTCGCCTCGTCGCTCATCGCGTCCCTCGTCTCTTCAGGATGTCCTCCACCTGGTCGACCACCCTCTGCGCGGCGTCGGGCCTGCCCAGCGCTGCGCTCGAAGCGGCCATGGCGGCGAGTCGTTCTCGGTCACCCAGCAACTCGGCGGTCAGCCGCTCCAGCAGCGGACCATCGAGGTCGGCGTCGTCGACCAGGATCGCCGCTCCGCCGGCGACCATCTCCTGCGCGTTCTTGCGCTGATGATCGGCGGTGGCGTGCGGGTACGGCACCAGGATCGCCGGCTTGCCGAGAGCGGCGAGCTCGGCGACGGAGCCGCCCGAGCGCGCCACGACCAGGTCGGCCGCCGCCATGGCGGCGGCCAGGCGGTCAGTGTAGGGCACGAGGCGGTAGCGCTCAAACCGCTCGCCCCGTGCCTCCAGTTCGCGGCGCACGTCGTCCGCGTTGCGCGGGCCGCAGACGTGCACGATCTGGAACGCGAGCTCACGCCCGCCGAAAGCTTCGATGCAGGCGCGGTTGAGGCTCTGTGCGCCCTGGCTGCCGCCGAAGGCGAGCACCACGGGCAGGTCCGCCCGCAGCTCGAAGACGGCACGGCCGTCTTCAGCGGTGGCGTCCAGCTGCGCCGGACCGAGCGGCCGCCCCGTCACGACGTAGCGGGGCGGCTCCAGGCCGGCGATCGGGAAGCTCAGGCAGAAGCGCTTGACGAACGGGCGCAGCAACCGGTTGGCGACGCCGAGATGGGCGTCGGCCTCGAGCGCCAGACCGGGAAGGCCGTGGAGCGCCGCCACCGCGACGACGGGGCCGCTGGCGAACCCGCCCCCGCCGACGGCCACGTCCGGCCGTGTCTGCTTGAGGATGCGTCGGACACGCGGCGCGGACTGGGCCAGCAGCGCGAACGTATGCGCGTAGGCGCGCGGGTCGACGCGCCGCTCGAACCCTGTGAGTTCGAGCGCGTACGTCGTGTGCTGCTCGCGAACGCGCTCGACCTGTGACGGCGTCGTCACGACGACGACGCGAGCGCCGCGGACCTGCGCCTCAGCCGCGACGGCGAGAGCCGGCTGCAGGTGACCCCCGGTCCCTCCCGCGGCCAGCAGCACCGTCGCGCCGTTGAGCGCTGACGGCAATGTGACTCCTTCTGTTGGTGGCGATGTTGAGCAGGATGCCGAGACCGGCCAGCACGACCAGAATGCTGGTGCCGCCCAGCGAGACCAGAGGCAGCGGCACGCCGGTCAGCGGAACAAGGCCCAACGCGGCGCCGACGTTGATGCACGCCTGGCCGATGACGATGGCGGTGATGCCGGTGGCAAGCAGCTTTCCGAACGGGTCCTTGCAGTCGAGGGCGATGCGGAAGCACGCCCAGGCCAGCGCGATGTACAGCGCCAGCAACACCAGCAGGCCGATGAGTCCGAGTTCCTCCCCGATGATGCCGGTGATCATGTCCGTGGTCTGCTCGGGCAGAAAGCCGAACTTCTGGACAGAGTTGCCCAGGCCGACGCCGAAGACCCGCCCCGAGGCGATCGAGATCAGTGACTGCGTCGCCTGAAAGCCGCTGCCCTGCGGGTCCTTCCAGGGGTCCAGGAACGTGACCAGCCGCTCGAGCCGGTAGGGCTCGACGACGATCAGGGTGAGCACGGCGACGATACCGAAGGCAGCGAGTCCGAACAGGTAGCGCAGAGGGGCGCCGGAGGCGACGAGCACCGCCACGACGGCGGTGACGAGGACGAGGGTCGTGCCGAGATCTGGCTCCAGCATGATGAGCGCCGCCGACGGGACGATGCCGATCAGCACGAGGCGCAGGAACCCCTGCAGGCCGAGGACGTCGCGCGGACGCCTCACGATGAGCGTCGCGACGAGGACGACGGCGGCGAGCTTGGCGAACTCGCTGGGCTGCACGCCCTGGCCGCCGAGGATCAGCCACCGGCGCGCGCCGTTGATCGAGGTGCCGATCCCGGGCACGAGCACGAGCACGAGGCCGGCCAGGGCCAGCCCCGCGAACGGCACGGCGACCTTGCGGTACCACGAGTAGTCGACGCGAGACAGCACCCACATCGTCCCCACGCCCAGGACGATCCACAGCACCTGGCGACCGAAGAAGTAGAAGCTGCTGCCGTGCTGGAAGTAGGCCTGGGCCGCGGAGGCGCTGTAGGCCATGACCAGGCCATACAAGACCAGCATGAAGGTGACGAGCGTCAGCGTGCGGCGCTCGGCCACACCGGGTCCGGGAGCCGCCCCATGTGTCGCGGCGCTCGGGCGACGAGCGGCGGTGCGCCGCACCGGCTCCACGGCGGCCGAGCGTGTGCTGCGCGCGGCGCCGCCGGACGAGGCGCGCCGCTCATCACCGCGGCGCTCGGCTGCGCGCCGCTCCGCGGCCGGTGCCTTGCCGGCCGCCGCCCGCCGCTCCGCCGAGCGGCGGTCGCCGCCCGAGCCACGGCGGCGCGGTGCGTCCTCGACCCAGTCGAGGTGGTCCAGTTCCACGTGTTCGGCCCCGCGACCCGACGACCTCACTGGGCGTTATCTCCTTGCACTCAGCTCACTCACCAGCCTGAGGAAATGTTCGCCCCGCTGCTCGAAGTCCCTGTACTCGTCCCAGCTCGCACAGGCCGGGCTGAGGAGGACGACGTCGCCCTCCTCAGCGGTGGCAGCCGCGACGCGCACCGCGGCCTCGAGGTCGCCGCAGCGCACGAACGGCGTGGGGCGCGATCCGGGCACTCCCGCCCGGGCGGCGAACGCCGCCTCGAGCCGCGGCGCCGTGTCGCCGATGAGCAGCGCCTGCTTCACGCGACCCTCGGTCCCGGCGGCCAGCTCGTCGTACTCGGCGCCCTTGTCGTAGCCGCCGAGGATGAGATGCACGCCGCCCGAATAGGCGGTCAGCGCTTTGAGCGTGGCGTCGACGTTCGTCGCCTTGGAATCGTTGACGTACCTCACGCCGTCGACCAGGCTCCCCATCTGCAGGCGATGCGGCACGCCCTCGAAGGTGCGGAGGGCGACGGCGGCGGCGGAGACCGGGGCGCCGGCGGCGCTGGCGGCGGCGGCTGCGGCGAGCGCATTGAGCAGGTTGTGGTCTCCGGGCATGGCGAGCTCGTCGCGCCGACAGAGGCGGCGGAGCTCGCCGGCCACGCGCAGCCACAGGATGTCGTCGCCGATCCCGGCGACGAGCTCTTCCCCGGCGGGCCCCTCGGTGCGATCGGGCACGGCGGAGAACCAGCCGCGTCGCGCCCGGCCGTCGAGGCGACCTGCGGCCAACTCGGCGAGCACCCCCTGATCGTCGGCGCACAGGAGCGCCACGTCCGCGGGCGTCTGGTTCTCGAAGATGCGCAGCTTGGCGTCGACGTAGTCGCGGTACGCGCCGTGCCGGTCGAGGTGATCCTCCGTGAGATTGAGGAGCACGGCCACAGCCGGCCGGAAGCGCTCGATGTGCTCGAGCTGGAAGCTGGAGAGCTCGGCGACGACGACCGCCTTCGGATCCACAACGCCGGGCATCGCCGCCAAGGCGTGACCGATGTTGCCGCCCACGGCCACCGGGAGGCGCGCGTCGCGGAAGATGGCGCCGGCGAGCTCCGTGGTCGTCGTCTTGCCGTTGGTGCCGGTGATGCCGACGAGGTCGTTGCCGAGGAACCGGCAGGCGAACTCGACCTCGCTCCACAGCGGCACGCCGCGGCGCAAGGCCTCCTGCACGGTCGCGCTCTCGTCCGGCACGCCGGGGCTCTTGACGAGCAGGTCGGCGCCCTCGGGCAGCATGGCGTCCGGCCCCGTGAGAACCTCGACGCCTGCCGAGGTCAGCACGTCCACCGTGTCGTCGGCCGGCGGCGCGCCCTCGTCGAGGGCGACGACCCGCGCCGCCGGCATCTCACGGCGGGCGAGCAGTGCCGCCGGCCGGCCGCTTCGACCCAGGCCGAGCACGGCGAGACAGCGCACGTCGGCGAGGTCCATGGTCACCCCCTCAGAAGGTGGCGTAGTACGCCGCGAACCCGGCGCCGGCGAAGATCGCCGCGATGATCCAGAAACGCACGATGATCTTGGTCTCAGACCAGGCTTTGAGCTCGAAGTGATGGTGGAGCGGCGCCATGAGCAGCACGCGCCGGTGGAAGAGCTTGAAGGAGATGACCTGCGCCGCCACCGAGCCCGCCTCGAGCACGAACAGGCCGCCGATGAGGACCAGGACCAGCTCGGTGCGCGTCATCACGGCGATGCCGGCGATGGCACCTCCCAGACCGAGGGAGCCGGTATCGCCCATGAAGACGTCGGCCGGGAACGTGTTGTACCAAAGGAACCCGAGGGACGCGCCGCCCACGCAGCCGGCGATGACCATGAGGTCGGTGATGCCCGGGTCGCTCGTGTTGCGGCCGATGATGAAGGCGATGCCGGCCATGGCGACGAGCACGATGGCCGAGGCGCCGGCGGCCAGCCCGTCCAGACCGTCGGTAAGGTTCACCGCGTTGGAGAAGCCGGCCAGCGTGAGGAAGATCAGCGCGTAGAAGCCGACGGTGCCGAGCTCGAGCTGGATGGAGCTGAACGGTACCTCGACGCGGGTGTCGAGCCCGACGAAGTGCAGGGCGATGAAGCCGATGAAAAGCGAGAGCAGGAGTTGCAGCAGGAGTTTGTAGCGAGCGGAGAGGCCGAGCGAGCGCTTGCGCACGATCTTGATCCAGTCGTCGGCGAAGCCGATGGCCGCGTTGCCCAGCGCGGCGATGAGCACCGTAAGCGAGGCGATCGAGAAGCGGCTGAAGACCAGGTACGGGATGAGGACCGCGAACCAGATGAGCACGCCTCCCATGGTCGGCGTGCCCTCCTTGGTCTTGTGACCCTCCGGGCCGTCCTCGCGGATGTTCTGGCCGAACTCGTTGACGCGCAGCCAGCGGATGAACGCCGGGCCTATGATGAGGACCAGCACCATGGCCAGCACGCTGGCGCCCATGGCTCTAAGCACGGTCCGGCCCTCCTTCGGCGGCGAGCGCCTCGGCCACGCGCTCCAGGCGCATCAGGCGGGAGGCCTTGACGAGGACGGCGCTGCCGTACGGGACGACCTCGGGCAGCGCGGCAAGGCACTCGTCGACCGCGGCGAACCAGCGCTCGCCCGGAGCGCCGGTGAGGTAACCGCGGGCCAGATCGCCGACGGCGACGACGCGCACGCCTGCTTCTCTGCAATGCGCGCCGACGGCGCGGTGGTAGGCCTCGGCGCCCTGTCCCAGCTCGTACATGTCGCCGAGGACGGCGACCGTGGGGCGGCCGTCGGCGATGCCGATGAGGTGGTCCACAGCGGCGTTCATGGCGACGGGGTTGGCGTTGTAGGCGTCGTTGAGCAGCAAGCCGCCGCCGGGGAGCTCGGAGACGGCGCCGCGCAGATCGCTGAAGGCCACCTTTCCGGCACCCTCCGCGGCCTCGTCGAGCCGGTACCCGAGCTCGACGAAGGCGGCGATGGCGGCGAGTGCATCCTGGAGGTAGTGGCCACCGGTGAAGCTGAAATCCATGCGTGCGCGGTGACCGAACGCGTCGAGGAGCACGTGGGTGTTCTCGCCGCGGCGCTCCTCGTCGACCAGGTGTACGTCGGACGGCGGAGCGCCGAAGGTGATGACGCGGCCCCGGTGCCGG
>DASRZL010000173.1:0-16397 GCA_035686425.1 Thermoleophilia bacterium
TCGAGGAGGAGCGCGCCTACATCGAGGGACTGCCGCAGCGGTCGTTCCTGCACGTGGCCGAGACCGCGGGCGGGCGCATCGCCGGCTTCCAGACCCTGATCCCCTGGAACACGTTCGCGACGACGGAGTTCGACCACGTAGCCACCATGGGTACATACGTCGACGCCGCCTACCGGCGGCAGGGGGTGGGGGCGGCGCTCGCGCGGGCCAGCTTCGCCGCCGCGCTCGAGCTGGGCTACGAGAAGATCTTCACCGACCTGCGCGCCGACAACCTCGACTCGCTGGCCTATCACCTCGCGCTGGGGTTCGATGTGGTCGGCGCCGCGCGGCGCCACGCGCGCGTGGCGGGCCGGGACATCGACGTCCTGTTCGTCGAACGCTTCCTGAAGGAGGGGTGACCGTGCTGTACGTCTGCGCGACACCGATCGGCAATCTCGGGGACGTCTCTCCTCGCGTCCTCGACGCTCTCCGCGAAGCCGAGCTCGTCGCCGCCGAAGACACCAGGCGCACGCGCAAGCTCCTCAGCTATTTCGACATCCACCACACGCCCCTGAGGAGCTTCTTCCAGCACAACGAGCTGCAGAGGACGGACGAGGTGCTGCGGCTGCTGCGAGAGGGTTCGACGGTCGCGCTGGTGACCGATGCCGGGATGCCCGGCGTGCAGGATCCCGGCATGCTGCTGATTCAGAAGGTCATCCAGGAGGGCCTGGATCTCACCGTCTTGCCCGGCCCGTCGGCGGTGCTCACCGCCCTGGTCGCGGCCGGCATCGGCGGAGACGGCTTCCGCTTCGTCGGTTACCTGCCGCGGCGAGCCCGGGAGATGGAGACGGCGCTCGCCGCCTGGCGCCGATGCGGAGGCCTGATCGTCGCCTTCGACAGCGGCCATCGCCTGCCACGCAGCCTCGCCGCCCTCTCGGCCTGCCTCCCCGAGGCTCGCGCCGCCGTCTGCCGCGAGCTCACCAAGGTCCACGAGGAGGTGGTGCGCGGGACGGCGCAGGAGCTCAGCGAGCGCTACCCGGTCCCGGGACCGGACGCCGGGCCGACGGGCGCCGTCCGCGGCGAGATCACCCTCGTGATCGACCTCGGCCGACCGCTCGACGCTGAGGCGGCCCGCCGCCCGAAAGCCGCCGCGGCGGCGGCGACGCTGCTGGCCCGCGGCCTTTCGCGACGGGACGCGGCCGCGGCGCTCCACGTGTGCCTCGGCGTCCCGCGCCGCGAGGCCGAGCGCCTGACGCGAGAGATCGCCGCGGGCGCATGACGCCTCCGAAGCCGGCCGCGACGGCGCCCGCCCGCTCGCACCCGCTCAGCCGGCGTTCCGGCGTCTGCTAGACTGCGCCCCATGGACCTCTTCGCGCTCATGGCGGAACGCCCGCTGCTCCTCGACGGCGGCCTGGGGCGCGCGCTCATGGAGCGCGGCTTCGCCGCCGGCGAGTGTCCGGAGGAGTGGAACGTCTCCCATCCGGCCGAAGTGGAGGACATCCACCGCGGCTTCTTCGCCGCCGGCTCGGACATCGTGAATACGAACACCTTCGGCGGCACGGCGATGCGTCTCGAGGCCCACGGGCTTTGGGCACGCGCCGTGGAACTGAACGAGGCCGGCGCCCGCCTCGCCGCGGGCCTCCGCGACCGGGAGTTCCCCGGGCGCTGGGTCGCCGGCGACATCGGCCCCTGCGGCCAGATGGTCAAGCCCATGGGCTCCGCCGAACCGGACGCTCTCCGCGCCACCTTCGCCGAGCAGGCACGGGCGCTCGTCGCCGGCGGGGTGGACCTGCTCAACATCGAGACGATGTTCGACCTCACCGAGGCGACGATCGCGGTCGAGGCGGTGGTCGCGGAGGCCGGCGGCCGGCCGGTGCTGGCCAGCATGGCCTTCAAGCCGGCCGCCAAAGGCTTTCGGACGATGATGGGCGTCACACCGGAGTCGGCGGTGGCGGCGCTCAAGGAGGCGGGCGCCGTCCTCGTGGGCTGCAACTGCGAGATCGCCGCCGAACCGATGGCAGAGCTCGTGCCCATCATGGCGGAGCTCGGTGGCGGGCTCACGTACGCCCAGCCCAACGCCGGCCAGCCGCGTCTCCAGGCCGGAGAGACCGTGTACGCGGAGACGCCCGAGCACTTCGCCTCCATCGTCGCCACCTTCCCGGCGGCGGGCGCGGGGATCGTCGGCGGGTGCTGCGGCACGCCGCCCGCCTCCATCTCCGCGCTCGCCGCGGCTCTGGGACGCTAGCGCCCCTCTTCTGTCGCGGCTCGGACGGGGAGAGCCCGTGCAGCGGACCGCCCGCCTCATCTGACGTCACGCCGGTAGCCGACTCAGGGCGGCGGCAGCGTACTCACGGCGTCGCGCGATGGCTAGGGTCGCGGCTCGCTGGGACTCACCTCAGGGGCGCGCGGCGGCGGAAGACGGCGCCGACCGTGTCGAGGATCAGCCGGGCGCCGTGCAGGGCCGTCAGCTGGCCCGGGCCGTCGTATTGCGGCGCCACCTCGACCAGGTCCATCCCGATCACGTTGCACCGCGCGCACACGGCCAGGAGGATGTCCTTGGCCTCGTAGTAGTTGAAGCCCCCGGGTTCTGGCGTGCCGGTGCCGGGCGCGATCGCCGGGTCGAGCGCGTCGATGTCGAAGGTGATGTAGACGTCGCCGCCCACGGGCAGGTGCTCGACGAGGTCGTCGGCGCGCATGTCCTTGGCCTGCTGGCACCAGAAGATGTGCGCCCCGCGGCTCCGCGCCAGGGCGATGTTGTCGCCGGCCGTGTGCAAGCTGCGGATGCCGTACTGCGTGAGGCCCGACAGCCAGCCGGCCTCGTGCGCGCGGATTATGGGGCTCGCGTGCGAGTAGCGCTGGCCGCCCTCCTCCTCCCAGTAGTCCATGTGCGTATCGAACTGCACGAGCTGGAAGGGCTTGCCAGCCCTCGCCTGCGAGAGCGCCTTGAGGACCGGCAAGGTGACGGAATGATCCCCGCCGAGCGTGACGGGGAAGAGGCCGGAGTCCATGATCGGCTGCAGCTTGTCGACGACGGCGTTGTGGTAGCGCTCGGGCGACCACATGGGCCCGATCGGCACGTCGCCGCTGTCGGCCCAGCGCACGCCGCCGAGCAGCTCCACGCCCGCCTCGCCGTCGTAGAGGGGCTCATGGTCCTGCTGGAAGGCCCACATCGTCGAGGCCTCGCGCAGGGCGCGCGGCCCCATGCGCGCGCCCGAGCGGCTGGTGGTGCCCTGGTCCCACGGGACGCCGACGACGGCGACATCGGCGTCGGCCGTCGTCGGCGCCGGCAGGTACGGCGCCTTGAAAAAGGTCGCGATGCCGCTGAACGGCAACTCCTCGTACGTCATGAACGTGCCTCCTCGCGGATCCCGACGGCGCCGCCGCTCTTAGGCGATGCCTTTGGCATGCGCTCTGCTCACCTCGGCAACGCATTCTTCCACGATGTCGCAGCCGAGCGCGAACAGCTCCGGCGGCTGATTGAGGGCCGGCGTGGGGCGGAACCAGTTGAACGCCGGCTCGTAGATGGGCACCACGCCACGGCGCTCCATCGCGTAGACGACCTCGCGCGTGAGGTCGTGCGCGGGCGTCTTGGTGTCCTTGTCCTCGACGAACTCGACGCACTGGTAGCAGCCCTTGACGCGCACGTCGCCGACGATCTCGTACTTCTCCTTCATGGCGCCGAACCTCGCCTTGGCGATGCGCTCGATCTCCTTGACGTTGTCCAGGACCCTGTCGCGTTTCATGACCTCGATGAGCTTGACGCCGACGGCACACCCGACGGGCGAGCCGGCGAACGTGCCCCCGGTGTAGAGTTCGCCGGCCGGCTCGCTCATGCGATCCGAGCCCAAGGTGTAGCAGATGGGGATCAGGCCGCCCGACGTGCCCTTGCCGAGCGAGAGCAGCTCGACCTCGACCTCCGGATACGCATCGACGAGGAACCACTCGCCGCAGCGGCCCATGCCCTCCTGGACCTCGTCGTTGTAAAGGATCCAGTCGTACTTCTTGCAGAGGTCGTACAGGCGTTTCGGCCACTCCGGCGGTGGGATCTGGATGCCGTTCTCGCCCTGGATGAACTCGACGTTGACGCCGGCGATGCTGTCGGGCGTGGCCTTGTACCTGAGGATCATCTCCTCGATGTAGTCGAGGCAGGCGATGTCGCAGGCGGGATAGTCGAGGTGGTACGGGCAGCGGTAGCAGGTGGGGAAGGGGACGTTGATCCAGCCGCTCATGAACGGCTCGATGCCATGGTTGTAGTGGGCGTTGTGCGGGCCCATCGCCCCGGTGCCGTAGTTACCGCCGTGGAAGCTGCCCAGGAAGGTGATCACGAAGGGGCGGCCGGGACCGGCGGCCTCGCGCATGATGCGCACGGCGTTCTCGACCACTTCGCTGCCGGTGGTGTCGTAGACGACCTTGCTGAGCGGCTTGGGCGCGATCTCGACCAGCTTCTCGGCCAGTTCGTACTGGTGCCAGACGGTCAGCGACGAGAGGCACTCCGTGCCGTAGTCCTTGAGCGCCGTGTGCGCGGCCTCGACGAGCTCGGGATGGTTGCCGCCGAGGGGCGCCGACGCCCATCCTGCCAGCCAGTCGATGTAGCGGTTGCCGTCGACGTCCTCGATGAACCAGCCGTCGCGATAGCGCGAGACGAAGTGGCTCGGCGGCCAGGAGCCGATGAGAGATACTCCCAGGAGGATATCGTCGCCGCGCTTCAAGAGCGCCTGGCTCCTCGGGCCGGGGGGTGGGGTGTGCACGTTCGGGCGCGTCTGATCGCCCATGGCTCTCGCCTCCCTAGGCTGTCGCCGGGCCCTCACCCGGCGACCATTCGTAGTTGTCCTTGAGGATCTTGAGGTTGAGGACGAAATCGGCCTGTTCGATGCCGGGGATGGTGCGGATGTGGTTGACGAGGATGTCGAGCAGCTCTTCGCGGTCGTGGGCGACGACGCCGGCGATGATGTCGAAGTCACCGGCGCAGATGCTCACGTAGTCCACCTGCGGGAGCTCGGCGACCGCCTGCGCTACGGCTTCGATGCGGTCGCCCCTGACGCGCAGGTGGAGCTGCGCCCACATCAGCCCGAGGTCGAGCGGGCTGCTGACGGCGACGATCTGCATGACGTTGGTGCGCAGCAGCCGGGCCACGCGCTGCCGGACGCTCGCCTCCGAGATCCCGAGGTCTTTGGCGATGGCCGTGAACGCGCGCCGGCCGTCCACCTGCAGGTGGCCGATGATGGCGATGTCGGTCTTGTCCAGTGACTGCTTGCGCATGAAGTCCCCTTCGGCCCTGCCAT
This sequence comes from Thermoleophilia bacterium, assembly GCA_035686425.1. GTDB lineage: Bacteria > Actinomycetota > Thermoleophilia > UBA2241 > UBA2241 > CAIXSE01. The sequence goes on from DASRZL010000173.1 coordinate 5,262, forward strand.
TGTACGAATGTCGTGCATCTCGCACCAGAGCGATTGCGATTTCGCGCTTGCGGTACGATACCGACGGACCCCAAGGGAGGCTGTCATGAAGATCGAGCGCAAACCGTCCACCGCGCTGCTTCCGACGCCGGTCGTGCTGCTGAGCGTCGCCGGCCACGGCAAGGAGAAGCCCAACATCATCACGCTGGCGTGGGCGGGCATCGTCTGCTCGGATCCGCCGATGTTGAGCGTCGCGATCCGCCCGAGCCGGCACTCGCACCGGCTCGTGAACGCGGCGCGTGAGTTCGTCGTCAACGTACCGCGCGCCGAGCAGCTCGAGCAGGTCGACCTGGCCGGCGTCTGGTCCGGCGCCGAGCACGACAAGTTCGAGGAGCTCGGGCTCACGGCGCGGCCGGCGAACGCGGTCGCCGCGCCGCTCATCGAGGAGTGCCCCATCAACATCGAGTGCGTCGTCCGGCACCAGCTGCAGCTCGGCGCGCACGACCTGTACATCGCCGAGATCGTCGCCGTGGACTACGACGAGGACGTTCTCGACGCCCGCGGGCGCGTTCGCACGAGCACGCTCAGCCCCGTCGCCTACGTCGAGGGGGAGTACTGGTCTCTCGGCGAGCGCATCGGGTCCTACGGCGCCGCGGCGAAAGCCTCGGGCAGGCGCTGAGCCGTCCGCGGCTGCCTCCGGACGCCCGAGCGGCTAGACTAGGCTCCGTGAGCTTCTACATCACAACGCCGATCTACTACGTGAACGGCGAGCCCCACCACGGGCACGCCTACACGACCGTCGCCGCCGACGTGCTGGCGCGTTTCCACCGGCAGCGCGGCGAGGACGTCTTCTTCCTCACCGGCACCGACGAGCACGGCACCAAGGTCGCCCAGGCGGCCGAGGAGCGCGGGCTCACGCCGCAGCAGCACGTCGACGAGCTGGCGCCGCGCTATCGCGAGCTCGCCGCCGCGCTCGGCGCCTCAAACGACTTCTTCATCCGTACCACCGACCCGGAGCACGAGGCTTTCGTGCAGGGCTTCGTGGAGAAGCTGCGAGCCGCCGGCGACGTCGAGAAGCGCAGCTACGGCGGCCTCTACTGCACCGCTTGCGAGGCCTTCTGGTACGAGCGCGACCTGACAGCCGAGGGTCTGTGCCCCGATCACGGCGTCAAGCCGGTCTGGCTCGAGGAGGAGAACTACTACTTCCTCCTCAGCCGCTACCAGGACCGGCTGGCCGACTTCTTCCGCGCGAACCCGGGCCTCGTGACGCCGAAGTCGCGCTTCAACGAGGCCCTTTCGTTCATCGAGCAAGGCCTCGAGGACATCAGCATCAGCCGCTCCAGCATCACGTGGGGCGTCTCCGTCCCTTGGGACGACGAGCAGGTCATCTACGTGTGGGTCGACGCGCTTATCAACTACCTGTCGGCGCTCACGTACGCGCGCCCGGGCGAGGACCTCACGGCGCGCTACTGGCCGGCGTTCCATCTTCTCGCCAAGGACATCCTCAAGTTCCACGCCGTGATCTGGCCGGCCCTGCTGATGAGCGCCGGCTACGATCTGCCCACCGGCGAGCTCATCCATGGCTACCTGCTGGTCGGCGGCGAGAAGATGAGCAAGACGCGTGGCAACGTCCTCGACCCGTTCGCGGTGATCGAGGAAGTCGGCGCCGAGCCGCTTCGCTACTACCTCATGCGGGAGGTCACGCTCGGTCAGGACGGAGACGTGAGCATGGACGGTCTGCGCGCCCGCTACAACAACGAGCTCGCCAACGAGCTTGGGAACCTCGTCAGCCGCACGGTCAGCATGATCGGGAAGTACCGCGACGGCGCCATCCCTCAAGCTGGACCTGAGAGTGAGGCTTTGGCAGCCGTGGCCGCCGAGGGCGAGGCGATGGTGGCGAAGGCGGCGGAACAGTATGCCGCCCTGAGCGTGACCGCCGCCCTCGACACGATCTGGGAATACGTGCGGCGCCTCAACAAGCTGGTAGAGGAAGAGGCGCCGTGGAAGCTCGCCAAGGACGAGGCCCTCGCTCGCCGACTGGATGCGGTCCTCAACGGGCTCGCCGCGGGGTTGCGGCTGGTGGCGCTGGCCGTGTACCCGGTGATTCCTGTCACTTCCGTCGAGGTCCTGCGCCGCCTCGGCCAGGCGCACGGCGACGCCGACCTGCTGGCGGAGAAGGCGACGTGGGCGGCGCTCACGCCGGCCACTGTCGTCGCCGGCGCATCGCTCTTCCCACGGCTCGAGAGCGCCGGCTGAGGCGGTCCCCGTGACCCCGCAGCCCGCCCCGCCGTCGCACTCCCGCCCATGAGCCTCGTCGACTCGCACTGTCACCTCGAGATGATCGACGACCCGCCGGGCGCCGTCGCCGAGGCGCGCGCCGTCGGGGTCGAGCAGATCGTCACCATCGGGATCGACCTTCCGAGTTCGCGTACGGCTCTCGAGCTGGCCGGCTCTGAAGCGGGCGTGTACGCGACGGTCGGATTGCACCCGCACGAGGCGCACTTGCTGGACGACGCGTTCCTGGCCGAGCTCGAGGCGCTCGCCGGGCAGCCGCGCGTCGTCGCCGTCGGCGAGTGCGGCCTCGACTACTATCGCGACCTCTCGCCGCGGGACGCGCAGCGCCGCGCTTTCAGCACTCAGATCGAGCTGGCGCGGCGCACCGGACTGCCGCTCGTCGTGCACGTGCGCGCGGCCGGCGACGAGGCGATGGCGCAGCTGGCCGCCGAAGCTGCAGACCTCTCCGTCGTCATGCACTGCTATTCGCTGCCGCAGTACGTGGACGAGTGCAACGAGCGCGGCTACTACGCGAGCTTCGCCGGCAACGTCACGTACAAGAACGCGGCCGACTTGCGCGAGGCGGCCGGGCGCGTGCGCGACGACCGCCTGCTCGTGGAAACGGATGCGCCGTTCCTCGCTCCGGTGCCCAACCGCGGCAACAGCAACGTGCCGGCGTGGGTCGCGCACACCGCCGCCCTGCTCGCCGAGGTGCGCGGCGTCACGGCAACCGAGCTGGCGGAGCTCACGACGGCCAACGCGCGCCGCGTGTTCGGGCTCGCGGAGGCGGACTGACGTGGGCGCGCCCGGGGGCGGATCGGCCGCGGGCGACCGCAGTCGCCCCCCGCGGCCGCACGCACTTCGACGCTACGGCCAGAACCACCTGGTCGACGCCAATATCCTGCGGGTGATCGTCGACCAGGCGGCCGTCGGCCCCGACGACGTCGTCCTCGAGGTCGGGGCTGCCGGCGGGCTGCTCACTGGTCCTCTCGTGGAGCGCGCGCGCCTCGTGCACGCCTTCGAGATCGATCGCCGCTGGTTGCCGCGCCTCGAGAAGCTCGCCGCCGGCGAGCCGCGCCTCGTCGTGCACGCCGGCGACGCACTCAAGGTGGACCTCACCGCGCTCGATCCCGCGCCGACCGCCGTGGTCGCCAATCTCGCGTACAACATCGCCATTCCTCTGATCATGACGACGATCGCGGAGCTGCCGTCGGTGCGCCGCTGGTCGGTGATGGTCCAGCGTGAGCTCGGGGAGCGGCTCTTCGCGAAGCCGTCGACCAAGGCCTACTCGGCCGTCTCGGTGCTCACGCAGCTCGCCTGCCGGCTCGTGAAGGCGCGGCCGGTGCCGGCGACGGCCTTCCGGCCGCGGCCGCGCGTCGAGTCCAGCTTCCTCACGTTCGAGCGTCGCGATGCCGAGGAGGCCGTGAATCCGGAGGAGTACGCGTCCGTGTCCCGCCTCGTCCGGCTCGCCTTCGGGCAGCGCCGCAAGACGCTCGTCAACTCGCTGAGCGGCGCGGCCCACGCCGGAGTCATCTTGAGCCGTGAGGACGTGCGCGCGGCGCTGCGCGAGTTGGGGCTCGGCGACGCTGCGCGGCCGGAGGAGCTCGCACCGTCGCGCTGGCTGATGTTCGCCGCCGAACTCGGCCGCCCGCAGGCGGAGCGCGCGTGAGCGCAGGCGGAAGGACGGTGCGGTGAGTACCGCGGCGAACGGCTCCACAGACCGCGTCGAGGTCGCGGCGCCGGCCAAGCTCAACCTCGCCCTGCTCGTGGGGCCGGTACGGCCTGACGGTTTCCACGAGATCGCCTCGCTGATGCTGCCGGTCACGCTGGCCGACCACGTCACGGTGGAGCGCACGCCGGGCGCCGGGCTGGACGTCGTCTGCGGCGTCGCCCCCGGCGCCGACAACCTCGCCGCCAAGCTGGTGCGGGCACTCGAGGAGCGGCTGGACCGCTCCTTCGAGGTCCGGATCCGCATCGAGAAGCGGGTGCCGCCGGGCGGAGGGCTCGGCGGCGGCAGCTCCGACGCGGCCGCTACGCTGCTGGCGATCGAGCGCCTGTTCTCGCTCGAGCTCTCGCCGCGGTTGCGCTACGACGTGGCCGCCGCCGTCGGCAGCGACGTCCCGTTCTTCCTGTGGACCGGCGCGCAGCTGGCCATGGGCAGGGGGCAGGTGCTCAAAGAAGTCGAGCTCCCGGCGTTGCACCTCGTGATCGCGATGCCCGACCTCGGCCTGAGCACCGCCGCCGTGTACCGCTGGCGTGACGAGGACGACGAGGTGACGCTCAAGGACTTCGCGCCGCGGGCGCGGCTCCTCGCCGCCGGAGCGCAGAAGGCGGCGACGGCAGCCGATGTGGCGGCGCTGGTCGCCAACGATCTCGAAGCGAGCGTGGTCGCACGCAGGGCGAAGGTCGGCGAGCTCATCGAGCAGTTCCGTGAGGCCGGCGCGCTGGCCGCCGCGATGACCGGCAGCGGCGCCGCCGTCTTCGGCGTCTTCACCGGGGAGGCGGAGGCGCTGGCGGCCCGGCAAGCGGTGGCGCCCGCCCGCGCCTGGTACGTGACCGACCTGCAGCCAGCCGCCACCCGGCGCGCCTCCGGAGCGAGCGGGCGTGCCTCCGCATCCGCGTGATACACTACCCTGCCGCTTCGCGGCGGGCGGCTGGCCGCCTCGCGGCGCCCCAGCCGCTGGGACGCTGGGGCGTAGCCAAGTGGTAAGGCACCGGGTTTTGGTCCCGGCATCCGGAGGTTCGAATCCTCCCGCCCCAGCCAGTATCGCTTCAAGACGGGCGGTTGGGCCGTGACCCACGCCGGCCGTTCTTCCGCAAGGTGAACCAGATGAGCACAGCAGACACGAAGCGCCCGCCCCTCGCCGTCGTCATCCTGGCGGCCGGCTTGGGCACGCGCATGAAGTCCGACGTCCCCAAGGTGCTGCACGAAGTCTGCGGACGCCCCATGCTCGCGTACGTCATCGACGCCGCGCTCAGCGTCTCTCCCGAGCGCATCGTGGTCGTCACCGGCCCCGATCAGGACGCCATCGCGGAGACCTTGCCGGTCGGCTGCGAGCGTGCCGTCCAGCAGGAGCGGCGCGGCACCGGCGACGCCGTCCGCGCCGGCCTCGATCTCCTCATGGGTTTCGAGGGCGACGCGATCGTGCTCATGGGTGACGCGCCGCTCGTGAGCGGCGCGTTTCTCGAGGGACTCGTCCAGGCGCACGGCGAGACGGGCGCCCGCGCCACGGTCGCCACGGCCGTACTCACCGACCCCGGTCACTATGGACGCATCGTACGCCTCCCCGACGGCAGCGTGAGCCGCATCATCGAGGCGCGAGACGCAGACGCCGTCCAGCTGCTGACCACCGAAGTCAACACCGGGTTCTACGTGTTCGACACGGCCCTGCTTCGCGCCGTGCTGCCGCAGCTGCAGCCGGCCAACATGCAGGGCGAGCTGTATCTGACCGACGCCGTCCATCTGGCTCTCTCCGACGGCATCGCGGTGAGCGCGCACGTAGCGCCCGACCCCGAGGTCATGCTCGCCATCAACTCGCGTGTCGAGCTTGCCGAGGTGAACGCCATCATGCGCCGGCGCCTCATCGAGCGACTGATGCTCGCCGGCGTCACCGTCGAAGACCCCGACACCACGTTCGTCGACTGGGGCGTCGAGGTCGGTCGCGACACGCTCCTGCGCGCCAACACGCACCTGCTCGGCCGCACCACAGTGGGCGCGGCCGGCGAGATCGGCCCCGGCAGCTTCCTGCGCGACGCCTACGTGGGCGACCGGGCGCGGGTCGTCAGCTCGCATCTGCACGAGTGCGTGATCGGGTCCGGCTGCAGCGTCGGGCCGTTCGCGTACATCCGGCCCAACACCGTGCTCGCCGAGGGCGCCAAAGCCGGCACCTTCGTCGAGATCAAGAACAGCCGCATCGGCGAAGGCAGCAAGGTCCCGCACCTGAGCTACGTGGGCGATGCCGTGGTCGGCCGTGACAGCAATATCGCCGCCGGCAACATCACCGCCAACTACGACGGCTACGACAAGCACGCGACCACCATCGGCGACCGCGTGCGCACCGGCAGCGACACGACCATCGTCGCCCCCGTCACGATCGGCGACGACGCGTTCACGGCGGCCGGCTCGGTGATCACGCGCGATGTGCCGCCGGGAGCGCTCGGCGTCGCACGCGATGAGCAGAAGAACGTCGAAGGCTACGCCGAGCGCCGGGCGGCGCGACGCCTGAGTGAGCGGGGCGCCGACTCCCAGTAGCCGCCGTAGACGGACTGCTGGGCGAGGCGCCGCTCTCACTTTGGTACAATCGTTGATCGGTCGGCGGGCAACACGGAAGAGAGGCGGACGGTGGCGGAAAGCTCCTGCCATGTGACCTCGCCGCGCAAGCGGCTCATGATCTTCTCGGGACGCAGCAACCCTGAGCTCGGCGAGAGGATCGCCGACAAGCTGGGCATCAACCCCGGCGGCGTGCTGCTCAAGACCTTCGCCAACGGCGAGATCTACGCCCGCTACAACGAGAGCATCCGGGGCGCCGACGCCTTCATCGTGCAGTCGCCGTCGGACAACATCAACGACGAGCTCATGGAGCTCCTCATCATGATCCAGGCGGCCCAGCTGGCTTCTGCCAGGCGCATCACCGCCGTCATGCCGTACTATCCGTACTCGCGCCAGGACAAGAAGAGCGCCGCGCGCGAGCCCATCACGGCGCGGCTCGTCGCCACCCTGCTCGAGGCGTCGCAGGTCGACCGCGTCCTCTCGATGGACCTGCACCAGGGGCAGATCCAGGGCTTCTTCGAGATCCCGGTCGACCATATGACCGCCGTGCCGATGCTCGCCGACTACTTCCGCTACAAGGACTTCGGCGGCACGCCGATCGTCGCCGTCTCGGCCGACGCCGGCGGGGTCAAGCTCGCCAAGCGCTTCATCAACCGCATGCCCGATGCCACCCTGGCAGTGCTGACCAAGATGCGCCCCGAGCACAACCGCGCCGAGACGCTGCACTTCATCGGCGACGTACGCGACAAGATCGCCATCATCGTCGACGACATCATCGACACCGCCGGTTCGGTCACTGCAGCGGTCGATACGCTCTACGAGAACGGCGCCAAGGAGGTCTACGTGACCGCGACGCACGGCATCTTCAGCGGGCCGGCGTTCGAACGTATCCGGCAGTCGCCGGCCAAGGAAGTCGTCGTCACCGACACCGTGCATGTGCAACTCGGGCCGGACGACACCAAGATCAAGGTGCTCACGGTGGCCGACATCCTGGCCCGCACCATCAAGAACGTGTTCGAGGACGAGTCGGTGAGCGAGTTGTTCGCCGGCGAGAATCAGCTCTTCTAGCAGGAGACGACCAATGGAAAAAGTCAGCATCGTCGTGCAGCCGCGCGATGTCACCGGCAGCCGCGCCGCCCGACGCCTGCGCAAGTCCGGCCTCATCCCCGGCGTGCTGTACGGCCACGGCAATGCGGCGACCATGTTCGCCGTCGATCCGCACACTCTGCGGACCGCCCTCTCCACGGGCGCCGGCACCCACGCGGTGCTTGCGGTCACGGTGGAGGGCCACAAGAAGGCCCACAACGCGATCATCAAGGACATGGAGCTCGACAGGGTCAAGAGCACCCTCACGCACCTGGATCTCCAGGAGATCCGCCTCGACGAGACCATCGAGACCACGGTCGCCGTGAGCTTCGAGGGCGAGGCCAAGGGCGTCAAGGCCGGAGGCATGCTCGACGAGTCCACGCGTGAGGTCACCATCAGGGGCCTCGTCACCGCGATCCCAGAGCACCTCACGCTCGACATCAGCGAGCTCGACATGAACGAGACCGCGAAGGTCAGCGACCTCGTGGTGCCCGAGGGCATCGAGGTCCTCAACGAAACGGACGAGGTCCTCTGCTCGGTGCTGCCGCCGCGCAAGATCGAAGAAGAGGCCGAAGAGGGCATCGAGGGCGAAGAGGTCGTCGAGGCCGTCGAGGGCGCCGAACCGGAGATCGTGGGCAGAGGCGAGAAGGAAGAGGCCGAGGCCTGATCCGCCGCCGGCGGGCCGCCTGACCGCGAGGCATCGTGGCGCTGTTCCGCCCCTCATCGAGCGTCGAGCGCCTCGTCGTCGGCCTGGGCAATCCCGGGCCGGCGTACGAGGGCACGCCGCACAACATCGGCTACCGCGTCGTCGAGGAGCTCTCTCGCCGGCACGGTTTCGCCCGCGCCAAGCGGGGCTTTGACGGCCGTTGCGCCGAAGGCGCGATCCGCGGCCGCCCCGTCCTGCTGCTGCAGCCGACGACGTTCATGAACGACTCCGGCCGCAGCGTGGCCGCGGCGCTCCGCGCGCTCAAGCTGCGGCTGGGGGACGTCCTGGTAGCGCACGACCACATCGACCTGCCCTTCGGCCGCCTGCGGCTCATGGAGGGCGGCGGCAGCGGCGGCCACAACGGGCTCAAGAGCATCACGGGCCTCATAGGCCCGGGCTACGCGCGCCTGCGCGTGGGCGTGGACAGGCCGCCGAGCACGGACCCGGACGTCGTGGCCGAGTACGTGCTCAGCCCGTTTCGCGAGAGCCGGCCGCAGGTGGACGCGCTGGTGGCGGAGGCGGCGGATGCCGTCGAGCTATGGCTTGACGACGGGCTGGAGGGCGCCGCCAACGCCGTGAACCGTCTCGATAGCTGACACGGCGTGCTGGCGAAGGACCGGCGTCACGGCCAGCACCGGCGCGCCGGGCAGTGAGGCCTCGGCGAGGGCCACGACGATGGCGTCCTGCGCTTTCGTGGCCCGCGTCCAGTCCATGAACGAGCTGTTCATGAGGATCGAGAAGGCGACCAGGTGGTCGTTGGCGCTCTCGACGTACCCGGAGAGGCAGACGGCGATGTTGAGCGTCCCCGTCTTGGCGTGGGCGTTGCCCGCGGCGGCGGTGCCGCGCATGCGGTCCTCGAGGGAGCCGTCCTTGCCGGCGATCGCCAGCGATGCATAGTAGACGTCGAAGTCGTCGCGCTGGCGCATGGCGCCCAGCAGCTTCACGATGCCCTGCGCCGTCAGGCGGTTGCCGTAGCTCAGGCCGGAGCCGTCCTCGATGATGTAGGTGCCGGTCTCGACGCCGCAGGCGTCCAGAGCAGCCCTGCTCGCCTTGGCGCCGGCAGCGGTGCTGCCGGCGCCGTAGAGATCCTTGCCGAGCCCCTTGAGCAGCATCTCGGCGAAGAAGTTGTCGCTCTCCTTGTTCATGCGCTTGATGATGCCGGGAAGCGCCGCCGAGTACTGCCGCTTCACAAACCGGCTGGTGCTGGGGACCCTGCCGCTGCCCGGCTTGCCCCTGACCTTCACGCCGGCGTTCGTCAGCGCCTTGGTCATCAGCCTGGCCGCCCAGACGGCCGGCGCCTTCACGCGGTTGCCGTCGTCCAGTCCCTGGTCGCCCGAGAGAGCCGACAGCGGGCCACACTCGAGTCGCAACCCGGACTCCCAGCTGGGTACCGTCATGAGCTTGTCGAACCAGGAGGAGTCGCCGAGGACCCCGCCCTGGATCTTCTTGACGCCCTCGCGTTTCAAGCTTCTGGCGAAGGCCTCGAAGGACGCCGTGGTGAGGTGGAGTTCGCGGCGCTGGAAGGGCAGCGTCGAGAGGCTAGGATCGCCGAGGCCGCGCAGGTAGAGGTCGCCGTAGACGACGCCGTCGGCGACGGGGACGTCGGGCCCGTACAGCTCGGTCGCGAACCGGTGCTCCGCGCCCCAGCCCATCACGGCCGCGGCGCTCGTGACCAGCTTCATGTTGGAGGCGGGGGCAAGCTGCGTGGAGACGTTGCGCGCATACACGGGCCGGGCGGCGTCGAGGTCCCACACGTACACCGCCGTTCCGGGGCCGTCGAGGCCGCCGGCCTCCAGCGCGCCGGCGATCGTGTCGTCGATCCCGGCCGCTGCGGGCGCGGGTCGCAGGAGGGCGCCCGTGAGCAGCAACGCGGCGGCGAGGAGAAGCAGCAGTGCAAAGCGCGCGGGCCGGTGAGGCGTACTCCGGACGCCGGCCCGCGCCTGGAGTGCGTGTGCGGTGTCAATGCCTCCCATCGTGGCCTCCATACTACGATGCGGTGGGATGCCGGGAAACCGGAGCTTGACTTGACGCGCCGAGGCGGCGATAAGAGGGGTAGTGACCGTACTCACCGCGGACCAAGGACCCCGATGAGGCATCCTGCGCGCGCGTGGCTCCTCGTGGCCATGGCGCTGGTATCGTTCGTCGCGCTCTCCGGCGGCCTGCCGTCGGCGGGCGCCGTCGCGGCGTCTTCCGCGCCGCCGTGGGAAACGTCCGGGCCGTACCCCTCGCGGTTCGACCTGCGTACTGAAGGGCGCGTCACCCCCGTGCGTTCCCAGGACTCGCACAGCACCTGCTGGGTCATGTCCGCCATCGGCTCGCTCGAGTCCGCCGTGGTGACGTCCGAGGGCACGGCCCTTGACTTCTCCGAGAACAACCTCGCCAACCACATGTCCTCGCGGCTCGTCTACGAGGGGATGGCGCCGAGTGAGCTGGCGGCGGCCTACTTCGCCCGCTGGGAGGGACCGGTGCTCGAGAGCTCGGACCCGTATCCGGACCCGGACCCGGGCGGCTCGCCGACCTTCCTGCGCGCCGTGCGGCACGTGCAGGAGGTGCTCTTCCTGCCGCAGCGCCGTGGGCCACTGGACAACGACGCCGTCAAGTGGGCGGTGATGACGCATGGCGGCGTCGACGCCGCCGCCTACTTCCACACCCAGGCGGAGTACCACTCCTGGAACGCCTCCACGAGTTCCTACTACAGCGACGCCGCCGGCAAGCTCAACCACCACATCCTCTGCGTGGGCTGGGACGACTCGTACCCCGCCGCCGACTTCCTGCCCGAGAAGCGGCCGCCGGGCGACGGTGCGTTCCTCATCAAGAACAG
>DASRZL010000174.1:0-4861 GCA_035686425.1 Thermoleophilia bacterium
ACTCAAGGAAGCGAAGCTGTTCGTAGCCGACCGGCTCGGAGTCTCCACACGCGAACTCTCCGACAGCGTCGTCATGCAGGAAGTGCGTGGCGACTTCGGTATCGGTCTCCTCAGCGACCTCGAGAACGAGTGCGTCGGCGATGCGTCGGCGATGGAGGCGAAGTTCAACATCGCCGACCTGCTCGACCTGCCCATCAACTGCGTCGAGCGTTTTCGCGGGCGCGTCCACTCGCTGCGCGGCGGCGTCGCCGGCAGAGGGTCATGATGGCCGCGCACGACGCCGCACGGGTGAACGGCGGTGCCCACGCTCTGCACCTCGACGTCCTCTCGGCCGGCGATCTGGATGCGATCCACGCCGAGACGCTGACGGTGCTCGAGCAGACCGGCGTCTTGGTCGAAGACGACGACGCACTCGACCTCTTTGCCTACGGCGGCGCTCGCGTGGACCGGGAGACGCACATCGTGCGTCTCCCCGGCGAGGTCGTTGAGGCGACTGTCGCCTCCTGTCCGCCCGACGACGGCGGACCGGTGCGTTTCGCCAATTTCGACGAGGGCGTCATGTACGTCGACCCACGCAGCGGCGAGCGCCGCGCGCCACGCAAGGCCGACGCCGCGGACGCCGCGCTGCTGGTCGACGCCTTGGCGAACATCGACGACTACGCGGCCGCGGTCAGACCGGGCGACGTGCCGGCCGAGACGGCTGCCATCCACGGCTGCGAGGCGGCTCTGCTCAATACGAGCAAGTCCGTCGGCGCGGAGGCGACCAGCGGGTGGGAGGTGCGCGTCTGCGCCGAGATGGGCGCCTGTGTGGTGGGTGGCCTCGACGAGCTGCGCGAGCGCCCCGTGGTCGGCTTCGGGGTATGCCCGGTGAGCCCGCTCCAGCTGCCCCGCGACGCCACCGAGGTGATCGTCGAGTGCGCCCGCCTGGGGCTGCCCGACACGATCCTCTCCATGGCCATGGCGGGAGGTTCCGCCCCGGTGACTCTGGCGGGCACCCTGGTCGTCCACAACGCCGAAGTGCTGGCCGGCATCGCGCTGGCTCAGATCACCGAGAGCGGGTCGCCGGTCACCTACGGCTCGTCGACGACCGCCATGGACCTGCGCTTCGCGGCGGCCGCCGTCGGCTCGCCGGAGATGGCCTTGATCGGCGTCGCCGTGGCCCAGTTGGCGCGCCGGTACCAGCTGCCGAGTGTGATCGCCGGTGCGTAGGGCGACTCCAAGCTCGGCGACGCCCAGATGGGTCACGAGAAGACCTTCACCGCCCTCACCGCGGCGCTGGCAGGGACCAGCTCAGTCTACGGGGCGGGAATGACCGAATCGGGCGTCACCTTCGACTGTGCGCAGCTCGTCATGGACGACGAGTGGATCGGCATGATCAGACACTTCCTCGACGGCATCAGGGTGGACACGGAGACGATCGCTGGAGCCGATATCGCGGCGGTCGGCCCCTTCGGCGACTACCTCAGCCTGCCCGGCACCTACGCCCACATGCGCGAGCAATCGCAGCCGCGCATCATGGATCGGCGCGTGCGCGAGGAGTGGGCCGCCCAAGGCGCGACCGACATGTACGAGCGTGCCCGCGTGAGGGCGCTCGAGCTCCTCGAGGCCCATCACAGAGAGCCGCTCGACGGCGAGATCGTGGCGCGCATGCGAGCCGTCGTACAGCGCGCCGATGACGAAAGGGGCCCCCGGATCTGACCGGCGGACGAGCGCGTGGTCGAGCCGCGGCGGCTGACTGCGGTCGGCCGGCTCCGCCAACGTGCGTGGTAGGCTGCGGAATCAGTGTGCCGGCGGCCGATTGCGCACGCCGATCAGTCATGTCGTCGCGTCGTCGTAGGAGGGAATCGCAGCCATGGCCGGCAAGCCGCTCGACGAGACCGACCGCCGCATCATCCAGCACCTGCGCGAAGACGGCCGGCGCTCCTATGCCGCCATCGCCCGCGACGTCGGCCTCTCCGAGGCATCGGTGCGCCAGCGGGTCGCGCGCATGCTGCGTGACAAGGTCATCTCGATCGCCGCGGCGACCTACCCGACCAGCCTCGGGTTCCTCACGGCCGGGATCGGGATCAAGGTCGACGGCGGTCGCCACGAAGAGGTCGCGCGCCTCGTCGCCGAGCTCCCCGAGGCCGAGTTCGTGGCCACCTGCCTGGGAGAGTACGACGTGCACGCCGACCTGGTCTGCGAGACGCGGGAGCGGCTCTACGAGGTCGTGGTCGAGTCGATCCGCGCGCTGCCGGGCGTGCGCGACGCTCACGTCGTGCTCTATGCCAAGGTCGTTCGCGACCAACTCTCGTGGAAGTCGCCGTCTGGCTGAGCCGGGCGAGACGCGTGGCGCGCGCGACCGCTCGCCGCCCTATCTGGGGACGGGCACCGCATTCACCGTACTGATTCGTGGAGATACGCTGATTCCGTGTATTGACATGCCATGAGTACTCGCTTCTCATAGGAATCCAGCAGAAACCGGTCGGAGGCACCCGCACCGTCGGCCGTCACGCAGGAGGAAACAGATGTCCGCAGCCGCCCAGCAGGCGGTCAAGGATCGCGAACAGGGGGGCGGCAGCGTCGCGCGCTATCGCCGCCGCAGCATGTGGCTGGATCTCATCGACGATCCGCTCGAGCCGCGCGCGGCCCTTCCCGGCCAGATCGACGTCGATGTCGCCATCGTCGGCGGCGGCTTCACCGGCCTGTGGACCGCCTACTACCTGGCCAAGGCGGACCCGGGTCTGCGCGTCGCCGTGCTCGAGAAGGACATCGTCGGCTTCGGCGCCTCGGGTCGCAACGGCGGCTGGATCTCGCCCTTCTTCCCGGCTTCGCTGGAGACGATCGAGAGGCACCACGGCCGCGAGCAGGCGATCGCCATGCAGCGGGCGATGTTCGCCACCGTCGACGAGATCGGCGCCGTCTGTGCCGCCGAGGGCATCGATGCCCGCTATCACAAGGGTGGCGTGCTCAACCTGGCGACCGGCCCCGAGCAGGTCGAGCGCGTGCGCGAAGAGCCCGGCTACTACCACGGCTGGGGAGTGGGCGAGGACGAGATCATGTGGCTCGACGCCGACGCGGTACGCAAGCGCATCAAGGTCGCAGGCTGCCTCGGAGCGATGTACCTCGAGCACTGCGCCTGCCTCGATCCGGCGCGCATGGTGCGGGGGCTGGCGTACGTCGTCGAGAAGCTCGGCGTGACGATCTACGAGCAGACCCCGGTGCGGAGCATCGAGAAGGGCAGAGCCGTCACTGCGGCCGGAGACGTCCGCGCCGCGGTCGTCGTGCGTGGCACCGAAGGATTCACGCCCGAGCTGCCCGGCGCGCGTCGCGACGTGATCCCCACCTACTCGCTGATGCTCGCCACCGAGCCGCTGCCGGCGAGCGTCTGGAGCGAGGTGGGCTGGAACGACTACGAGACCTTCACCGACGGCCGCCACCTCTACATCTACGCGATGCGCACCGAAGACGACCGCATCGCCCTCGGTGGCCGCGGCGCGCCCTATCACTTCAACTCCAAGGTGCGCGACGAGTACGAGCAGGTGCCGGCGGTGCACGCCACGCTCGAGACCGTCCTCAAGCACCTGTTCCCGGCGGCGCGCGACGCGCAGATCACGCACAGGTGGGGTGGCAGTCTCGGGATCCCGCGCGACTGGTTCCCGTCGGTCGGCTACGACAAGGCGCGCGGCTACGCCTGGGGCGGCGGCTACGTCGGCGACGGGGTCGCGGCCTCGCACATGGCCGGGCGCACGCTCGGCGACCTGATCACCGGCCGCGAGAGCGAGATGACCGCGCTGCCCTGGGTCAACCACCGGTCGCCCAAGTGGGAACCCGAGCCCCTGCGCTGGATCGGTGTGCGGACCTCGCTGGCGGTGCTCGCCAGCGCCGACAAGAAGGAGAAGAGGACCGGCAAGCCGGCGCTGCGCGCCAGGCTCATGAAGAAGGTCCTGCCGATCTGAACGACGGTGGTGGCGCCGCAGGCGGTACGATGCGCGCACGGTCACGCGAGACTCACAGTCAACGAAGGAGAGGCCAATGAGCGGCAGCGAGAAGCCCCCGATCCGCGTCGTCACCGCGGCCGACACCGTATGGGAAGAGGCCTTCCACGGCCCCGAAGAGGTCGAGGCGCCCGGCCGTGAGTTCACCGCCGCGGTGTCGCCGGACGAGAAGTTCTCGGCCGGTTGGTGGGAGCGCGACGAGCAGCGGCGGCCGTTCGTGCGCGCCTTCCACGAAGTGGCGATCATCCTCGAGGGCGAGGTCGAGCTCACGCTCGACGACGGCACCGTTCTGCGCGCCGGCCCCGGCGACATCGTCGACACGCCCAAGGGCAGCGGCGGCTACTGGAAGAACCTCAGCCCGGTGCGCAAGTTCTGGGCCATCTACGAACACGACTGATATGCGGCCGGACATTGCGTTCACCTCGGCCGCCGAGTGCGATCTCATCGTCGAGCAGGCGCTGGTAATCCTCGAAGAGACGGGCATGAAGTTCGGACCCTGCGCGGCGCTCGACGAGCTGGAGCGGGCGGGCGCGCGCGTCGACCGCGAAGAGGGCGTCGCACGCCTGCCCGCCGACCTCGTCGAGCGCACCGTCGCCCGCCTTCCGCGCAACGTGCTGCTCGCCGGCGCGACGCCCGACGACGACTGCCTGCTCGAGCCGGGACAGATCCACTTCTGTCCATCCGGCAGTCCGAATGTGACGCTCGATTTCGAGAGCGGCGAGTACCGCCCCAGCACGGTCGAAGACGTGCGCCGCGCCACCATCGTCGCCGACGCCATGGAGCCGGTCGACATCCTCTGGACGATGATCGGAGCGACCGACGCCCAACCCGGCCGCGCGCTCTTCCGTGAGGTCCTCACGCAGCTCTCCTGGAGCCCCAAGCAC
>DASRZL010000175.1:0-2746 GCA_035686425.1 Thermoleophilia bacterium
GCGTGGTACGCGAGCCGCTTTCGCTGCGTAGGCTCTGGCAAGGTGACGGCCGTGTCGTTCTACACGCCGGTGCCCGGCACCACCTACGAGGTCCGTGTGGCCGGGTCGGTGCAAGGCATCGCCGCGGCGCCGGCCGCCGCCTCGGGCACCGTGCCCGTCGGCGGCTACCACACCGTAAGGCTCGACCAGCCAGCCCGAGTCGCCGCCGGCGACATGTTCGTCGCCGCGGTGCGAGTGACGACGCCCGGCTGGACCAGTCCTGTGCCGGTGGAGGCGCCATCGTCGCTCATCAACCCGCGGGCGCGTGCCGGGCAGTCGTACCTGAGCGCCGACGGCGTCTCGTGGGCCGACCTGACGTCGCGCAAGGGTCTCGCGAAGGCCAACGTGTGTCTCAAAGCGTTCGTCGACGCGGCGGGCGCCGGCGACAGCGCACCGCCCCGCGTGGATGTCGCCGGCGGCGTCGTGCGCCGCGGCAGGCCCATCTCGATCCGCTGGAAGCTCACCGACCCGGTGTTCTCGAGCGCGAGCGCGATCGTGGTGCTGTCGGTCCGCGATTCCCGCGGCAGGCTCATCGCACGGCGCCGGATACCTGCCGTCGCGGTGGGCGAGCGTGGCGCGTGGCGGGTCCGGGCTTCGTGGCCGCGTGGTAGGTACACGGTGCGCGCCAGCGCCAGCGACGTGGCGGGACGTCGCCAGGCCGCCAGGCGTGCGTCCATCGTGGTCCGCGGTTCCGCGCCGGCCGCGTCCAGACGGCGCTGAGACGGCGGCGCTTCCCGCGCCGGTCGCCCACCGTGCACATCCGTTAGAATGCACGTCAAGCTCCGCTGCCACGGAGCTGGGTTCCCCGCTCGGGTGTCGCAGACAACGCGCGCGGGGCGTTCGGCATGCCCGGCGCCGCGGCGGCGCCGGACGGGCGAAGCGTCAGACCAGCCCTGAGGAGATCCACGGTGTTCCTCGACTACCTGCGTGATCACGAGACGTTCGAGGCCGCCGCGCCGCGGCTGCGGCGCGGCGCGTCGGCGTACGCGCCGCGCTTCTACGCCCCGTACGTGCTGGCGGCTGCGCTCGCAGACGACGCCGGGCGCGTCGTGGTGGCGCCCGACGGGGAGGCGGCGACACGGCTGGCCGCGGATCTCTCCGTCTACCTCGACCGCGTCGTCCCGGTGCTGCCCGCGCGCGGCGTGCTGTATGGAGCGGACGTGGCGCCGGCGCCGCACGTCGTCGGCGAGCGCCAGCAGGCGCTGGCGGCGCTCGCCGCCGGCGGCTTGGTCGTCATCGAGGCCGTGACACTGCTCGAGCGGTTCCTGCCGCTCGCGCTCCAGCCGCAGCCACTCGCGCTGGCGCCGGGCGAGGAGATCGACTTCGCCGGCGCGGTCGCGCGGCTCGCAGATCTCGGCTACGAGCGCATCGAGCAGGTCCGCGGCCGCGGCGAATTCGCCGTGCGCGGTGGCCTGATCGACGCGTATCCGGCGCTCGGTGATCCACTGCGCATCGAGTTCTGGGGCGACGAGGTCGAGAGCCTGCGCACGTTCTCCATCTACTCGCAGCGCACGACCGGCGCCCTCCAGACCGCGACGGTGTTCGCGGCTTTCGAGGCCGACGTGTCCCAGCCTGACTACGTCGCCGGCCTGCGCCAGGCGGTGGCGGACTGGGAGCTCGAGGGCCGGGAGGAGGCACCGGAGGAGTTGGAGCGCCGCGCCGCCGTGCGCGCTCTCGCGGCGCTCGCCGGCCGCTTCACGACGCTCGGCGACGTCGTCGGGGAGGCCGGTCTCGGCTGGGCCGTCTTCAGCCCCGACGAGACCTACCGCGCCCTTGCCGACTTCGACGCCGAGGTGGCGATGGCGGTGCCGGGCGCGGGTCTGCGCGAGCGCCTCTACGTCCCGCTCGGGGACGCTCGCGCAGTCCTTGCCGGAGCGCTGCACCTCGACGTCGTGCAGCGCGACCAGCCGCTCCAGTTCGCGGCGTCGCGACCGCAGTTCGCGGCGCGCGATCTCGGCAGCGCCGAGCGCGACCTCGTGCGCCTCGTCAACGACGAGTACCGCGTGTTCGTGGTCTTCCGCCACGAGGGAGAAGCGGAGCGCGCCACGTACCGCCTGCGCAACATCTCCGCGGAGGTGGTGACGCCGGAGCAGTTGGCCCGGGGCGGGGAGGCGGGGCCGGGGCTCTACTTCGTCGCGGCGCCATTGCGCGAAGGCTTCGTCGCCGAGAGCCTCAAGCTCGCCGTGGTCAACGAGCGGGCGTTGATCCGCGCGGCGCCGCGCGAGCGGCGCTTCGCCGCCGGCACGCGCCTCACCACGTTCTTCGACGTGCGCCCCGGCGACCACGTCGTGCACGAAGACCACGGCGTCGCCCGCTTCGCCGGCATCGAGACGCGGACCGTCGCCAACGTCACGCGCGACTACCTGCTGCTCGAGTTCCGCGGCGACGACCGGGTCTTCGTGCCGCACGACCAGATCGGCAAGGTCAGCCGCTACGTCGGGGCCTCCGGCGCGACGCCGTCCCTCGACAAGCTGGGGGGCACGCACTGGCAGACGGTCAAGACGCGGGCGCGCACGGCCGTCGTCGAGATGGCGGGTGAACTGCTGCAACTCTACGCCGCCCGCCAGGCGATCCCGGGCTTCGCCTTTCCTGCGGACGGCGAGCTCATGCGCCGCCTCGAGGACGCCTTTCCCTACGAGGAGACCGACGACCAGGCGGAGGCCATCGACGAGGTCAAGAACGACATGGAGGCGCCGCATCCCATGGA
>DASRZL010000176.1:0-11782 GCA_035686425.1 Thermoleophilia bacterium
GGGCGTCGCCGCCGGGTAGTCGCGCAGCCCGTCGAACGCCGAGACGACCGTGGTCGTCGAGCCGATCTCGGCGACGAGCGCATCCACGGGGCGGGCGACGGCCGTCATCGGCTCTCCCCCGCCCCGCCGTTGTCGAGCGAGCCCGTCACGTCACATCCCGCGCTCGCGCATGGTCCTCACAACGAACGACGCGACGCCGATGCCCTTGGCGCCGCGACCGAAGCCGGCGTCCATGCCCCAGCCGCGGGCGAGCTCGTCTGTCACCTGCGTACCCCCGCTGATGAGGAGGAGCTTGTCGCGCACGCCCTTCTCGACGGCGAGGTCGGCGAGCTTCTCCATGTTGTTCCGGTGCATGTCGCCGTGCGTGATGATCGTGCTGATGAGGACGACCTGGGCCGCGTGCTCGATGGCCGCGTCCAGCACCTTCTCGACCGGCACTGAGGTTCCGAGGTACTCACACGAGAAGCCCCACTTCTCGAGGCCGCCGTGCTTGATGTCGATGATCTCGCGCATGCCGACCGAGTGCTCGTCCTCGCCCACGGTGGCGGCCACGCACTTGAGACGCTTCTCCGTCACGAAGGCCTTGATCTCCTCGTCCTTCATCACTACGGGTTCCGGAGGGATGACCAGACGGGCCGGGTCGACGACCACGTCCAGCCGGCCCTTCATCTCGATCAGCGTTCCCTCGGCCGGGTGCATGACCTGCTTGTTGATGACCTCGCACTCTTGCAGGTTCATGGCCTTGCCGAACTCGAGCGCCGCGAACTCCGCGACGCGCGGCGCCGCCGGCAGGAAGAGCGTGACCACGACCCAGCCGTCGGCGGCCCACTCGACCTCGGGTTTGATGAGGCCCTTCTCGCGAAGCTCCGCGGTCTGCGCGAGCCGCGCGTTCACGTTGTCCTCGGGGTCGAGTTCGTCGATGTAGGGCACCTTCCCGGCGTCGCACAGCGTGCAGCCCCCGACGAGGTCGCAGGGCTTGTGGGCGGCGTCCGCGCCGGACGCGCCGCCCTCTCCGTATCCCTCCGGCAGATGGTTCTCGCCGAAGTGGTGACACACGGGGGCCAGGTAGTCGGCGGCGCGAGGCACGATCGTGCCCGCCGCGACGCCGCCGTCGCTCTTGCGCGCGATCCCGTCGTCGTGGGTCTCGGGATAGATGCCGGAGTCGACGAAGTACGCCTTCTCCACGGCGCCGAAGTAGCCGCCGTCCTCCAGCATCGCCTCGAGGAAGAGGACGGCGCGCTCCTTGATCTCGCGCACCTTCTGGCTGAGCTCCGGGGCCTCGCGGTCGAGCTTGACCATCTCACGCAGGCCGTCCATGCCGACGAGGCTCTGCTTGGCCGTGTTGACGGCGGCGACGTTGTTGTAGTGCCAGGGCACGTTGCGGCCCTCGTCGGGCGTGATCGTGCTCTGGATGTCGGCGCTGGTGAGCCGGCTGATCATGAGGTTCATGACGTGGCTCACGGTCGCGTCGCGGCCGTCGGCCTCCATGTAGCGCGTGTTCTCCTGGGCGCGCATCTTGTACTCGCCGAAGAGGTCGCGCAGGGCGACCGCGTACGGCAGGTCCATGCGCATGCACGGCGCGGGGGCGGCGTCCGGTGGCACCGTGCTCAGGCAGATGTCCTCCTTGGGCATCCCCACGGAGACCGAGTAGGCGGAGTTGATCGCGTGCTGCACGAGCAGCTCCGGCATCACGTTCCAGGCCTCGACGGCGGTGGCATTGGCGTTGTGCGCGCCGTCGATCTGCGCCATCCGCACGCTGGCCATGACGTGCTTGGCCACGGCGGCGTCGACGAAGCTGCGGTACATGTTGATGTTGCGATAGAGGACGTTGTACTGCGGGTCCTGGTGCGCCCCGTTGACGCCTTCCTCGGCGAACATGACGGCCATCTCGGGGCCGGCGACGCCGCTGACGTAGCTGTGGAAGTTGATGGGCCGGCCGACCTCGTCCTCGATGAGGTCGATGGCCTTGCGCGTGGCGCGCAACTGCTTGCGCGTGACGGCGATGCCGCCGACGCCCTCCGGCGTGCCCTCGAGGAGCCCGTCCATGTGGCTCTGCCCGGCGGTGCGGATGACCATCAGGTGGTCGGCGCCGTGCCAGGCAGCCATGCGCATGCGGCGGATGTCGTCCTCGAACCGCCCTGAGGCGATCTCGGTGGTGATGACGCAGTCCGGCTGCGGGTCGATGTCGCCGAAGTAGTGGGCCGCCGGCAGCGGGATGCTGCGCGCGACCCCCTTCGACGTCTCCTTGTACACGAACTTGTGGAGCTTCTGGTCCGGCATCTGCTCGCGCCAGTGCCAACCCTTGCGGCGCGGGCGGTAGTGCTCGAGGTCCTCGAGGAGGGCCTCGACGTCGAGCTTCTCGTTGGGGTCGAGCCTGAGCGGTGCTTCATCGGCGCCCCGCTCGATAGCGTCCTCGCGGGGGCTGTTCATCGCGCCCCTCCCCACTTCTGCTCCACGACGTCCCAGCCATCGCCGGCCGCCAGGCGGCGCGCGGCCTCCGGGGCGGCCACGCCCAAATGGTCGGCGTAGTACCAGACGACATGTCCACAGCCGTGCCCCAGCAGGCCGCGCTTCTCGCACTCTCCGACGACGGCCATGCACGTCGGCGAGTCGACGCCCATGCGCATCAGCACCGAGCGTTCGATGCTCGGGGACGTGTGTGTGCGCGCCAGCTCGACCATCGGGTCGACGACCCGCTGCGCGAGCTCCCAGAAGCGCGCCTCGAGTTGCTCGTCCGTGAGCTCGGCCAGGTGACCGCGGACTTTCAGATAGGTATCCTCGCGTGCCATCTCAGACCTCCCCGAGCTCGGCGAGCGTCGCGGTCACGGTGTCCGGGTCAGACTTCGTGTCCGCGGCCAGGAACTCGATGTCCTCCGGCGTCGGCAGATAGCCGTCGGGCGCGTTCTTGAGCGCGTTGCGGATGTAGCTCTTGCGCATGCGCGCCACGTCGAAGTCCTTGGCGCGGATCTGCTCGATCGCCTCGGGGATCACGATGACCTTACCGGGCACGTTGTTCGTCGGGTCGCCCGAGCACACGCCGACGCCCATCTCCCTGGCGAAGTTGAGCTGGCTCCAGTGGTGCTTGCCGGCGCCCGTGTACTCGGTCTCCTGCACGACCACGGTGGCGTCCCGGGGCAGATCGCGGGCGAGACTGACCGCCGCCGTCATGGCGGTGTTGCCGGCAGGGCCGCGCTCGAGACCCTCGAGCTTGGCCATCGCCTCGGTGATGTAGAAGACCTCGCCCTGCGTGACCGTGAGGTAGCGGTCGATGTAGCGCAACGGCCGGGCGGCGTTGCGCGGCACGTCGGCGCGGTCCGGCCAGGTGGCGAACGGCACGCCGAACCCGGTGTGGCCGGTGGTGAAGCTCTTGCGGTTGAAATCGTCGTCGCTGGCCATGTGCAGCCCGCTGAGGTCGACCGAAGCGCTGATGACCTGCGTGTCGGTGGCCCCGGCGCGTTCCAGGCCGCGCGCGGTGCCGGTGGTGTTGCCGCCGCCGGCGTGGGTGCAGATCACGTGCGTCGGTGGCGCTCCGGTAAGCCCTTCCATCTCGCGGGCGATCTCGAGACCGAGAGTCTCGATGCCGCTCACACCGAACGAGCTGTACAGCGAAGCGGCGAAGTAGCCGGTCACGTCCAGCAGTTCGACCATGTGGAAGAAGAGCTCAGGACCGACGGTCAGCTGCAGGACTTCGGCTCCATACGACTCGCAGATGCGACCCTTCTCGACGATCTCCGGCTGGCCGACCTTGCGGCTGTCGTACGTCTCCTGCACGATGATGCACTTGAGCGCGTTGCGCGCCGCCTGGCTGGCGACGGCGGCGCCGTAATTGCCCGACGTCGCCGCGATGACGCCCTCGTAGCCCTTCTCCTTGGCCACGTGGATGCTCACGCTCGCGCGGCGGTCCTTGAACGCGCCGGCCAGGTTGGCGGCCTCGTCCTTGACGAAGATGCGCGCGCCCTTGCCGGGCTCGCTCACGCTGCGCACGAGGTCGGTAAGGTTCCTGAGCTCGAGCAAGGGCGTATTGCCCACGCCGGCGCGCGCCTGGATGCCGACGATGTCGTCGAGACTGTAGCCATGGGCGGTCATCATGCGCTCGTAGTCGAAGGCGAGCGGGCTCAGCTCGAACTCGCTGTAGTCCATGCCGAGAGCCTTGCGCATGATCTCGCCGCGGCGCGCCATGATGGCGTCGAACTTGGTGGCCATCAGCGCTCACCGCCTTCGGAGGAGCGCCAGGCCGCGAGCTGCGCACGCAGGTCGCGGCCCACACGCGTCAGCTCCGGGATCGGGTCGCCGTAGGTGATGTAGTAGCCGGGGTTCACGGCCGAGAGCGCGCCGGTCACCTTGCGGCCGGTGATCGTCTCGATGGTGAGCTCCTCGCCCCCGGCGGCTGCGCCGAGGGCGAACCCCTTGACCCACATCATGAGGGGTTTCTCCGCCGTCTCCGGCGGGAGGTTCTTGCTGCGGTCGGCCGGATCGAGCAGCTTGCACTCGACCTCGACCCAGTCGCCTTCACGGGCGCGGATCTCGTCCGTCAACGCGATCACCCCTTTCAGGTGGCCGGAGCGGGCGCCGGCGACACGGCCGGCCTGCTCGCTCCTCGCGGTCGGGTCTCAGAGGCTCGGCGTCCAGAAGCGCGGCAGCGGCATGTCGACCACGGTGAGCATGCCCGCCGGCGCGTCCTTGATGAGGGGGATGTAGTTGCCGGAGCTGGCGTAGGTGCCCTTGCCGCCGGGAATCTCGGGGGAGTTCACCATGTTCACGTTCGGGTCGCCGACGATCTTGATGTAGTCGCCGGTGTCCTGGTTCGCCATCTCGGGATGGATCTGCTGCGGATGGATGAGGTGGATCTTGAGCTCGCCGTTGCTGTAGCCCTTGCCTACCTGCTTGCAGCCCGCGACCCAGCCGGCGGGCACGTGGACGTGTGGCGTCGAGCGCTCGACCTCGGTGACGATCGGCTCGCGGGTCTCGACGATCTCATCGATCTTCCAGTTCAGCGCCTTGGCGATGAGCTCGATGGACTCGGGGAAGCCGATGTGGCCGACGATGCTGCCGTCGGCGACGCCCTTCTCGAACTCTTCCACAGTGGTGCCGACACCCTGGCCGACCATGACTGTCGGGCCGAACGGCGAGAGGTCGTTGACGCGGGAGGCCTCGATGCTGTCGACGCGCAGGCAGATCGAGCTCCACATGACGATCAGGGCGTCGAGCACGAAGCCGGGGTTGATCCCGGTGCCGAGGAGGCTGACGTTGTTCTCCTTGGCGACGCGATCGAACAGGTCGGCGCGCTCGGGGTCGCTCGCCCACGGATACGAGATCTTCTCGGCGATGCAGATGACATTGCAGCCGGCCTTGAGGGCCGGGATGATCTGCGGCTCCACTTCGTCGAGATTGGACTGCGTGTTGATGCAGACCACGTCCGGCTTCCTGGCGAGTACGGCTTCGAAGTCGGTGGTCATCTTGACGGCGCACGGGCGGCCCAGCAGCTCGCCGACCGTCTTGCCCTCTTTGGCGGGATTGGTGACGATGACGCCGACGAGGTCGATGTCTCTCGGACGGTCGAGCATGAACCCAAGAAGGCCCTGACCCATCATGCCGGTGCCCCACTCAGCGACCTTGATCATGTCTCGCTCCTCCTCACGTGCTTGGCGCTCTGCGGCGCTCGTTTTCATGAATGCATACAGAATATGCAGGTCTGGGCGAGACTCTACCATGCGCGGGAAGCGGAAGACACGGACGTCAGGCAGACGGGCGAATCGACGACGTGCGACGCGCCTGAGGCGCGCCCGTGCATGGCGTGGAGCCGCCCAGACGACGGGCGGGGATGCGCCGGAACCGCGTCCCGGAGGACGCTCAGCCGGCGCTCAGATGCAGGTGGCTGGAGGGGGCTGGTCGACCGTGTCGTGCGCGAGGATGGAGAGCTCCTTGCCCATCACGCCTCCTCGGTCCAGGTGCGCCCGCCGGCGGGCGCCGGCGGCTCTGGCCACAGGGTACGTCGGGCGGCCGCGGGGCGTCAACCGTGGGGCTTGCGCGGCCGCCCGGCAGGCTCCTTCGGCGCGTCGGCGCGCTCGCCGACGCGGGATGATTCGCCTCGCGACCCCGGTGTCGACCCGAACCGTTCCGCTGCCTCGACGACCGCGCGAGCTGTCTCGGCGCCGGAGGTCGCGAGCGCCGGGTCACCGGTCTTCCCCCCGTCTGCGACGAACGCGCCGGCCGCTTTCACCGCGAGGACGGCCAGCTGCGCCGGATCCTCGGGCACCGCGCCGCCAGGGAACAGCGTGGCGTTCTCGCGCACGAAGCGCGCCGCGGCGCGAACGGCCTCATGCTGCGCGCGGGCGGCCTCGTCGGCGTACGTGAACTCCCAGCGCGCGGCCCGGCGGCTGATCGGCTCGCGATCCGCCGGGCTGCCCGCCGCCGCGAAGACACGGCAGTCGTAGACGCGGCAGGTGCGCGGCCGGCGATCGTAGACCGCGCAGCGGCCACGCTCGTCCAGCAGCGGGCAGCGGCCGCGCGAATCGTAGGGGAGCACCAGGTGGCCAGCAGGAGCGCCCGGGGCCGGAAAGGTGAGCTCGCGAGGCAGGACGGCGAGCGTCTGCTGCTCGTCGGGATCGACGTGGACGAAGTGTGACGTGGAGCAGCAGGCGCAGCAGTCGCCGCAGGGTACGTCGCTGTCCGCGGCGCCGGCGAGCGCCGCCCGCATCTCGCGGAGCCACGCGGAGAACTCGCCTGCGGGGAGTGGTCCAGTGTCCTTGTGCGCACTCACGGATGCGACCATGCCGCCGGCCGCGGTCCCCGTCGACCGGCGGCGTCACCCATCCGCGAACAACCTCTCGTTGGCCGCGACCACGGCGCGCGCCTTGTCCCGGTCCGACGAGCGGCGGCCGATGGCGCCCGGCGCGCCGTTCAGGAAGCTCTCGTGAACGGCGATCGCGAGCACCGCAACGCGGAGGGGCTCGTGGCGCGCCGCCTCGCTCGGCAGGGACTCGGCGTGCTCCTGAATGAAGGACGCGGCAGCTCTCACCGCCGCATGGCGCTCGCGATCTTCCGGCGCGAGATGACTGAACTCCCAGCGCCGGACCTGCTCGGCGATGGCCGCCCTGTCCGCGATGACGTCCGCCGCCGCGTAGATCCTGCAGTCATAGGTGCGGCAGACGATCGGCCGGTCCTCGTAGATCGTGCATCGGCCGTGGATGAGCATCGGGCAGAGTCCCGCGGCGTCGTAGCCGAGCACGAGGTTGCCCGGCGGCAGATCGGGCGCCGGGAAGAGGTGCTTGCGCGGCAGTCGAGCGAGAGCACGCCGCTCTTCGGGCCGGACGTGGATGTGGTGCCTCGTCCGGCAGCAGGCGTTGCACGCGCCGCAGGGCACGTCTGCCGGCTGCTCCTCCACGAGCGCCGCCTGCACGCTGCGGAGCCAGCCGGCAAAGGGGACGGCAGGCGGGGATCCGCTGTCATGCTGTTCGGTCACGCTCCAGACGATGCCGCTCCGCATCACGCTGCGTCAAGCCTGTCGGCCGTCATCAGGCCGCGCCGTCGTGCGCCGCCTTGAGCCCGGCGATGTCCAGCTTCTTCATCTTCAGCATCGCCTGCATCGTGCGTCCAGCCTTCTCCGGGTCGGGGTCGCTCATGTACTCGGCGAGCTGGACGGGCACGATCTGCCACGAGAGGCCGAACCTGTCCTTGAGCCAGCCGCACTGCCGCGCCTCGGGGTCGCCGCCTTCGGAGAGCTTGTCCCAGTAGTGGTCGACTTCCTCCTGAGTCGTGCAGTCGACGACGAGCGAGACAGCGGGAGTGAACGCGAACTGCGGGCCGCCGTTCAGAGCCGTGAAGCGCTGCCCGGCGAGCGTGAACTCGACGACCATCGCCGACCCCTCGGGCTTCGGGCCGCCGGGGCCGTAGCGGCTCACGCGCCCGATCTCGGCATCGTCGAAGACCGAGACGTAGAGCTGCGCCGCCTCCTCTGCTTGATCGTCGAACCAGAGCATCGGCGTGATCTTCTGGACGGTCGTGGACATGATCGCCTCCTTGCCGGCGTCGTGCGGCGACGGCTACGCTACCGCCGCGGAGTCTTCCACCGCGACGGGAGGCTCAAGCGCAGCGGCGGCGCCCCGCCGGCCTGTGCCGATGGATGCTCAGTCGGGTCCGAACTCGTCCGGACTGAGGGCGCGGCCGGCGCCGGCCGCCGCGGCGATCTCGCGGAAAGCCTCAGCACGAAGCTCGTCGTCGACGGCGACGCGGACGACGAGCCCGTCCGCCCGGGCCGCCACGAAACACACCTCTCGGACCGTCTCTCCGGTAGCCGCCTCGAGCGCCACGGCGTAGGCGGCGCCCTGCGGCCGGTAACGCCCGAGAAGCACATCGGGGTCGGCCGCCCTGTCCGTCTTGTAGTCGACGACGACCCATTCGTCGCCGTCGCGGTACAGCAGGTCGATCGCGCCGCTGAGGACGACCCCATCGATCAGAGCGCCGACGGAGAGCTCGCGATGGACGGCGTCGACGCCCAGAGACGCGGCGGCCGAGGCGGCGGCCCGCACCGGCGCCGCCCTCCAGCAGGCGCCGGCGAGAGCGGCCGCGTCCTCCGCGAGGTCCCGCCGCTCGACCTCGTCCGCGACCGCGGCGGCGACGTGCTTGATGGAGGCCTCGTCGGCCAGGTCGCACAGCTCCATGATGCGATGGACGGCCGTGCCCAGCGCCAGCGCCCTGGCCCGGCCGGCCGGCGCGCCGGGCCCTCCCGTGCGGACCTCGTCGTCGACGTGTTCGAGCCCGCTCGGGCTGGTCGCAGGCACGGGCCGCGAGGCGCGCTCGAGCAGCGCCTCGCGGCCCGTGCGCCACTCCGCTCGTGACGACACGAGCGCGTCTTCCGCCGGCGCCCCTTCGCCCTCGTCGCGGACCGGCGGCGTGCGCGCTGGGAGCACGAGGAGGCCGTCCTCCTCATACTCGTCCGAGACACGGGCGGGCGCCGGCAGCAGGTGGCCGATGGGCCCGAGCAGGACCGCCGAAGGCGTGCCGTCCTTGTTGGCCAGCCGCCCGAAGCAGCAGATGATCAACCGGTCGCGGGCTCGCGTGGTCGCCACATACAGAAGCCGGCGCGACTCGCTCGCCTCCATGAGCTGCTCGCGCTGCCGGAGGATCGTGTAGGCCTGCGGCTCGAGATCACGTGCCGGCGCACCCGGAAGCTCCGCCTTCAGCTTGATCACCAGGCGCCGCCGTTCGCGGTCGACGATCGGCTCGCCGCCACGCCCGCCCCCGGCGAGCGCACCGCCGACGAGCGCCACGATGGGATACTCGAGCCCCTTCGCCTTGTGGATGGTGAGCAGGTGCACGACGTCGCCCTCGTCGTCGACCTGGGACTCCTGTTCGCCGGAGGCGTCGCCGGCCTCCGCGGCCCACGCCAGGAAGGCGCCGGGGCCGCCCCCGCCGGCGCCCGCGAAGGCGCGCGCGCGGTCGACGAGCTTCTCGAGATTGGCGATCGCCTGCGCGGCGCCCGGGCCGGTGGACGCGAGGAACTCGGACGCCCGGGTGAGCCGGATCAGCTCGGTCGCGAGCTCGTGCGGCTCGCACCTGGCCCGGCGCTCATGCAACTCGCGCAAGGTCGCGAGCGCCGCGCCGGCGGCGGCGTGCTCCGCAGGCGGCGCGGCGAACAGATCGAACCGGCCCCCGGCCGCCCAGAACAGGCAGAGCTCGTCGTCGCTGAAGCCGAAGAACGACGAGTGCAGCGCCCCGTACACGGCGGGCCCATCGCTCGGATCGTCGATGGCCCGCAGGCAGAGCAGGGCGTCGTCGACCTCGCGCCGGGCGAAGTACGCCTTGCCGCCGTCTACCCGATAGGGGACGCCTGCTTCGCGAAACGCCTGCTCGTAGGTCTCGAGTCCGGTCGTGGCTCGGAAGAGAAGAGCAACGTCGCCCCAGCGAGGCGCGCGCCAGACCTCTTCGTCGCCCTGCGCGTCCCGGTCCTGGACCGTCCAGCGCTCCGCGCCGGACCCGCGCATCTCGAGCAGGAGCGCGGCGAGGGCCCGCGCTTCGTCGCGGCGGGCGGCGTCGGCCGCGCCGGCCGCGGTGCCGTAGTCGTCGCCGAGGAGCACGGCGACCCTCGGGCCCTCGGCCGGCAGCCGGTACGGCTCGACCCATTCGTAGCCCGGCTGACGCCCCTCCTCACGATCGGCGTCGAACACGTCGGCGAAGACGTTGTTGACCCACTGGACCACAGAGGGCGTCGTGCGGAAGTTCTGGCGGATCACCTCCGTGGCGCCGGCGCCGGCGGGCTGGCCGGCGACGAGGCGGCGGACCTCGTCGTACATGCCGATGTCGGCGCGCCGGAACCGGTAGATCGACTGCTTGGGGTCGCCGACCACGAAGAGTTTGCCGGGCTCGAGAACGACCCGGCGCCAGTCGGCGGCCTCGGGCGCTCGTTCGCACAGGAAGAAGACGATCTCGGCCTGCAGCGGGTCGGTGTCCTGGAACTCGTCGACGAGGAGGTAGCGGAATCGAGCCTGGAGGGCCGCGCGAGCGGCGCGATCGTGCACCAGGAGGTCGCGCAGCCGGCCCAGCAGATCCGTGAAGTCGAGCCGTCCGAGGGCGACCTGGGTAGCTCCCGCCCAGCGGGAGAACGAATCGGCGACACCCACCGCCAGCGCCGTGACATAGGCGGCGTACGCCTCGCGCAGCGCGAGGACCTCGGCGACGACGACTCGATACCGCGCCTGCAACTCCTCCTTGCCGCCGTGCGCCTGACTCCAATTGGCCTTCGCGCCGCCGGGAGCCGAGGGTGTGTCTTTGGCCGGCAAGGCGTAGAGGGCGGCCGCGACCTGGTCGACATCGTCCGGCGGCCGCTTCAACAAGGCGCGGCCGGCGTCGACGAGCTTCAGGGCGGCGCCGTAGCCCTTGTCCGCGGGGCTGCTGCAGGCCGTGGTGCAGTACTGAGCCAGACGTTCGAGAGGGTCGGCGAGCCGCTCCAGCTCGAGAGCCAGGGCCGGCTGCTCCAGGAGATCGGCGGGAGGATCGAGGTCGTAGCGCTCGCCGAAGACACCCTTCGGGCCGACGGCCAGCGTCCGGATCCACTCGAGCCGGACGCCGGCGCGGAGGAGCCGGGACAGGCCTCTCCTCGCCGGCGACTCCTGCGCGTCTCCGGCGGCGAGCTCGCTGAGCCACTCCTCCCACAAGCGGGCACGCTCGAGGTCGGACCCGAGGGCGTCGAGCTGCTCGAACGCCGGATCGACCTCCGCCTCGACCGGGAACTCCCGAAGCAGGCGCCCCGCGAAGCCGTGGATGGTGCTGATGGGGGCGTCGTCGAGATCGTCGAGCGCCGCCTGGATCGTGCCCGACTCGTCGGCGCTGGACGCGGCCGCGGCAAGCCGCTCGAACTCCTCGCGGATGCGCTGACGAAGCTCGCCCGCCGCCTTCTCGGTGAAGGTGATCGCCGCGACGCTGCGCACGTCGCCGGGGGCGCCTCGGCGCGCATCGAGGACGCAGCGCACGTACCGGTCGACGAGCACACGGGTCTTGCCCGTCCCGGCTCCCGCTTCCAGCAGGAAGGTGGTCCCGAGGTCGGTCGTGACCCGCCGCCGGACATCGTCGTCGCAGACGCGGCGCTCAGTCGTCATCGGCTTCGTCCTCGCTCGGCGGCGACTGCATGCGGACCACGGGGCCCAGCAGTTCGTGCTCTCGCTTGCGCGCGCGGGCCCAAGCGGAGACGCCGCAGGCGTACCGCACGTCGCAGTAGTCGCAGCGCTGGCGCGTCGTGCGCGGGAACATACCCGCATCGACGAGCGCGACGGCCTCAGCGACGAGG
>DASRZL010000177.1:0-20146 GCA_035686425.1 Thermoleophilia bacterium
AGCAGTTCGTGCTCTCGCTTGCGCGCGCGGGCCCAAGCGGAGACGCCGCAGGCGTACCGCACGTCGCAGTAGTCGCAGCGCTGGCGCGTCGTGCGCGGGAACATACCCGCATCGACGAGCGCGACGGCCTCAGCGACGAGGGCGCGCAGTCGCCGCTCCGACGCCTCCTCGCCCTGCGGAAGGTCGAGGTCCTCGAATCCCCCGCGCCTCGTGACCAGCCGGTACAGGCAGGTGATGGAGGCGTAGTCGTGCTCCCCGGCCTGCCGCAGGGCGAGCCGGTAGACGGGGAGCTGGACGCCGAGTCTCTCCTTGATGCGCACGCGCTCGGTGCCGCCGCTGCCCGATTTGTAATCGATGACGCGCGCGCCGGCGGGCGTGACGTCGACGCGATCCAGCCGGCCGGCGAACTTCACCGGCCTGCCGCCCGGAAGCTCCAGCGTGACCGGCCGGTCCACGGCGTCGCCGAACCGCCATTCCACGCCGGCGGGACGGCTGTCCGGGTGGGAGAACACCGGATCGCGGCGCACCGACTCGAGCAGGTCCTCGAGCAGCATCTCTCGACGGACCTCCCAGGACAGCGCCGCTCCGGTGACCCCGCGACGCTCGGCCTCGGCGCAGCAGTCGCTCCACGCGGCGCCGACGGCCGCGAGCGCTCCATCGAGCGAGAGGTCCTCGGTCATGACGCGCCCGTACGCCCGCTGGAGGATCTCGTGCGCCAGCGTCCCGAACTCCTTCGGGTCCATCTCGAGCGCGTCTTCGGGCTCGTCCGGGGCCTGAAGGTCGAACACGTCGCGCAACAAGAAGGCGAACGGGCAGCCGATGTAGCGCTCGAGCCGTGTGGGATGCATCTCCGCGTCGAAGGGATGGCGCGTCTTGAGCGCGGCGCCGGCCTCCACCCCGAGAAGGCCGTCCCAGGCTCCCGGCGCGAAGCTGCGCGACGCACGCCAGGCTCCGACACGGCGTTGCGCCGCTCCCTCCCTCCCGAGGACGTCGGCCACATAGGCCTGAGCCGCCGCGCGACGCCCGTGCTCCGAGAGTGCCAGCAGCGCCGCGATATCGCGTTCGCGCTCGTCGATCCAGACCTGCCCGCCGGCGAACGCCGGCGCCCCGGCTACGCGCCGCCACACCGGCCGCAGCGGCCCGCCCTCGAGGAAGGAGTCGAGCCCGACGGGACGCCCGTCGGCCAGAGACGCGAGCCGAAGCAGCAGACGCGACGGCAGACGAGGTCTGCCGTCGCTCGCGCTCGAACGCGGGGCGAGGAAGGCAAGGCGTTCGCGCGCGCCCTCGCACGCGAAGGCGAAAAGGAGAAGCGACTCGGCGTCCCGCCGCTCGGCCAACGGCAGACGGACGCTCTGAGCGGCTGAGATGCGCCGTCTTTCGGGGTCGCCGAGGAGAGGATCGGGTCGGCCTCGCGCCGGGAAGCCGCCCTCGACGAGGCCGGTGAACACGACAGTGTGGAAGCGCAGGCCGCGCATCTCGAGAGGCGTGAGCACCGCAACGCCATCGCGGCCGACGCGCCCCACGGGGGTGCGCGCGCCGGCGAGCAGCTCACGCAGCGCCGCCGCGACCTCGGCCAGCTCGACCTCTTCGTCGAGCACAGACAACGTCGTGAGCCTGGAGGCGGCGTCCTTGGCCTCCGCCGCGGCCCCGGCGGCGAAGACGGCGCCGGCCGCGCGCCCGAGCGCTTCGGCCCAGCCGGTCCACGAAGCGCGCTCCGGCAGGCCTGCGCAGGCGCTCACGAGCGTTCTCGCCGCCGTCTCCAGCGTGCGAGCCGCGGCGAGCCGAAGACGCACCGCCGCAGCCTTGTCTGAGACCTCGTCGTCGCCGGCCTCCGTGGCGGCGCCTCGAGCCTCGAGCCCGGAAAGCCGGCGTTCGAGCCCGCTGCGGCGGCGACCCAGCCGCTCCGCCCACTGCTCACTCCCGGCGATGACGCCGGCCTGGCGAGCTTCGTCGAGCCACAGCGACGTCTCGGTCCCTTCTTCCATACCCTCGAGGGGAGCGGCGGTGAGCAGGTCGATCACGGCGCGGCGGGCGAACGGCTCGCCCGCGGGCGGAGCGACACAGTCCGCGAGGCGGGTGAGGAGCCGGGGACCGGAAGAACGGTCGGGCAGCCGACAGGCGACCGGCAGCCCGGCGCCGCGCAGGGCGGCCCCGGCAAGGTCGGCGTCGTCGCGGTGGGGCACGACGACGGCACAGTCCCAGGAGGACGCGCCCTCTTCGATGGCGGCCATCACCCCGCGGACGGCCTCGCGCAGCTCGGCGCGCTCGTCCGAGACGGAGAAGACGGTGAAGGATCCATCGCCGGCGAACCGTACCGAAGCGTCGGGCGGGACGGGCGGCGACCAGACCGCCGAGACGCGCTCGCAGTCCCTCGACTCCGGAGGTGGCTCCAGCCGGCGCTCGCCCAAGCCGATCCGAGCCGCCGCCTCGAACGCCGCCCCTCCCCCGTCCGTCGCACGGGGAACCGGGACGAACACATCGGCGCCGCGTTCGACCAGAGCCACGAACAGGCGCTCCTGGGCCATGTTGAGGTCGTAGATGCCGTAGAGGATGGACGCGCCGGCGCCAGGGAGTCCGGACACCGCGTGAGCGGCCACCACCGGCACTCCGGCGCCGTCGAGCAGGCCGCGCCTCTCCAGTTCGACGCAGTACGCACGGTAGAGGCGGTCGAGATCGGCCGCTTTGGCGCGCGCCGCTGTCGCGACCGGCGCCGGCGACCCCGCCGCGACCGCCTCTGCCCATGCGGAGTCCGGGTCGACGCACGCCTCGCGCAGGTCGGCGAACGTCGCCGCCAGCGCCTGCGCGAAGTGCGGCCTTTCGACGACCGGGCCGAAGTACGCGAGCTCGCCGGAGTGGTGATCGACGAGACGCCGCACCAGGCGCTCGCGGGCCAAGCCTGCGAGCACGACCGGCGGCGTCCCCTCCGTCGCGGCGACGAGGTCGCGCGCCAGACCGGCCAGCGTCACGACGTGGATGTTCGCGACGGCTCCGAGCCGACGCACGAGCAGGTCGGTGACGCGCGTGCGCACGGCGGCGGACCCCACGACGATGATGACGGGGGTGAACGGGCGGCCGTCCTTGAGCTCGCGGACACGCTCACAGAGCGCCTCTTCGAGCTCGGGAAAACGGCCGCTGACAAGCAGCCCCTGGTGTGCGTCGGCCCCGCCGGTCATGGTCGGGGCGAGCGTATCACGCGGCCCGGACGCGACCGCCGGGGCGGCTTTGCGGTGAGACGCCGGACGGGGGGGCGGCGCGACGGCCGGGTCAGGTGAGCGCGCGGATGAGGCCGCCGTGCTGCGGGCAGGCCGCCAGCAGCTCGTCGCGGTCGCCGAGCTCGAAGTCCGCGAAGTCGAAGCCGGGCGTGACGAGGCAGCTCACGAGCGCCCAGGCGCGATCGGCCGGCAGGTGCGGGCCGCCCGCGAGACGGGCGCCCTGCCAGCTGCCGGCCGGCACCAGCGCCTGCGGCAGCCAGGCTTGTTCATCTTCGAGCGGCGGAACGGGGGTCGCCTCCGCCGGCCAGACAGGGTGAGCGTGCGCCGGCGCTTCCCCCGTCGTGCGACCGCGTGGGGACTCCCAGGGGTCACCGAGTACGCGCACCTGGAGCTCCCCGCGCGGCGCGATCGTCACCAGCTCGAGCGGCAAGCCGCCCTGGTAGACCCAGAGCTCGTCGCCGGCCAGCCGGTGGAGGCGGCTCACGGAGCCGGCCGTCACGAGGAAGAGGATCGCCGTCGAGGCCGGGCGCTCGCCGCGCGGTGTGAGCAGCGTCTGCGCCGCGCGGTACGTCTCCAGGTAGTGGCCACCCTCGGGGTGCGGTTCGAGGCCGAGCGAGGCGGCCATCTGAGCGGCGGTCGGTCGCATGGCGGGAGCATACCCGACCGGCGCGCGGCGCTCACGGACGCCCGCGCCGCCCCTCTCCCCCGCCCCGCTGATAGGATGCTGCCGCCAAAGGGGGTCCCCATCCAGTTCACGAGCTACACGTTCCTGTTCGCCTTCCTGCCGGTCACCCTGCTGGTGTACTGGCTGCTGCCGCGCGGGGTCTGGCGGCTCGCCTTCCTCACCTTCGCCTCGTGGGGCTTCGTCGGCTGGTTCGACTGGCGCTTCGTGCCGATCATGGTCGGCGCGACCACGATCGACTGGATCGCCGGGCTGCTGCTGGCGCGCGGCGGCACGACGACGCGCCGCCGCTGGATCCTCGCCGTCGTACTGGCGGCCAACGTCGCCATCCTCGGCTACTTCAAGTACCGCGGCTTCTTCCTCGACTCGCTCGACGGGCTGGGGTCGTGGGTCGGTCTCGACCTGGACATCCCCGCCCTGCACGTGCTGCTGCCGCTGGGGATCTCCTTCTACACGTTCAGCGCGATGAGCTACGTGATCGACGTCTACCGCGGCGACCTGCGCGCCACGCGCAGCTTCCTCCGCTACGCCGCCTTCATCGCCATGTTCCCGCGCGCCATCGCCGGGCCGATCTTGCGCTACCGCGACGTGGAGGGCTCCTTCGAAGACGCGCCGCGCCGCCTGACGACGCGTCTGGCGGCGCTCGGCCTCTTCTTCATCGCCTGTGGCATGGCCAAGAAGCTGCTCGTCGCCGACGTCCTGCTGCCACACGTGGACGCACTCTTCGGCAACGCCTCGAATCTCCACTTGTTCAGCGGGTGGGCGGCCGCCCTCGGCTACACGCTCCAGCTGTACTTCGACTTCTCCGGCTACTCGGACATGGCGGTCGGTGTCGCCTATCTGCTCGGCTACCACTTCCCGCAGAACTTCGACTCGCCGTACAAGGCGGCCAACCCGAGTCAGTTCTGGCGCCGCTGGCACATGACGCTCTCGTTCTGGCTGCGCGACTACCTGTTCATCCCGCTCGGCGGCTCGAGGCGCGGGATGGCCATGACCGTCCGCAACCTGATGCTCACGTTCCTGATAGCAGGCATCTGGCACGGCGCCGGCTGGACCTTCATCGTCTGGGGCCTGCTGCACGGCATCTACCAGTCGGTGCACGCGGTCGCGCGCAAGAAGGGGCTGACGCCCAGGAGCGAGTGGCTGAATCGCGGGCTCACGTTCCTCGCCGTGGTCATCGCCTGGGTGTTCTTCCGCGCCTCGACGCTTGAGCAGGCCGGCCAGGTGCTCAAGGCCATGGCCGGCCTGAACGGCCTCGGCAGCCTCTACTCGGCCAAGGTGCAGATCGGCTACTCGCTCACGCTGCTGATCTTCGCCGGCCTCGCCTGGGTGCAGCTGGCGCCGAACACGTGGGAGATCGACGTGAAACCGACCTGGAGGTACGGAGTCGTGTTCGGCCTGCTCCTCGGCGCGGCCATCCTGGCCATGGGCAAGCCGGCCGCCTTCGTCTACGTGCAGTTCTGACCGGCGCTGCCGCGCCGGCCGGCGCCCGCGCCCGCGTCAGGCATCAGGCTCCGCGCTGCCCCCGCCTGGAACGCCTCGACTCCCAGGGTGAGATCTCACTGAGAGCCCTCGGGCGGCTGCGGAGGCGGCTGCGGCGGCGGCATCGGCGAGCCCGGCTCGTCGGGGGGGCCGCCCGCGCCACGCCTGCGACGTCGCACGGCCTTCGTGCCGCTGGCGCGCACGCGGTGAGCCGCGTCCCGCGCCTGCGCCGATGCCCTCGTGGCCCGGGCGCGCGCGGCGGAAGCGCCCCCCGCCACCTTCCCCATGCGGACCTGCGCTCCGGCCCCAGCCTTCCCGCCGGCGGCGCGCGCCTGCTCCACCATCGCCGCGGCCACGTCCCGGGCCCTGGCAGTGGCTTCCCCCATGATGCGCTCGCGTTCGGCGTCGGAGAGCAGGCCAGTCTCGTACCAGCGGGTGGCGAGCAGACCCACCACGTAGGTGCCGCCGAAGGCGACCGCCGTCTTCGGCACGATGCCGTATCCGGGGACCATGCCGACCAGGGCTCCGGCGATCTGCCGCCACACCACCGCCCCGCCGATCACCGGGGTGATCTCGAGCATGCGCTTCTGGAAGTCGGGCGGTGCGCCGCAGGCCAGCGCCAGACGGTAGACCATCAGCGCCTGATTCTTGGTGAGGACGACCGTGTCGGCGGCAGAGATGGGGATGCCGAGGATGGGCACCAGCGAGGGTACGCCGGAGGCCAGCGCAAAGGCCGCGTTCGACATCGAGACCTCGTTGGTCAGACGCGCAGCGAAACCGGGGCGAAGCCCGGGCAAGAGCCGCGCGGCGGCGAGGCGAGCTTCCTTGGGTAGTCCGCTGAGAACGGCGCCGCAGACGGCCCCCGCCGCGTCAGGCGACCGCGGATCCACCCGCGTCGTGGCACTCCAGACCTGGTAAGCGGACGGCGGCAGCGCCGCTCCCGCAGGCTCACCGAAGAGCACGGTGATCTGGCCACTTCGCCGCACGGAGGTCAGGCGCTTCAACACGTCCACCTCCGCGACGCCCAGTGGAGTAGCCGCGTCCAAGGCCACAATCAGGAGGTCGGTCGAGCGCGCCAGATCGAGATAGTCGGCCGCCTCCGCGAGGGGCACCAGCGCGAGGCGATCCCCCTCCAGCGGATAGCGGCTGGGGCCCTCGCGCAGAAAGTGGTCGATCCACCAGAGCGCAGCGGTCTGGCCGGCGCAGACGATGCTGACGCCGCGCTCCGCCTCGTGCCGGATCGCGTTGATGTCCACTTCGCGGATCGTCTTCCAGATCGCGCCGACGTCGCTCCACTGGGGCTTCTGCACAGAGGGCCCTTTCACCCGAAGTCTCACCGCCCAAGGTGTACCCGCTCTCGCGCAGTGTGAGGCCATCTTCTGGGCGCCGATCGATCCTGCTGCTGCCGAAGGGCACCGCCGTGGCCGCAGGGCGGACGATCTGAACGTGGAAAGGCCCCTCGTCCAGCTGGACCGAGGGGCCTTTCAGTAGCAAGCCGTAAGCCGGATCCTGTCGTGGGTGACCATCCATCTGGGACGCACGTTGCCGCGCGCCTCATGCGGCCGGAACCCGGGAGTCTCGGGCGAGCAACCCTCAAACACTCCCCTATTTGGCCTTGCACCGGGCGGGGCTTGCCGAGCCGGCCTGTCACCAGGACCGCTGGTGAGCTCTTACCTCACCGTTTCACCCTTACCCGCACCCCTCGAAAGGGGCCGCTGGCGGTCTGCTCTCTGTTGCGCTTTCCCTCGGGTTTCCCCGGCTGGCCGTTAGCCAGCGCCCTGCTCTGCGGTGTCCGGACTTTCCTCGATGGGCGCCTCGCGGGCTCCGAAGAGCTCCGTGACGCGGGTCCACCGCGGCCACCTGGCTTGCCTCATGAGTCTACCACCGGAGGGGCAAGCCCAGACGTCGGCGCGTGGCGCACGGCCCGGCGTCAGCGCTTGGGCTGGTACCGCAGTTGCACGCAATCGCCCGGGAGGGTCCGGGTCTCGACGAGTTCGAGGCGCAGGTAGGACTCGCCGAGTGCCGGCATCAGGGGGGTGCCGGCTCCGAGCATGACCGGGACGACGGTGATGATCCAGAGGTCGATCAAGCCGGCGGCGGCAAAGGCGGCGAAGAGCCTGCCGCCGCCCACGAGCCAGGCGACGCCGTCGCCGTCACGCAGCGTGGCGGCAAGCTCGGCGAGCGGCCCGGGCGTGATCGCCACGTGCTCCTTCCGCCCCTCCGGCAGTGTGCTCGAGAGCACGTAGGCGGGCACGTCGCCGTAGGGCCACGTGCTGTGGTCGTTGATCCACTCGAAGGTGCGCCGCCCCATGGCGATGGCGCCGACGTCCCGGAAGAAGTCGTGGAACCCGGTCGGGTCGCCCTCGAACTCGGGCAGCCAGCCCATGCCGTCGCCGGGCCCGGCGATGTAGCCGTCAACGCTGGCGGCGAGGTAGGCGACGATCTGGCGCATACCGTGCGGATTCCCGCAGCCGCTGGCGCGAAAACCGAGGGCCGTCGGTCTTTGTGCGGCGCGACCGCGCCGCCGCATCAGCCTCAGCCGAAGTGCTCGCACCGCCGTGCTTCGAGGTCGCGCGGCGACCACGCGGAGAGGGCGTTGCGCAGGCAGCTCTCGAACGTCTGGCGGACGTGTTCCCCGCCGCAGACTGGGCAGTGCACGCCGGCGGCCTCGACAGGCCGCTCGGACTCGATGATGAACGCACCGCCGCAGGCGGCGCAGACGAAGTCGAACGAGAGCATGACCTCGATTATCCAAAGGGAGAGACCATCCGCAACCGGCGTCACGGATTCCTCTCCGCTTTCGGGACGCTCCCTCTAGCCGCGCGCCTCGGGACTGAGCTCGGCCGCGGCGGCCTCGTCGAGGAACCACGTGAGCGTGCCGTGGACCGGCGCGACGCCCTGCGCCGGCACCGCGTTCGGCACGCGGAGGCCCTCGATGACCTCGGCGACCATGCCTGCCTTCTTGGCGCCGGTGACCAGGAACCAGACGCGGCGCGCGGCGTTGAGCACCGGCGCCGTCACCGTGATCCGCGGCGAGCCATCCGGCGCCGTCGTCGCGACGCTGAAGCGGTCCTCGACCGCCAGCGCGTCGCCGTGCGGGAAGAGCGAGGCCGTGTGGCCATCGGTACCCAGGCCGAGCAGCACGAGATCGAGGACGGGCACGTCGACCCGCGGCCGCGTCTGAGCGGCCAGGCCGCGCAGCTCGGCGTCGTACGCCTGCGCGGCCTCGTCCGGCGGATCCTCGCCGCGCATCCGGTGCACGTTGGTGTCCGCGATGGGCACATGCTTGATGAACGAGTCACGCGCCATGCCGTAGTTGCTCTGCGGGTCGTCGGGCGGCACGCAGCGCTCGTCGCCCCAGTACAGGTGGACGCGGCGCCACGGGACCTTCTGGCTGAACTGTTGACGGGCGAGCAGGCGGTAGAAGGCTCGCGGCGTCTCGCCGCCGCAGAGCGCGACGGCGAACCGGCCACGCGCCGCCGCCGCCTCCTGAGCCGCCAGCGCGAAGAGGTCGGCGGTACGCAGTGCGAGCGCGTCGCCGTCCGGCAGGATCTCGATGCTCATCGTTCGTCTCCCTTCGTTGGCCGGCGCCAGGAGTGGCCGCCGCGCGCGATGAGCGCGTCCGCGGACTCCGGCCCCCAACTGCCGGCCTCGTAGATCGATAGGTCACGCTCCGGTCGCTTCGCCCAGGCGTCGAGGACGGGGCCCACGATGCGCCACGCCTCCTCCGCCTGGTCGCCTCGCGTGAACAGGGTCATGTCGCCCTCCATGGCGTCGACGAGCACCGTCTCGTAGGCGCTGAAGGGAAGTTCGTTCAACGTCGTCCCGTACGAGAAGTCCATGGCCACCGGCTGCAGCGCCACGGCGTGGCCGGGACGCTTGGACTCTATGGTCAGCGAGAACCCCTCGTCCGGCTGGACGCGGAGCACGAGCACGTTGGGCTGCAGGCCGCCGCCCGCCGCGGCGTCGCGGAAGAGCGCCACGGGCGGCCGCTTGAAGTGGATGGCGATCTCGGTGACGCGGCGCGCCATCCGCTTGCCGGTGCGCAGGTAGAACGGCACACCCTGCCAGCGCCAGTTGTCGACGACGAGTTTGAGCGCCGCGTACGTCTCCGTGTACGAGTCCGGCGCCACCCGCTCCTCGCCGCGGTAGGCCGGGACGTCTTTTCCGTCGGCCCGGCCCTGGACGTACTGCGCGCGCACCGCCCAATCCTCGATCGACCGGGTCGGGATCGGGCGAACCGCGCGCAGCACCTTCATCTTCTCGTCGCGCACACCATCCGCATCGAAAGACGCCGGAGGCTCCATCGCCACGAGGGAGAACAGCTGGATGAGGTGCGGCGTGATCATGTCGCGCAGCGCGCCGGCCTCCTCGTAGTACGGGCCGCGGTGCTCGACGCCCAGCGTCTCCGCGGCGGTGATCTCGACGAAGTCGACGTAGCGCCGGTTCCACACCGGCTCGAAGATGCCGTTGGCGAAACGCAGGACCAGCAGGTTCTGAACGGTCTCCTTGGCGAGGTAGTGGTCGATGCGGTAGACCTGCCGCTCGTCGAAGACCTTGCCGATGACCGCGTCGAGCTCGTAGGCCGTCTGGAGGTCGCGCCCGAACGGCTTCTCGATGACGACCCGGGTCCAGCCCGGGCGGGGTTCGCCGGCGGCGTGGTCGCGATCGAAGGCGCCAGGGCGCGCCAGTCCGGCGTCGCCCAGCTGGCGGACGATGACCTCGAACTGGCTCGGCGGCGTGGCCAGGTAGAACATGCGGTTGCCGCGCGCGCCCGCGCCATCGAGTTCCTCCAGTACGGCGGCCAGGCGCCGGTACCCTTCGGGGTCATCGAACTGCCCCTGCACGTAGCGCGGCGCCTGGAGGAGGCGCTCGCACGTGGAGCCATCGACGACCTCCGCCCCGTAGTGATCGTCGATCGCCGTGCGCATCAGGTCGCCGAAGTCCTCGTCGCTGATCTCCTGGCGGCCGTAGCCGACCAGCGTCGTGCCCAACGGCAGCACGCCATGACAGCCGAGGTCGTAGAGAGCCGGGATCAGCTTGCGGTGGGCGAGATCCCCTGTGACCCCGAACATGACGAGGCTGCAGGGATCCGGGTGACGCTCGCCGCCGAACGGCGAGGCAGACCCGGCGGCCTTGCCACGCCCTGCTACGTGGATCCCGCCGTCCTCCGAGAGGTCGTCGGGTTCGTCGTAGCTGAGGCGCCCGCCGACGGCCCCATCGTCCACCGTCACTCCTTCTCCTTGACGGCGTGCCCGCCGAACTCGTTGCGGAGCGCCGCCAGTACCTTGCCGCTGAAGGTGTCGGCCTGGCGCGAGCGGAAGCGCATGAACAGCGCGGAGGTGATCGCCGGCATGGGCACCGAGTGGGCGATCCCCTGCTCCACCGTCCAGCGGCCTTCGCCGGTGTCCTCCACGTAGCCGGTGATGTGCTCGAGCCCTGGGTCCTTCTTCAGCGCGTCGGCGGCCAGCTCGAGCAGCCAGCTGCGCACCACGCTGCCCTGGTTCCAGAGATCGGCGATCGCGGCGAGGTCGAGGTCCCAATCGGTCGCCTCGAGGAGCTCGAAGCCCTCGGCGTAGGCCTGCATCATGCCGTACTCGATGCCGTTGTGGACCATCTTGACGAAGTGGCCGGAGCCGTGGCCGCCGCAGTACTGGTAGCCGTGACCGGGCGGCGCCAGCGTCGCAAGGAGCGGCTCGATGTGCCCGAACGCCGAGCGGTCGCCGCCGACCATGAGGCAGTAGCCCACCTC
Organism: Thermoleophilia bacterium; assembly: GCA_035686425.1. Classification (GTDB taxonomy): domain Bacteria; phylum Actinomycetota; class Thermoleophilia; order UBA2241; family UBA2241; genus CAIXSE01. The sequence goes on from DASRZL010000177.1 coordinate 11,129, forward strand.
GAGGCCCCACACCCCGCCGCTGGTGCCGGCGTCGAGGTAGCGGACGCCGAGTGGCGCGAGCTGGGCGCCCCGCTCGATGTCGTGCTGGAACGGTGAGTTGCCCCCGTCCACCAGGATGTCGCCCTCGTCGAGCAACGGGGTCAGCTCGTCGATCGCCGCCTGTGTGGCGTCTCCGTAGGGCAGCATGATCCAGATGACGCGGGGCGCATCGAGCGCGGCGACGACGTCGGAGAGCTGGCGGACCGGCTCGGCGCCCTCGCCCCCGAGCTCCTCCGCCTTGGCGTACGTGCGATTCCACACGACCACGCGGTGACCGCCGCGCAGCAGGCGGCGGGCCATGTTGCCGCCCATGCGACCGAGCCCGACCATGGCGATATCCATCACGTCCTCCTCGTCCTGCCGGGTCAGACCGGCTGCACAGTGCTAGTTCGGAAGCGCGGCGACGACGAGTTCCGTGAGGCGCTTCACGCCCTCCCGAACGTCGTCACCGAGACACACACGGAGCGCGCGGCAGCCGTGCGCCCTCAGAGCACCAAGGTCTCCGCGCGCCTGTGCGCGCTTGAGCACGCTGAAGCTGTACGGCTGGCCCGGGATGGCAACGTCGACGGGGTCGTGCCCCAGCAACTGGAGGAACAAACCCCGCTTCGGCCCGCCCTTGTGGAGCTGGCCGGTCGAATGCAGGAAGCGCGGGCCGTAGCCCAGCGTCGTGGCGAGACGCAACCGGTCGCGGAGCTCCAGCCGCAGCGTCTGGAGGTCACCCCAGACGGAGTCACCGGGGGCCACGTATGCCTGCAACGCCACGTAGTCACCCGGCGCGGCCCGCGTGAAGAAGGCGGTGAGCGACGCCGGCAGTTCCTCGTCGCGTACAGGGAACGCCACGCGGCCGTCGCCGGCCGGGAGATCCTCGAGCAGCTCGCCGCTGGCGATGTAGCCGGCGAGCAGCCGCCTGGTGTTGTCCTTGCTCTCCTGCACGTTGGGCTGGTCGAACGGGTCGATGCCGAGCACGTGCCCGGCGGTCGCCACAGCGATCTCCCAGCGCAGGAACTCCCCACCGAGGTCGTAGGCGCCGTCCAACTCGTAGCCGATCACCGGGTGACCGGCGGCGGCCAGGTCCATCAGGCGCTGCGCCGCGCCGCTCGCGGCCACGCTGGTGAGGCCGACGGCGGCGAACACGCGGTCTTCTCCGTACGCGCCGGGGTCGCCGGCCTGTTCGAGGTCCACCGGCAGGATGCCCGTGCCCTCCTTGCCGGTGCTCTCGGCGACGAGCTGTTCCACCCAGGCGCCGAGCGCACGCAGCGGCGGCTCGGGGACGATGGTGAGCTTGTCGCGGCCGGCCAGAGCCGCCTCGCCGAGGACGGCGCCGAGACGCAGGCCCGGGTTCTCGGCCGCCGGCACGTCAGGCCCGCAGGCCACGGCGACATCGCGCACGCCGTCGAGAAGCCGCTCCAGGTCGGCGCCGATGAGCGCCGCGGGCACCATGCCGAAGAAGCTGAGCGCCGAGTAGCGGCCGCCGATGTCCGAGGGGTTCACGAAGACGGCGCGGAAGCCTTGCGCCAGCGCCTCCTCCTGGAGCGACGTGCCCTCGTCGGTGATGGCGATGAAGTGCAGACCGGCGTGGTCACCGCAGTGCTCCCGAACGCGCTCGAAGAAGTAGGCGTGAAAGCTCGCCGTCTCCGTGGTACCACCCGACTTGCTGGAGACGATGAAGAGCGTGGATTCGAGATCGACGGCCCCCTCGACGGCGAGGACGGCGGCCGGGTCGGTGGAGTCGAGCACGTGGAGCTCGAGGTAGCCTTCCTTCGTCCCGAGCACGGCCTCGAGCACCTCCGGCGCGAGGCTCGAGCCGCCCATGCCGAGCAGGACCGCGGAGCGAAAGCCCTCGGCACGCAGCTCGTCGACGAACTCGCTGACTCCCTCGGCCTGCTCGCGCACGCCCTCGAAGACGCTGAGCCAGCCGAGGGCGTTCCCGATGATGGCCTGATGCGCTTCGTCGTCAGGCTTCCACAGACGCGCGTCCGCATCCCAGAGGCGCTCGGCATACCGCTCTGCGGCCAGGCGCTCGAGACGCCTGGCTACGGCCGTGTCCAGCCAGGCGGGCAGCAACGACTGGTCCACGTCAGCTCCCTCCGCCTTCGAGCAGGCGCGCGCGCTTGTCTTCCACGATGCCGAGCAGGCGGTCGTAGGCGTCGACGAAGAGATCGACGCCCTCGGTCTGCAGTTGGGCGCCCACGCGCTCCAGATCGATCCCGGCCTGGGCCAGCTCCCGCACCAGACGGTGCGCCTCATCGAGGCGCCGGTCGACGCTGCGAGTCACGGTGCCATGGTCCTTGAACGCCTGCCAGGTCACCTCGGGGAGCGTCGTGACGGTGTGCTCTCCGATGAGCTCGTCCACGTACAGCGTGTCCGGATAGGCGGGGTCCTTGACGCCGGTGCTGGCCCAGAGAACCCGCTGGACCTTGGCGCCCGAGGCGGCGATGAGCTGCCACTCACGTCCGTTGAGATAGCTGCGGAAGCGCTCATAGACGACCTTGGCGTTGGCGACCCCCGCGCGGCCTTTGAGCGCCTCGAGGCGGCGTTGTTCCGCCAGGTCGGCGGCGGCCTCCACCCGCGCGTCCAGCAGCTCGTCGACGACCGTGTCGACGCGCGAGACGAAGAGGCTCGCGACCGATGAGGTCGCGCGGATGGTGAGATCACGGCCGAGCCGGTACTCGAGAGCGTCGATGTACGCGGCGGCGACGGCCTCGTACTGAGTCAGCGAGAAGAGCAGGGTGATGTTGACGTTGAGGCCGTCACGCAGGCACCGGAGGATCGCCGGGACGCCCTCCCGGGTGCCCGGGATCTTGACCAGCACGTTGGGCCTGTCCACGGCGGTGAACAGGCGGTGCGCCTCCTCGACCGACTTGTCGGTGTCGTAGGCGAGGTGTGGTGAGACCTCGATGCTGACGAAACCGTCCTCGCCGCCACTGCCGAGGTAGACGGGAGCCAGCACGTCGCAGGCCGCGCGCACGTCGTCGAGCGTCAGCCGGTCGAGGATCGCGGGCGCATCCAAGCCCTGCCCGGCCAGCGTCAGGATCTCCTCGTCGTACTCCGTGCCGCCGCCGATGGACTTCTCGAAGATCGCCGGATTGGTGGTGACGCCCCCGAGGCCGTCGCGTTCGACCATCTTCTGGAGGCCGCCGCGCACGATCAGAGTCCGATTGATGTAGTCGAACCACGGACTCTGACCGAGACGGTGGAGCCCGGCGATCCGGCTCTCGGCAGGGGGCACGGCGATCACTCTCCTTCTCGCCTGGCGGGCTGTGGCCCGGGCGTGTCGTTGTCGTCGGCGTCACGATGGCCGCGCGGTGCGGCCGGCGCGGCGCGGCGACCCTCCGCACGGCCTCAGACTTGTCAATTCCCGCTGGGCCGGGATTTCAAGGGTGTGGCCGGGCCGGCTTCGTCCGTCGGCCCGCCGCGGCCCTGCCCGCGGCTCAGTAGTCGCCGCCCTCCGGGACGATGCAGACAAAGGAGAGCGGCGCATCCGCCGCCGCACGGAACTGATGCTCGTGATTCCGCGGGACATAGGCGTACGCGCCGGCCTCGAGCGTGTGCTCCACACCGTCCAGAAGCAGAACGCCGCTCCCGCCGGCCACGAAGTTGATGTGCGGCCAGTCGTGCGCGTGCCTGGGGGTATGCCCGCCCGGCCCCACGTCGAAGAGCCTCATCACCCACCCGTCCCACCCCTGCTCGGGCGAGACCAGCACACGCTTGACGACGCCCTCGATGCCGTCGCCGGCCATCGCCTTCGCGGCGACGTCCGCCTTCTTCCCAACCACCCAACGTTCGCTCATCAGACTCCAGTCCGTGGCCGATCCGTCATCTCTGCGCTGACTCTACCGCTTCGCGCCCGCGGCTCCTACGCCCCGCCGGCGCTCTCCGCGACCCTGAACTCCACCATCCGGCGGATCAGCTCGGAGGGCAGCGGTTCCTTCAGCGGGAACTGCACGGAGCCTTTTGCGCTCTGGTAGCCCGCCAACTCGTCCTCGAACGCCGCGATCCCGCTCGAGCCCGGATACAGCCCTACGTGCTTCGCGTAGCCGGCGAAGTGCACCAGATGCCTGCCGCGGAGATCGAACGTCGGGATCGCGTAGCTGATGGTCTCAACGGCGCCTGGGGCCGCAGCCCTGATGATGCCGCGCACCTCCCGCAGCACGGCCTGCGTCCCGGGCGGGAACTCGGCGATGTACTCGTCGATGGTCGCGGCCGTCGATCGCTTCGTCATTCTGCACCTGCCAGTCCGTCACGGCGCCGGGGCGCCGAGGAAGGGGTCACTGCTTCCGCCGGCCCCGCACTCTTCGCTGACCACATCGAAGGTCTTGATCTCCACCGAGCTCGTGCGGATCACGCATCGCGCGGTGCCGCGACAGTCGGTGATCACGTCGCGTCGCCCGCCTGAGGTGCCGGCCCGCCTGCGGCCTCATGCGACGACAGACAGCCTGCGACGCGCTTGCGCCCGGCCCGGCGATCCTGGGACGCACCGCGAAAGACGCTGCCCACATCCTCTCGACCGACCTCGGCCGTGATTCCGACGATCCGCCCACTGCAGGGAGTCCAGCCGCCGGATCCTGGGCGAGCGCTCGCACCCGGACCTAGTGCCTCAGTAGCCACACGACGCGGTCGTACGAGGTCAAGTAGTGCACGAGGACGACCGCGCCCATGGCAAGGCTCAGCCAGTATGCCCCGACGTCGTACAGCGCCCACGTGGCGAGCGCGAACATCGCCAACTCCAGTGCGAGCCTGGCGATCCCGGGCACGGCGATGGGAGCGCTCCCGGAGCGGCTGGGATCGCCGGCAACGGCGAATGTGCCCCACAGGACGGCCGCGAGAACCGGAAGGCCGACCGCAAGGGCGATCGCGCTCCAGCCGTCGCCTCGCTGCCAGCCCCAGACTCCGAGAGCAGCAAGCGCCGACAACTCGAGCACGAAGCGGACAGCAAGGTTGATCGGATGTGATCCCATGGCCTACATCGACATCACTTCGTAGACCCGAATGCTGGCAATGAACGGATTGCTCTGGGCAAGCTTCTCCGCGGCGTCAAGGCTCTCCGCCTCGATGACCGTGTAGCCGGTGATGGACTCCATGGTCAACGGCAGTTCCTTGGTTCCGCTCTTCGATATCTCCCGGCCACTGCTGAAATGCCCGCCTTGGTCGACTATCTTGTCGGAGATCGATGCAAACCAATCTCCCCAAGCCTTCATGATCTCCGGGGTCGGTTCTTCAAATCCGATATGGAGGTACAGAAACCGCTTCACGACTCTCTCCTGGTCCATGGGTGTTCTCAGAGGATTGCCGTCGGGCGGAGCCTGGCAAACGTGCGTGGGGATGCGCGGCCGGACACCGCCAATCCAAGGGCGCCCTGCATGATGAAGCGTCGTCGCGCCCTCCGCTCTCGTCCACGTGGGCCTCGTCGCCCCTATCGCTGCTCTGCGCGCGCCCTCCTCAGCCTCTCCCAGAAGCGCTTGTACAGGAAGCTGCCTTCGTCCAGCTCGCAGAGCTGTCGGAACATCGGCCGATTCACCGTGAAGGCCAGGATGTCGGGGGGCAGGTGCTCTCTCATCGCGATGTCCGTAGCGCCGACCATGGCCTTGGGGATCTCCGTCCCCAGATCCCCCAGCAGCGCCGCCATCTGCCCGCAGCCGGAGCCGAACGCGATCGTCACCGGACGGTCCTCGAGCGACGCGTTGCGGTACTCGGCACCGAGGAGCAGGAGGCTGAGCTGGTCGGGATTCACGTAGAACGTGACGGTCTTGAGGTACTCGTACTGGTCGGCCCGCAGGGGACCCATCACGACGTAGTCGTTCTCCATCACGTACGGTGCTTGATTCTCGAGCCACTCGTACATCAGCTCGTCCGAGGACTTGAACCCTTCCCGCTGGTTCAGGGTGCGGGCGAAGTCCTCGCGGGTCGTGAACTCCACACCGCCGACCCAGTAGCCGCCGCCCCTGCAGGTGGCTGCGCCTTGTGCGATGCGCACGCTCTCTCCCCTGAGCCAGTCCTCGTAGCACGCGAACTGACACCGCTTGGGCTCTGCGAACGGCTCGAACGGCGTCGGATCGGACACATCGTAGAAACCGATCGGTGGAGTCTCGATGCCTGCTGCCTCGAGAAGCCTCGTGGGATCTGGGTTCATGCTGGTCCCTCTGGGGCGCGCGCGATGTCGGCCTGACGTGGTGCGCACGAGCGGACGCGAGTGCGATCTCTGCTCAGTGTACCGTCTGGCGTTCTGCTCGACGCACTGGCCGGACGGGAGTGCTCAGGGTGGAGGCTCTAGACGTGCTGATCGACCAGGATGGGGTTGCCGTCGGGGTCGACTGCAAGGAAGCTGCCCGGGCCCGCCGTGGACTCGTCGGCCTCGCTCACCAACGGCACCCCGTCCGCCTTCAGACGGCGCTGAAGTTCGCGCACATCGGTGAAGGCGTCGAGCTTCTCGGCGCTGCTGTCCCAACCCGGATTGAAGGTCAGGATGTTCTTGTCGAACATGCCTTGGAAGAGACCGATGGTAGCGTTGCCGTTCTTCAGGATCAGCCAGTTCTCAGATGCTTCGCCCCCGAAGACCGCGAAACCGAACTTCTCGTAGAACGACTTCGAGACCTGAAGATCCTGGACTGCCAGGCTGATCGAGAATGCGCCAAGATCCATGTGCTTCCCCCCAGGATGTCCATACCGTCAGTGCTCAGCTTGCCGTGGTTGCGCATCACTCGCGGCGCACGCGCTGCAGGACGGATCCTACCTGACGCCGTCAGGTCGACGCGCTTGTTGGGCACCGGCTTCACAGTTCCAGCTCGAGATAGCGGGCCGCTTCGAATGGATTGTACCGATACGCGTCGATATCGCGAAAGCCGAGACGCTCATACAGGCGCAGCGCTGCCTGCATCGACGACAGGGTGTCGAGGCGGACTCTCGCGTACCCGGCCGCGCGGGCCGCGTCGAGCGCCGCTTCGGTCAAACGAACGCCGAGGCCTCCATCTCGCGCCCCCGGAACGACGTAGAGGCGCTTGAGCTCGGCGATGAGTGGCGGCTCGAGCGGGCGCAGCGCCACGCAGCCAAGGGCGTCGTCGCCGTCCATCGCGAGGAGCAGCGCGCCGGAAGGAGGTGTGTACTCGCCGGGGAGTCCCTCGAGCTCCGACGAGAAGCTCTGGAAGCCGAGGTCGATCTCCAGGGACGCGGCGTAGTCCTTGAACAGACGCCTGGCGGCGTCCACGTGCGCGCACGATGTGGTCTGGAGGATCTCGGTCAACGATCACCGTTCCGGTGTACCCAACGTCACGGGGACGAGCGGACGCGCATGCCCTCGCAGGTCAGTCCACATTCTGCCGCTGTGCTCGACGCTCTGGTTGGGCATGCTCCGGGATCTCAACAGTGCGTTCGTTCCGGACATTGCCGGTATTGAGCGTGCCAATAGGTTCGAACAGAAGAACGTGTACCTCCTGCGCCGCGACCGGCTGGTGTTCCACGCCGCGTGGAATGATCAGGAACTCCCCCTCGTTGATGACTATCTCTGAGTCTGGCAGCCGCATCAGCAGAGAGCCGCGGAGGACAAAGAACATCTCGTCTTCGACATCGTGATGGTGCCACACGAACTCGCCTTCAAGCTTCACCAACTTCACATGCTGGCCATTGAGCTCACCGACGATTCGCGGGCTCCAGCACTCAGAGAACTGGGCCAGCTGGAGCCCGACGTTCACCTTGTCCATCAGACCTCCAATGCTGAGGTGGAGCGCCGAGACCGCCGGCGGTTTCACGACTCGGGCTACGCGGCTCAGCGCATGACAACCAGAAAGACGCCGCACATCAGACTCCCGCCGGTGTTGCCATGCCTGGCGCACCGCGCGCAGCCCGCGCGGGCTGGGCCCACAGCGGAGCGTATCGCCCGGCGCGTCAGGTTCTTGCTCCTATGTCAACAGCATACCGCCATCCGAGCCTGCTCCGCCCGGCGCATGCGCTTGTCAGGCGTGCCCGATCTCACGCCTCCCGGTCAAGGTCGGCGAGCACCGCGCGAGCGTCGTCAGCGTCGTCGGCCGACACGTAGAGCTCGGCGGGACCGAAGACGTCGAGGCCGGTGAGCTGCTGGAGATGCTCGCCGGCAGCCACGAATGGGATGCCCGCCGACTGCAGGAGCGATTCCGCGAAGGGCAGACGCCCGCGCTGGGTGGAGCGGTAGACGCAGAGCGGCCTGACGAGCGGTTGTGGGACGGCGGGCTCAATGGCCGCCTCGGGTGCCGAGCCAGGTTCCACGAGTCCGACGAGGCAGTCGGAACACTGCCCGAAGCCGGGCATGTACTCCGCTCCACACTGAGGACAGATCAACTGACACCTCCGTTCCGGGTTGCCTCGGCCAACGCACCGCGCATGACCCGCCCAGGCTGCGTTTCCAGTCTACCGGAGCGCCCCACCGTATCAGGTTGATGCGCTGGTTGGATGCGACGCTCACTGCGCGCTGGCCCCCACCGTCGCAGGGCCGATGCTGCGCTGCAGGAACCAGCTGTCGGGCGAGGATGAGTGGCCCGGCGGCCGCTCGGCGCGGACGAAGCCGAGGTGGGAGTAGAGGGTCGCCGCAGCCGCGTTGTCGCGGTAGACGTACAGGGTGATCAACGAGAACCCGGCCTTGCCGGCCCGGGAGACTAGCGCCTCGACAAGCGCCCTGCCCATGCCTTGCCGACGAACATCGGGACGGACGATCACGCGCGCCAGGTGGGCGCGGCCGGGCGACCGCGGGATGGCCTGGCCGAAAGCGGCGAGGCCCAGCCCATCGACAAGTGCGACGTTCATCGCGCCCGGCATGTCGATCTGCGCCGGAAGCGCGGACGGCTCGAGCGGGAAGGGAATGCCCGGCCCGGCCCAGAGTTCGCACTCGCGCTTCGATCCGATCCAAGAGGCGACGACCTCAAGGTCGATGGGTACGGCGATCCGGCTATGCACGGAGACCAACCTGCCTACACGTAGCGTTGTTGCGCATGACCGGCGCTCACGCGCCATGGG
>DASRZL010000178.1:0-7899 GCA_035686425.1 Thermoleophilia bacterium
CGTGCCCGCGCGCTGGACCACGATGATAGAGCCCGTGGCGGCTTCTCGCGTGGCGCCGGGCGCCTCCTCGGCCGTGGCGAGCGGCGCGAATGCCAGCGCGATCGTCACCGCTACCAGCATCGCGATGGCGCTCGCAGCGACTGTAGCGATGCAGAACCGCTGCTGCAACGTCGTCCTGATACCGGTCATGCCGGCCTCCTTGCGATAGATTCGGATCAGAACAGGATTGTGCCCCCGCGACGCACATCGGCCAAGCCTCGCGGCGTTGGATCGCGGCCGGCGACGGCCCACACGCGGCCCGGGACACCTCGCAGGTGCGCCGCAGACGGCCCAGGGCGTTCGTTGCCGCGGTTACGCGGGCGGCTTGCCTCGCCCCTCGAGTTCGCGATCGCGAGCTCGAACCGCTTCGACGAGCTCGCCGGCCTCCTTGGGTCCCGCAATGCTGCGCACGCTGTCGCCTTCTTCGTCGCAGTGTGACGAGCCGGCGGACTACAAGAGCTTCCGCTTCCGCTTCCGCCTCGGCCTCTTCGGGCTCGACAAGCTGCACGACGCGGACCGCACCGCGGCCTATCTCGAAGAGGCGCTCGACACGGTGCTCTAGCCTGTCCTGCCCCGAGTGGTCGCGACGCTCTGGTCTGCCGTGCCTGCCGAGGTGGGGCGACGCCTTCTCCCCGCAAGGATCGTCCAGACTCACGCAAGGAGGAGCGTCGCTCCATGACCGATGATGACGCGCGGTCCCGTCTACCCGTCTCAGAGGTGTGTTTCCTGGCGGGTCTCGGGGGGAGAACCAAGGGAGCACCTCACCCTCGGTCCCTGTCGAGCACCCGCCGTCGTGCAGTGTGCGGATGGATGCGGCGGACGTGTTCGGCGGTCGCGAAGGAGGTCGCGTTGCTGAAGGTGGGCGACAGGTCCCCGGCGTTGGCCGTCACCTCGTACGACGGCTGGACCGTCCAGCTGGGAGCGCCGGGCAAGCGTACCGTACTCTGGTTCTCCCCCAAGGGCGGTCTTGTCGACGAGTTGGGCGACCGGCTACTCCCGGCGTGGAGTCCCTGAACGACCGTAGCCGTCGAGTTCGACGGCCTGCTTGACGAGTTCACGGCGCTGGACGTCCAGGTCGTCGGGGTCACCGTCGACAAGCCGGCGACACACCGGAAGTGGGCGGCCAGGCGCGATGTGCGGATGCCGATGATCGACGACGCGGACTACAAGATCGCGAAGGCCTTCGAAGTAGCCCAGCGCCTGGGGGGCGTCAAGCACACGACTTTCCTCATCGATCCCGACGGTGTCCTGCTCAGGGCGTACCCCAACGTGAGAGCGAGGGGACACGCCGCGATCGTGCTGCAGGATTGCAGGGAGATCTGGGCCTAGCCGCAGCAGCGGAGCGCCACTCAGCCTGGCGCGCCGACGTCGAGGCTTCGCGCCGGCGACCATCGGGCGCGCAACGGGCGCCTGACCGGAGGTCGCACGCCGGCGGAGGTGCACGTGGCCGCCGGGATGTACCACCGGCAGGCGGGATGTATCGCCACATCACAAGGTCAGCACACTCCGGGCGAAGCCGTCGCAGCGGGTACCCGTCTTGCGGCCGCGTACGCCGCGCCGCGCGGGCGTCAGCCGCTCGCGGCGTCGATCGCCTGGTTGACGAGCGCGTCGGCGGCAGCGTTCTGCTCGCGCCGCACGTGCTTGACGTCGACCTCGTGGAAGCGGCTGAGGAGCAGGCAGGCCTGACGGTGCAACGGCTTCAGGCCCGCGTCCTTGACCTTGTACTGGCCGTTGACCTGGCGCACGACCAGTTCGCTGTCGAGAAACACATCGAGGCGCTCGACCCCGCGGTCCAGCGCGATCTCGAGCCCGGCCAGGAGCGCCTGGTACTCGGCGACGTTGTTGGTCGCCCTACCGATGAAATCGGCGAGCTCCTCGACGACATCCCCGGCGGCGGTGAGGAGACGCGCGCCGATCCCGGCAGGCCCGGGATTGCCGCGCGCGCCGCCGTCGGTGTACAGGTGAAAGCGGTCGTCGTCGCGGTTGGCGCTGCGCACGCCTGCGGTGGAGGCCGTCGCGCCTGCGGTGGAGGCCGGCGCGCCTGCGGTGGAGGCCGGCGCGCCTGCGGCGGCCGGCGGCGCAGCCGCTCCGGCCGGCTCACCGGCGGCAGACGCATCCGAGGCGGTGCGCACGAGCGTCCCATCCCCACTCCCGCCGTGCATCGATGCTTCGCTCCATACGAGTACCAGCGGGTTGCGGAACGTCTCCACGGTGGCCGCCGGTCCAAGCGCGTCCGCGAGCCGCTCGGCCCAGCGCAAGACGGCCTCCTGCTCGGTGACGCCGTGGGGCGCGTCGACAAGCGCGAGTCCTTGAGACTGAGCCGCTCGCGCCTCGTGGTACTTGACGTCGCCGGTGACGAGCACGTCGGCGACCTGGGCGACGCCGCGGGCGATCGCCTCGGCGCCGGAGCCGGGCAGCACGGCGACGCGCCGGATCTCGCGGCCGGCGTCGCCCGCGTAGCGCACCGACGGCAGGTGCAGGACCGCCGCGACCTCGGCGGCGAACGCCGCCAGCGGCGTCGCGGACGGCAGCACGCCGAGCCGGCCGAGGCCCAGCGTGGCGAGTTCGTTCTCGAGCGGGATGATGTCGTAGGCCGGCTCCTCGTAGGGGTGAGCCGCCACGTACGCTCCGGTCACGCGGCGGCGCAGGCGCCGCGGGAAGACGACCTCGAGGCGCAGCTCGTCGACGGTCTCGTCGCGGCCGGCCTGCCCCAGCGCCGGGTCGGCGCCCTCGCGGCCGAAGAAGGTGCCCTGCCCGCCCGTCGACCACGAGCAGTGCTCGTATTCGCCGATCACGCCCGCTCCGGCGGCGAAGACCGCCTTGCGCACGAGGTCGGCGTCGTCGACGGGCACGAAGCCGACCAGCTTGAGGGCGTCGGCGACGGCCGGCGCCAGCGGCGCCGTGGCCTCGAGGCCGAGCAATCCGGCCACCACGTCGGCGAGGCCGCCGCGCGCCTTGTCGAGGCTGGTGTGCGCGGCGATCACGGACACACCCTCGCGCGCGGCACGAAGAGCGAGCCTCCCGGCGAGACTGTCGTCCGAGAGGCGCTCGAGCGGGTCGAAGATGAGCGGGTGGTGGCTGACGACGACCGCGGCGCCGAGACGCCGCGCTTCGTCCAGCACGGCGTCGTCCACCTCGAGCGCGACGAGGACGGCGGGCGCGGCGCCGGCCGCGCCGGCCACCCGTAGCTCGTCGCCCGGCGCCCCGACCTGGAGCCCTACGTGATCCCACGGCTCGGCCAGGTCGAAGGGGGCCAGGCGGTCGACCGCGGCGATGACGTCCTTCACCTGCATGAGGCCATCCTAGCGCACCATGTACACTCGGCGACATGGCGTCTTCCGGACCGCAGCTGATCCCGGGCCCGGCCACGGGCCGGGCCCTCCATCCCTGGCTGATCGTCCTCGCGCTCAGCCCCGGGATCATCCTCACCCTGGCGGACGCCACCGTGATGAGCGTCGCCGTGCCGTTGATCATCCGTCGTCTCGAGGGCAGCGTGATCTCGGTCTCGTGGGTCATGAACGGCTACAACCTCGTGCTCACCGTCCTCTTCCTCACGATGGGCAGGCTGGCCGACCGCTACGGGCACAAGCTGCTCTTCGTGCTGGGACTCGCGCTCTTCACCGCGGCCTCGCTGTTCTGCGCGCGCTCCGCGAGCGTCGATGCGCTCATCGCGTGGCGCGTCGTGCAGGCGGTCGGCGCCGCGGCCGTCGTACCTACGGCGCTGGCCCTGCTGCTGCAGGCGTTCCCCGAGGACCGGCAGGGATTCGCCGCCGGCCTGTTCGGAGCGCTGAGCTCGGCTGCCGCTGCGGCCGGGCCCGTCCTCGGCGGCATCCTCGTACAGCGCTGGGGCTGGCCGGCGGTGTTCTGGTTCAACATCCCGGTCGGTGCGCTGGGCGTCGTTCTGGCGCTCACCCTGGTGCGTGGTCGCCGTGAAGCCCGCGCCGCCGAACCGCTGGACTGGCCCGGCGTCGGCCTGGTCACCGCGGGCCTCTTCTGCCTCACCCTGGCGATCATCCAAGGCAACGATTGGGGCTGGACGTCGGCCGTCATCCTCGGTCTGTTCGCCGCCTCGGCGGCGCTCCTCGCCGTCTGGGCGTGGTGGGAGCTGCGCACCGCCTCTCCCCTCTTCGACCTGCGCCTCTTCGGGCAGCGCACCTTCGCCGCGGCGAGCACGGCGATCATGACTGTGGATACCGCGCTGATGGGCACCTCGTTCATGCTCGTCATCTTCATGATCGCGATGATGGACTACACGGAGCTCAAGGCCGGCCTCGCCATCGCCGTCCTGCCGGCCGCCGTGCTCGTGCTCACCCCGGTCGCCGGCTGGCTGACGGACCGGGTCGGACCCCGGTTGCCGGCGGTGGCCGGCGCGCTCGTCGCGGCCGCCGGTCTCGTGGCGCTCGGGCACCTCGCGCGCACCGACCCCGTGGGCTCGGTGCTCTGGCGCAGCGCGCTCGTCGGCGCCGGCATCGGCCTCTCGCTGCCGGCACTGCTCGCCGCCGGCATGAGCGCCGTACCCGGCGGCGTCAAGGGCGCCGGCTCCGGCATGCTCAACACGGCGCGCCAACTCGGCTTTCTGCTCGGCGTGGCCATCCTCGTCGCCGTCTTCGCGCACACCATGAACGGCGCCGTGAATCAGGCCGCGGACGAGGGCCAGGCCCTCACGCGCGGCGACGCCGGACTCAGCCAGCCGGTCAAGGACCGCCTCGTCGCCGCGCTCGACCAGGCGCGCACCATCGACGCCACGGCGGGCATGAGCGAGCTGCGCCGGGTGGCCCATCCCATCGCGGAGGACATCGGAGACGAGGTGGGCTTCTTCGAGGGTCTTGCTCTCCTCACGCTCAAGGATCGCCTCGAGAACCTGCTCTGGGACGAGGTCGCGGCGGCGTTCCGCTGGCCGTTCTACGTCGCCGCCGTCGCCGCGGCGCTGGGCGCCCTGGCCGGCGCCTTCCTGCCGCGGCGCCTGCCGCGCGACGAGCCGTAACGCCGGAGGTGGCTACCGGCATAGGGCTGCTGCGGTAGACTCTGCGCATGACCAGCATCAACGAGACCCGCCTGCCGGGCGTCGGCATCCGCTTCGACTTCACCACGCGGGACGGAGCCCGCATCGTCGTGGTGAATCATCACAGCGGCCGCTGCGAGATCCTCATCTGCAGCAAGGACGACCCCGACGCCTGCCACGAGGTCCTTCGCCTCGCCAAGGAGGACGCACGCGCCCTCGCCGAGGTCCTCGGCCAGTCGCAGGTCACGGAAGAAGTCACCACGATGCGCCTGTCCACGCAAGGCCTCACCATCGATTGGCTTCCCGTCGGCGAAGGCTCGCGCTGCGCTCACTGCTCGCTGCACGACGTCGAACACGCGAGCGAGGAGGCTGCGGCCATCGTGGCCGTGATCCGCGATGAATCCACCATCGCCACGCCCCCATCGGCGTTCATGCTCGAGACGGGCGACATCGCCGTAGCGGTCGGCACGCCCCGGGGGGTCGAGGCGATGGCCAGCCTGCTGCGCAGCAGCTGACGGGGGCAGGTCGATGCTCGCCGCTACGGCAGGAGGCGCGGGCTTCCTGCTCGAGGTGGGCGCGATCCTCCTCGTCCTCGCCGTCCTCGCCCGCGTCGCCGCGAAGACGGGCTTCTCTCCGATCCCGCTCTACCTCCTGGCGGGCCTCGTCATCGGGTATCTGGCGCCGCCGTCCGTCAATGCGGAGTTCGTCGCGATCGAGTCGCAGATCGCCGTCATCCTCCTGTTGTTCATGCTCGGCCTCGAGTACACCGCCGAGGACGTGGTCGGCAGCCTCCGGTCGGGCATGGTCGGCGGACTGGCCGACGTCGCGCTCAACTTCACTCCCGGGCTCGTCCTCGGCCTGGCTCTCGGATGGGACCCTCTCCCCGCGGTGCTCCTCGGCGGCGTCACCTACATCTCCTCGTCCAGCATCGTCGCCAAGGTGCTCGACGACCTGGGCCGCCTCGGCAACAGCGAGACGCCGGCCGTGCTCTCCGTGCTCGTCATCGAGGATCTCGCCATGGCGCCTTATCTCCCTCTCGTCGCCGTCCTTCTGGCGGGAGGCAGCCTGGCGAAGGGCATCGGGCTCTCACTCGCGGCGACGGCGCTTGCCGTCGGGGCCCTGATCCTCGCCCGCCGGCACGGCCACTCCCTCAGCCGCCGCCTGCATCACCCCAAGAGCGAAGTCGTCCTTCTGACCGTCGTGGGGTTGCTGCTGATCTCCGGCGGAGCCGCCGAGCTGCTCAGCGTCTCGGCCGGTGTGGTGGCGTTCCTCGTCGGCCTCTCGATGTCCGGGACGCTCGCCGAGCGCGCCCGCGAGCTGCTCAGCCCGCTCCGAGACCTCTTCGCCGCGGTCTTCTTCGTGCTGTTCGGTCTGCAGGTGGACTTGCACGCCGTCCCCGACGTCCTCGGCGTGGCCGTGCTCCTCTGGCTCGTCACGGCGGCAACGAAGCTGCTGACCGGCTGGATCGCCGCACGGCGGCTGAGCGGCGTGCCCGGACGCCTCCGGGCAGGCACGGCGCTCGTGGCGCGCGGCGAGTTCTCGATCGTCATCGCCGGCCTCGGCGTCGCCGCCGGCGCAGAATCCAGCCTGGCCCCGCTCGCCGCCACCTACGTGCTGCTCGCGGCGGTGAGCGCGCCTCTGCTGACCCGCTTCGTCGGCGCCCCGGGCGCACGGTCGCCGGGGTCCCGCGCGCGGCGCGAGCGCTCGGCCCGGCGCGCCGCCTGAAGCAGGCGGAGCGCGCGTATACTGGGCGCATGCCCCGCACGACCGCCACCGTCGGCCTGCCCCGGCCGATCCTCGACCACCTCGAGAACGTGGCCGCCAACCTGCAGCTGGCTGCCGACCTCTGGTACGGCGACGCGGCCCTGGCGGTCGCGGGCCGGGACGGCGCGCTGACCGTGCTCGCGGACGCGCGCCCGAGCACGGCGGCCGACCCCATCCCGGACACGCGTTCCGGACTCGTTCTCGCGCGAGAGAGCGAGCCCGAGGCCTACGCCGCCCTGGAGCGCCGCCTGCCGGTGACGGGCGCACAGCGGGCGCTGGCCGGCGGCGGCACGCGGGCCACCGAGGCCTACCCGATCGGGACGCCGACGCCGTCCGCGGTCGTGCTGCGGACCTTCGGCGAGCAGACCGAACAGACGACGAGCCGCATGGAGAACGCGTTCATCGACTCTGCCCGGGACCTGCTCGAGACGCTGCGTGACGGGCCCCTCCTCGACACGCGCACGGGGCGGCCGTTCTGGACACTGCGGCGCGCCGGCGACGGCGTCCTGCGCGTCAGCAGCCGCGGCCGCGTGAACTACGCGTCGCCCAACGCCGTGAGCATCCTGCGCAACGCCGGCGTCGAGGCCCGGGTGACCGGCATGCACGCCTCGGAGCTGCCCGGCGGCGGCTTCGGCATCGCGCCGCTGATCGGCGCGTCGGGGGCGCTGGCCACGGAGCTCGAGGTCGCGGAGCGCGTGCTCTCGTACCGGTCGCTCGCGCTCGCCTCGAGCGTGCTCGTCCTCGTGGAGGACCTCACGGAGGCGCGCCGGCGCGAACGCGAGCTGGACGTCAAGGAGGCGACCATCCGCGAGGTCCACCACCGCGTCAAGAACAACCTCCAGACGATCGCCTCGCTGCTGCGCATGCAGGCCCGGCGCAGCGACGACGAGGAGGTGCGGCGCGCGCTCGGCGAAGCGACCGCGCGCGCCGCGTCGATGGCCGCCGTCCACGACCTGCTCTCGCACTCCGACCACGAGTGCGTCGACTTCGTCGCCGTGGCGCGTCGCGTCGTGGAGCTCGTGCGCAGCGGCGCCGTCGGCGACGACACGGCGGTCGCCGTCCGCGTCTCGGGCAGCACCGGCGAGATCGACGCC
>DASRZL010000179.1:0-26124 GCA_035686425.1 Thermoleophilia bacterium
GCGCGGCAGGCCTTGATGCGCTCGAGCGCGGCCGGGTCGAGCTCCACCTGCTCGCCGTCGCGGGCGATGCGCACGAGCTTCTCGACGGTGAGCGACGAGCCGTCCAGGATGATGGTCACGAGCGTCTCCTTCCGAAGGACCATGGGCAGCCGTGTCGCGGACTCGAAGGTCGCGCGTGGCGTCCGCTGCTGTCTCAAGGCGAGGCGGCGTCTGCCGGCGCGCGGATCGCGAGACCCGGTGCTTCTCGCGCGGATCCTCGATGCATCGCTGACGCTGCCGCTGAAGGCCAGCATAGCTGGCCGCGGTCAGCCGTGGCAACGCACGGTTCGCGCGGCAGTTGATGGGCCGGCTGGGCTTGATGTCGGGTCGATTCCGCGTCAGGGTTGACCGCGTACGATGACGAACGTCGCCCCGGGAGGATGCAACCGTGTCTACCCCTGCAATGCGCCAGTCGCAGCCGAGATTCACGTACCTGAGTGAGGTCGACAAGGCGGCCATCTACGAGGCCGCCCTGGAGATCATGGCCACCATCGGCCAGCGCGTGCACCATCCCGAGGCGCTCGAGCTGCTCCGCGCCGCCGGCTGCGAGGTGACCGAGCCGGACCTCGTCAAGATCCCGCGCGAGCTTGTGGAGACGGCGCGCAGCACGGCGCCGCCGGTGATCGAGGTGTACGATCGATCTGGCCAGCCGGCCATGAGCCTGGGCCGCTACGAGACCTACTTCGGCAACGGGTCGGCGGTCACCAGCGTCTACGACGTGGACACCGGCGAGCATCGGCCGACCGTCCTGGCGGACGGGGTCGTGGCCGCTCGCCTCTGCGACGCGCTGCCGAACATCGACTTCGTCATGGCGTACGCGCATCCAGGCGAGGGCGACCCGCACGTCGCCCTGCTTGAGAGCTTCCGCGCCATGGTCGCGAACACCACCAAGCCGCTGGTCGTCGTCGCCGAGAACGCCGGCGACCTCGCCGTGATGGCCGAAATCGCCGCGGTGGTGCGCGGCGGGCCCGAGGAGTTGGCCGCGAAGCCGTACTTCACCATGTACCTCGAGCCGGTCAGCCCACTCAGCCACCCGGTCGAGAGCATCGACAAGCTCCTCTTCTGCGCCGACCACGGCATCCCGGCGATCTACTCGCCGGCGCCGCTGGCGGGCGGCACGGCGCCGATCACCGTCGCCGGCCACATCGCGCAGAGCTCAGCCGAGTCGTTGCTGGGGCTCGTCGTTCACCAACTGCGCAAGCCCGGCGCGCCGTTCCTGTTCGGCATCGGTCCGGGGGTACTCGACATGGGGACGATGCAGTCTGCCTACAACGCTCCCGAGTATCTCATGGGCTACATCTGCGCCGTCGAGATGGCGCGCTGGCTCGACCTGCCCAACTGGGGCTATGCGGGCACCACCGACGCCCAGGTGATCGACGCGCAGGCGGGTATGGAGGCGGCGGAACTCACCTTCCTGAGCCTCGCCATCGGGTCCAACCTGAACCACGACATCGGCTATCTTGACTACGGGATGACCGGCTCCCTGGAGCTGATCGTGCTGACCGACGAGTACCTCTCCCTCAACCGCACGCTCTTCGCCGGCGTCGAGGTGACGCCCGAGACGCTGGCCGTCGACGTGGTACGCGGCGTCGGCCCCGGCGGCGACTTCCTCACCGCTCGCCACACCGCAAAGCACTTCCGCAAGGCCCAGTGGCGTCCGACGATCATCAACCGCCAGAGCCGCGTGCGTTGGACCGAGGAAGGCAGGCTCGACCTGAAGGAGAAAGCCCGCCGCAAGGCCCTCAAGCTGCTCGAGACGCACGAGCCCGCGCCGCTCCCCACAGAGGCGGCGGCGCGCATCGACGCGCTGGTCGACGGGTTCGTACCGGGCGGCTGACGATGGGCATGGGCGGTACGGAGTTCCCGGAGGCGGCCTCGGTCGCCGCGGTCCATGAGAGCGCGCTCCGCGTGCTCGAGACGACCGGCGTAGTCGTCCAGGACGATGAGGCCGTCGCCCTGCTCCGCTCTCGCGGAGCCCGCTGCGACGGCCGGCGCGTCTACCTGGAAGCCGGCGCGGTGCAGGCGGCGCTGGCCGCCGCGCCCTCTTCGTTCGTGCTTGCCGGTCGCCGTCCCGAGCTCGGCCTGCCGCTCGGCGGCGCCGGCGGCCGCGTCTTCGCCTCGGGGTCGGGCGCCGCCTACGTGATCGAGGGTCGCATCATGCGCCCAGGCACACTGGCCGATCTGGAGGCGACGGCCCGTCTTGGTCACCAGCTGCCGGCGATCGACTTCAACAGCGACTGCATGGAGCCTCTCGACCTCCCCGAGGAGGTCCGGACGCGCCGTGGCACACACACTCGCCTCATCGCGAGTGACAAGGCGATCGAGTGGGTGGCGAGCGTCGACGCGGACATCGACGATGCGGAGCGCATCAACGAGATCCTTTTCGGCGCGGCCTGGCACGAACGGCCGCGCGCCCTCATCATCCTCAACACGACCTCTCCGCTGCAGATCTCGGGCGAGACGGCGAGGATCCTCATGCGCTGGGCGCGGCTCGGCCAGCCCACGTGCGTCACCGCGTGCGTGATGGGCGGCACCAGCGGGCCCGCCACGCTCGGCGGTGTGCTCGTGGTCCAGCACGCGGAGGTGCTTGCCTCGCTCGTGCTCGCCCAAGCGGCGCGAGAGGGTTCCCCCTTCGTGTACGGCGGCATCTCGGCCATGGCCTCGTTGCGAACGGCGGCGGCGCTCTTCGGCACGCCGGAGTTCGCCCGCTTGGCCGGTGCGACAGCCGGCCTCGCCCGTCGCTGCGGGCTCCCGGTGCGCGCCGGCGCGGCCGCCACCGATGCTCACGCCGTGGACGCCCAGGCCATGGCCGAGTCTGCGGCAGGGCTCTCGGCCGCGGCGCTCGCCGGAGGCCACTTCCTCTTCCAGGCGGCCGGCATGCTGAGCTCGCTCAACGCGCTTTCACTCGAGAAGTACGTGATCGACGCCGAGCTCATCGAGGCGCTCCGCGCGACGCTCGCCGCCGTCCCGGTGGGCGAGGACGAGCTGGCGGAGGGCGTGATCGCGGCCGTCGGTCCCGGTGCCGGCTACCTCGGCCAGGCGCACACGCGGCGGCACGCGCGGGACTTCGAGCGCGCGGCGCTCTACGCTCCCGAGCCCTTCGAGCGCTGGCGCGCGGCGGGCGGCGAGGACGCCGTCGGCGTCGCCGCCCGCCGCGTCCCCGAGCTGCTGGCCGCGCACGAGCCGCCGGACGACCTCGACGCCGTGACCCGGCGCCAGCTCGACACGTACTGCCAGGCCTGATCGGTGCGCCGCGGCAGCTGCGTCCGGCCCCTCGCAGGTCGCTCTCAGCCGTCGCGCCCGGCTCTCCGGAATCCTTCGCCCGCGCGCTCCA
This sequence comes from Thermoleophilia bacterium, assembly GCA_035686425.1. Lineage (GTDB taxonomy): Bacteria > Actinomycetota > Thermoleophilia > UBA2241 > UBA2241 > CAIXSE01. Next base: position 3,374 of record DASRZL010000179.1, read on the forward strand.
GGCCCAGCCACCACTGCCGCTCCGGCCGCGGCCGGCCGTAGCCGAGCCACTCGTCGAGGGTGACCCACAGCGGGTCGATGCGAGGCGCCCTTGCGGCCGCCAGGCGCACGAGGTCGTGGACAAGGCCTTCCGGCTTGTTCCACGGGCAGACCTTGACGCAGCGGCCGCACCAGGCGCCGTCGCGGTTCGTGATCCTGTACTTGCCGCAGCGCTCGGGGTCGAACTCGTAGGCCAGATAGCCGTTGTGCGGCACCGGCGCGTCTGCGTCCGAGATGGCGCCTGACGGGCACTGCCGGGCGCAGCGCTTGCAGACGCGGCAGAATTCCTGGAGGCCGAAGTCGACGGGCTCATCGGGGGCCAGGGGCAGGTCTGTGGTCACGACCGAGGCCTTGAAGCGTCCGCCCAGCAGCGGGTTGAGCGCCCAACCGGGGCGGCTGAGCTCGCCGAGGCCGGCGAGCAGAAGCAGCGGCGTGACGACCACGTCGTAACAGGGCGGGTCGAACGTGCCCTGGAAGTGCGCACGGGCGGGATAGCCAAGGTCGCGGATGTACTCCGCAAGGGTGCAGGCGATCAGCGCCGACTGGTTGTAGGCGACGTTGCTCTCGGCCAGAGAGATCCAGTCGTCGCCGGTCGACGCGTCCATCGAGTCGTAATCCCACTCCGAGACGAGGACGATCGCGTAGCGTTGGTCGCAGACGACCGCGTCGCGCCTCCAGTCGCGCGCGTAGATGGCCCACTGGGGCAGCTCACAGATGCCGGCGAGGTCGGCCTTGAGGAAGCGCGCCGCACTCTTGATGTGCGCGCTGAGGGCGGCAGGGTCGGGCAGGGGGGCGGTCCGCGGGCTCACTGCGCCGTCCCGGACCGTCGAGAAGATGTCGTTGACGGAGCCGAGTGCGGCCGCGAGGGGCTCCTTTCGCTGCGAGGCCTCGATCTCCCGCTGCAGGGTGGGCCCCCAGGCGCCGGCGCGCGCCAGGGCGTAGCCGGTATGGCGCGCGTCAGCGCGGGCGATCGGGCCCGTCGCCGGTGTGGTGAGGCCGCTTGACGTCTTCCGGGCCGCCTGCCTCAGGACCTCGGCGGCTCCGGGGATCCGCAGCGAACGGACGTCGATTAGAGGTGGCCGCATCGCATCTCTTTCCCATCCTCCGTCTCTCGGCTCTCCCGGGCGACCAGCGCGCCGTCAGACTCCGCCGGCGGCGCGCGCCCGCTCGACGAGCGCGTCGAGCTCGCGTAGCGCGTCCGGCGCCGGCGCGTAGGCGCGCTCGCCCTCGCGCAGCTCGCGCGATCGCACGGCCGCGCGTTCGAGCAGCGAGGTGCTGCCGGCGGCCGCCCAGCCGTCGTACTGGTCCTGGGAGACCAGGTCCGGTTGCAGGTAGTCGCGCACGTGCTGCCGTGTGTACCTACGCGCGAGATGCGTGCCGCCCGGCCCGACCTCGGCGATCTCTGCCGCGGCGAGGGCCGTCTCGTCGATGGTCACGCCCTGGAGGTATGCCTTCACCCAGCGGACCAGCTCGTCCATGAGCACGACCGACTCGTAGGACGAGGCCGTGCCTGACGCCACGTAGCCGAGGTCGTGCAGCAGGGTCACGCCCGAGAGCGCCGCCGTGAGCAGCGTCATCCCGGCCTCGAAGGCCCACTGCTCGTCCAGCATGAGCGAGTCGGAGCAGCCGCCGTAGCCGAATGTCGGGAGATCGTAGTACCTGGCGAGGTCGGCCGAGGCCTGCTGCGCCGCCATCGACTCGGGCGCGCAGTAGAGGACGTGGGCGGTGCGCGCGTTCATGGCGCCCTGCGCGACGCCGTACACGAAAGGCGCGCCGGGCTTGGCGAGCTCCGCGATGACCAGACCGCTCAACATCTCCACGTTGGTCTGCAGAAGGCAGGCGGCGCGGGAAGAGGGTGCGGTGGCCCCCTGCAGGAGAGCCGTGGCGTAGACCATGGGGACGTCCTGCTCCGCACAGCGGATCAGCCGCTCGGCGGAATGGTGGCCGTGGACGAGCGGCGGCGTCGGCATCGCGTACACGCCCCAGCTGTCGGCGCCGCCGCAGACGGCGGCCATCTCCTTGAACAGGGCGATGTCGGTGCCGGCCTCGGGCACCATGATCAGCGGCTTGGACGTGCCGCGCAGCATCGCCGCGAATTGGGCGACCGGCGCGAAGGCGGCGTCGAGCTCGTGCGGGTGCGCCATCGACATGACGAAGTCGATCGAAGGCAGTTTCTGCTGCAGCACCGCCATCTCCTCGACGTCCGTCAGGGAGACCGGACGACGGTCACGGCGGTCCGGTCCCAGGCGGTACAGGCAGTCGGAGCCGGTGCCGTAGTAGACCTGCCCGCTCTCCAGCGCGATGCCGTCCTCGTCCCCGCGAGACGTGAGCGAGATGCTCCGAGGCGCGGCGAAGAGGGCGTCGTCGACGAGAGCCCTCGGGAGCTTCACGCGCGTGCCTTGGACGCGGGCGCCGGCTTTCTCAAGCAGCGCCAACGCTTCGTCGTGCTGGACCTCGACCCCGGTGTGCTCGAGAAGGGCGATGGTGGCGTCGTGCACCGCGGCGCACCCTTCTTCATCCATGGCGGCGGCGCGCAGGCGGTAGTCGGTCATGGGGATTCCTCCGGAGCGTGGACCAGGGCGCGCATAGTCTATCCGACGAGTGCCGAGTGCCGGACGAGACGGGGTGCCCGGGTCGTGTCTCTGCCCCGGGACACGGCATCCGGTCGCTTGCGCGGTCGCTCACCGCCTGCGTATCGTGGACCGGCCACTCCACATCGGCGGAGGAACTGCATGGAAACGCACTTGATGCTCGGCAATGAGGCGGTCGCTCGGGGGGCGTGGGAGGCCGGCGTGCAGGTCGCGGCCGCGTACCCCGGCACGCCCAGCACGGAGATCGTCACCAGCCTCGCCCGCTACGATGGCGTGTACGCCGAATGGTCGACCAACGAGAAGGTCGCCTACGAGGTGGCGTTCGGGGCTGCGATGGGCGGCGCCCGCGCCCTCACAGCGATGAAGAGCGCGGGCGGCAGCGTCGCGGCGGACCCGCTGATCAGCTCGGTCTACACGGGCGTCAACGGCGGACTCGTCGTGTGCCTTGCCGGCGACCCCGGCATGGCCAGCGGCATGACCGAGCAGGACGACCGCTACTTCGGCCGCATCAGCAGCATGCCGATGCTCGAGCCGGCCGACAGCCAGGAGTGCTACGAGTACGCCAAGCTCGCCTTCGGCATGAGCGAGGAGTTCGACGTGCCGGTGATGGTGCGCCTGAGCATCCAGACGGCGCACCAGAAGAGCATCGTCCGCTTCGACGGCGACATCGCGGCCGGCGACGGTGACGAGCCCGCTGGGCTGCGCCGTCCGGCTCCGGAGCGGCGGCCTCCCGATCGCAAGACCGAGAAGTACTGCTTGCTGCCGCGCTTCTCGCGGCCGCTGCACCGCAGCCTGCTCGAGCGCGTCGAGCGCCTGCGCGAGTACGCCGAGGCGACCGCCGCTTCGGGCGAGCTCGCGCGGGTCGAGCCCGGCTCCGGCTCGGTGCCGCTGCGGGGCGGCGGCTCGGCGAGGATCGGCGTGGTCTCCGCTGGGGCGGCGTACCTCAGCGCCAGGGAGGCCCTGCCTGACGCCGCCTTCCTCAAGCTCGGCATGATCCACCCGCTGCCCATCCAGGCGATCCGCGCGTTCGCGCAAACGGTCGACCGGCTGTTCGTGGTCGAGGAGCTGGAGCCCTACCTCGAGGAGCAGATCCTGGCGGCGGGCATCGCCTGCGAGGGCAAGCAGTGGTTCCCGCAGTGGGGCGAGCTCACCGCAGTGCGTGTGGGCCGGGGCTTTTACGCCGCCGGCCTGGACCTTCCGCGTTGGGCGAAGGAGAAGGCCGCGGAGGACGAGACTGTCATCCCGCGGCCGCCCGTGCTCTGCACCGGTTGCCCTCATCGCGGCATGGCCACGGCGATGAAGAAGCTCAACCTCGACGTGCACGGCGACATCGGCTGCTACGACCTCACCACCCTGCCGCCCGTCAGCCACATGCACTCCGCCGTGGAGATGGGCGCGAGCATCCCCATGGAGCAGGGCTTCATGCGCGCCGGCGGCAGCGAGAAGGGCTCGCTCGCCGTGATCGGCGACTCGACGTTCCTCCACTCCGGCATCACCGGCCTGCTCAACGCCGTCCACCAGCGCACCAACATGACACTGCTCATCCAGGACAACAGCATCACGGCGATGACCGGCGGCCAGACGAACCCGGGCAACGTGACGACGCTGGCCGGGGTGGAGACCAAGCCGGTCGACATCGCCGGCGTCTGCCGGGCGCTGGGGGTCGAGCACATCGAGACCGTCGACCCGTACGACTACGAGGCGTGCCTGGAGGCCCTGAAAGCCGGGCTCGCATTCGACGGCCCGGCGGTCATCATCACCAACCGGCCGTGCATGCTGTTCCCGCGCAAGATCGGCGGCGAGGCCTACACGGTGGACGAGGACAACTGCAACGCTTGCCAGCAGTGCATGAAGCTCGGCTGCCCGTCACTGATGCACACCGAGGCCACGCACAAGAACCGGAACAAGGTCGCGATCGACATCGAGACCTGCACCGGCTGTTCCCTCTGCGCCCAGCTCTGCAAGCCGGGCGCGATCACGAAGGCAGGTGTGGCATGAGCGCTGCGACGAAGACCGGCGGGCCGGCGGCGGCTCCCGGCACCGAGGACGCCGCCACGCGGCACTACGCCGGCGGCGTCGTCGACGACATCATGGTCGTCGGCGTCGGAGGCCAAGGCGTGATCGTGGCCGCCGCGGTGATCGCCGACACGGCGATGCTGCACGGCGGCCTCCAGGTCAAACTCAGCGAGACGCGCGGCATGAGCCAGCGCGGCGGCAGCGTGAGCTCGCACATCCGCATCGGCGAGATCGTGGTCGCGCCGAGCATCAGCCCCGGCGAGGTCGACTACCTGCTCGCCTTCGAGTCGGCCGAGGGGCTGCGGGCGGCGCCTTCCGTCGTCCCCGGCGGCGTCGCCATCGTGAACACCCAGCAGATCGTGCCGCCGCTCGCCGCGCAGGGCGACATGAGCTACCCGTTCGATGCGCTCGAACGTATGGGCGGCGCCGACTGTCGCGTGACCGTCGTCGACGGCGACGGCATCGCCCTGGAGGTCGGCGACCTCAAGGTGGCCGGCATCGTCCTCGTCGGCGCCCTCTCGACGCACCTGCCGTTCGACGTCGAGACGTGGCAGGAGGCGCTGGTCCGCAACGTGCCGCCGAAGTGGAAGGACCTCAACTTCGCCGCCTTCGCCGCCGGCAGGGAGGTGGGTGCGTGAGCACCATCTGCCCCGGCGGCGCGGCCGCGGGATCGCACTACGCTGCGGACGAGGAGCGCGAGTACTTCGAGCCGTACTGCGAGACGCTCGAGCCAGACGCCCTGCGGGCGCTCCAACTCGAGCGCCTCCAATCCGTCGTCGGTCACTCGTACGCCAACAGCGCCGCCTATCGGGACCTCTGCGCAGAGGCCGGCGTCCGGCCGGCCGACCTGCGCACCCTGGACGACGTCCGCCGTCTGCCGTTCATCGAGAAGACGACGCTGCGCGATACGTACCCGGCCGGCCTGCGCACCTGTGGGCTCGACAACATCATCGAGGTGCACAGCACCTCCGGCACGACCGGCAAGCCCACGCCGATCTGGGCGTCCCGGCAGGACATGGATCGCTGGTTCGAGCGCAACGCCCGCTCCATGTGGATGATCGGCCTGCGCCCTGGTGATCTGCTGCAGAACTGCTTCGGCTACGGCCTCCCGACCAGCATCGGCCTCCAGTACGGCGCCCAGCACGCCGGCATCGGCGTCGTGCCCGCCGGCATCGGTCGCCAGGAGCTGCTCATCGACCTGATCGTCGACCTCGGCGTGACGGCGATCTGCACCACACCGTCCTACGGGCTCTACCTCGCCGAGAAGGCACTCGAGCGGGGCATCGACCTCGCCGAGGACTCCAAGCTGCGCATCGGCCTCTTTGGCGCTGAGCCGTGGCCCGAGTCGGGCCGCGAGCGGCTCGCCACGGCGATGGGGGTCGACGTCTTCAACGAGTACGGCATGGGCGAGTTCCTGGGACCGGGGATGGCAGCGGAGTGCCCGGTCAAGGAGGGCATGCACGTCTGGTCGGACCACCTGTTCGTGGAGTGCATCGATCCGGAGACGCTCGAGCCGGTCGCCGATGGCGCCCCCGGCGAGCTCGTGTGGACCACGCTCACCAGCGATTCGACGGCGATGATCCGCTACCGCAGCCACGACATCAGCTCACTCACGTGGGAACCGTGCGCGTGCGGTCGCACTCATCCAAGGATCGGCCGCATCACGGGGCGCAGCGACGACGCCGTCTCCGTCGGCGGCCTTGTCGTCTTCCCCAGCCAGATCGAGGAGGTGCTCGTCCGCTACGATGAGTTCGGCAGCAACTTCTGTATGGTCGTGGAGAACGTCTCCAACCTCGACCGGCTCACCCTTCAGGTCGAGATCCGTGGCCTCACCGAGATGAGCGACGAAGCGCAAGCTGAACTCGCCAAGGCGTTCATGACGGGAGTGAAGACGACGGTCGGCGTGACGCCCGCGATCGAGCTTCACGCGCCTTACGCGCTGCCGCGCGACACCGCGGGCCAGGGAAAGACCGCCTGCCATCGCGTGGACGACCGGCGGAGCAGTTGAGCGACATGACGGGTGAAGGAGCAGGAATGGGAATGCTGGTCGATCTGACCGTCGGCGCGTTCGGCGCCGAAGTAGCCTCGGCCTCGCCGGCGCCTGGCGGCGGCAGCGCCGCGGCCCTCGCGGGCAGTGTCGCCGCGGGGCTCGTGGCCATGGTCTGCCGCCTGAGTCTCGGCAGGGACGACATCCCCGCGACAGCCGGCGAGATCGACGAGGCCCTCGCCCAGAGCGAGCGGCTGCGCGGTCGTCTCCTTGAGCTCGTGGATGAGGACACGGCCGCATTCGACGCGGTCATGGCGGCCGTACGCATGCCGAAGGCCGAGGAATCGCAGCGTGCCGCGCGCGGCGAGGCGCTGACCGGAGCCACGCTCGGCGCCGCCGCCGTGCCGCTGCAGACGCTGGCGGCGGCGCGAGCGACGTTGGAGCTCGCCTTGCAGCTCGCGGGCCGCGCCAACCCCGGCGCCGTCAGCGACCTGGGCGTGGCCGTCCACCTCGCGCGAGCGAGCGCCGAGGGGGCGCTGCTGAACGTGGAGATCAACGTGTCGGCGCTGCCGGACGGCGAGGCCGTTCGCGACCTTCGCCGCGAAAGCCGGACGGAGGTCGAGCTCGCACGTACCGCCGCCGCCACGGCGGCGGCGGTGATCGCGGGCGCTCTCGGCCTGGACTGACCGGCGCTCGCGTCGCCGGGATCCGGGCCGCTGCCCGCGCCGCCGGCATGCTTGGAGCCGCCCATCCCCGGCCCATTCCCGTCCAGCATACGAGACCCCTTGTCGGGCAGCTTGACCCGTCGGGGCCACCGTTCATGATGAGCGTGCGTACATCCGTGGCGTCCGGGGCCGCTCAGTATCGTGCGCACGCCGAGAATCGCGCCAGCCGATCACCTGCGCGCTGGTGCGTGAGAAGGGAGCCTTGATGGAGCTGAGAAGCCTCGACCGCGACCTGCCGGCGGAGGTGCGCAGGATGAGCGGCGCGAGCAGCGGGGGGGCTCGATGAGATTCCTCCCTGCCATCGAGGGCATCGTGCCCTACACTCCCGGCACCCCGATCGAGAACGTCATGCGAGAGTACGGGCTGGAAGAAGTGGTCAAGCTCGCCTCCAACGAGTTCCCGCTACCGCCGTTCGCCGAGGTGAGGGAGGCTGTGACGGCCGCGTTCGATGAGGTGAACCGGTATCCCGACGGCGACTGTCTGGCCCTGCGCCACGCACTCGCCGACAGCTTCGGGCGGCCCATCGAGGAGATCGCCGTGGGCAACGGCATGGACGACCTGCTTGAGCTCCTCGGCGACACGCTGCTCGACCACGGCGACGAGGTCATCTTCGCCGATCCGTCGTTCATGCTGTACGAGGGCATCTGCACGCGTCGTGACGCCAAGGCCGTGATGATCCCGCTGCTGCCCGATTTCGGCCACGATCTCGACGCGATGGCCGCCGCAGTCACTCCACGCACCAAGCTGGTCATCGTCTGCAATCCCAACAACCCGACCGGCAACTACCTGCCGGCGACTGAGATCGCGAGCTTCGTCGACAAGCTGCCCGAAGACGTCCTCGTGGTGATCGACGAGGCCTACAACGAGTTCGTCGCCGCCGACGACTGGCAGGACACTCTGAAGATCCAGGCTGAGAAGCCCAATGTCTGCGTGTTCCGCACGTTCTCGAAGGTCTACGGTCTCGCCGGCCTCCGCGTCGCGTACGGGGTGTGCCCGGCGGCGGTGAGAGATGCGCTCGACAAGGTGCGCCAGCCGTTCAACGTCAATCGGCTGGCGCAGGTCGCGGCGCTGGAAGCGCTCAAGCACCAGGATCAGGTGCTCGAGCGACGCCAGATGGTCATCGAGACGCGCGAGTACCTGCAGGACGCTCTCGCGAGTATGGACCGCAAGGTGGTGCCGAGCCAGACCAACTTCGTGCTCGTCTCCATCGAGGGCTTGCGCGTGCCGCAGGAGAAGGTGTGCGAAGCGCTCATGGCCATGGGGGTCATCGTGCGCGACGGCAACGGGCTCGGCTGCCCTGGGTGGGCCCGTGTCAGCACGGGCACCCGCGAGGAGATGGACTTCTTCCTCGAGCGCCTGCGCTCGCTCGAGCCGCGACCCTCTGCGTGATCGGGCAGGATCGCGCCGCGACCGCAGGGGCGATAGCCCAGACGGGAGAAGCTGACGTGAAGAATCTCAGGAATGCATCGCAGGTCGGCCGCCTTCAGTTCCTGACCGAGGCCGGCAAGCGCGACATCTACGTGGCCGTGCTCGACATCCTCGGCAGGGTCGGGATGCAGGTTCATCACGACGAGGCGAAGGCCATGCTGCTGAACGCCGGCTGCACGCTGACCGTCGACGATCGCGTGCTGATGCCGCGCCACCTCGTCGAGCAGGCGCGTCTCTCCGTGCCCTCCGTGGTCGACGTGTACGACCGCGCGGGCGGGCTGGCCATGGAGCTCGGAGGCTACAACAGCTACTTCGGCACCGGGTCGGACCTCATGTCCACGTACGACCTCGAGACCGGTGAACACCGGCCGAGCGTGCTCGAGGACGTCCGTCGCGCCGCCCGCCTCTGCGACGCGCTTCCGAACCTGGACTTCATCATGAGCTCGGCCCATCCCACCGACAAGGACCCCCATCAGGCGTACCTGCTGAGCTTCCAGGCGATGATGGAGAGCAGCACCAAGCCGCTGGTCATGACGGCCGAGAACGGCAGCGATCTCGGAGTGATGATCGACATCGCCCGCGAGCTTCGCGGTGGGGCCGAGCAGCTTCGCCGGAAGCCGTACTTCGTCGTCTACAACGAACCGATCAGCCCGCTCATCCATCCGGTCGACAGCATCGAGAAGCTCCTGCTGTGCGCCGATACGGGCGTGCCGTCCATCTACTCGCCGGCGCCGCTCGCCGGCGCGACGGCGCCGATCACTGTCGCGGGCCACACCGCCCAGGGAGTGGCCGAATGTCTGTTCGGTCTGGTGATCCATCAGTTGCGCAACCCCGGCGCCCCGTTCCTCTTCGGCATCGGCTCCGCCGTCCTCGACATCGCGACCGCCCAATCGAGCTACAACGATCTGGGCTACCTGACCGGCTACATGTGCGCCGTGGAGATGGCCAAGTGGCTCGACATCCCCAACTGGGGCAACGCCGGCACGAGCGACAGCCACGTGCTCGACGCCCAAGCCGGCATGGAGGCCACGCAGATAACCTTTCTCGCCATGCAGGCCGGCTCCAACCTGGCCCACGACGTCGGGTATCTTGACTTCGGGTTGACCTGCTCGCTGGAGGAGATCGTGGTCATCGATGAGTTCATCGCCATGAACAGGCGCCTGCTCGGCGGCGTCCCCGTGGATCGTGACAGCCTGGCCGTCGAGACCATCGCTCAGGCTGGTCCGGGCGGTCACTTCATGGGGAGCAAGCACACACGCCGCCACATGCGCGACGTTCGCTGGCAGCCGAGCATCCTCAACCGGCAGGGCCGTGAGAACTGGCTGGCCGCGGGGAGTCCCGACCTGGCGGCCAGGGCTCGGGAGAAGGCCATCCGGCTGCTGGCCGAGCACGAGGTGCCGGGTCTGCCGCCCGGGGTCACCGCGGCGGCGGACAGGCTCATCGCCGGTTTCGCGTCGGCGGTGCGCGAATGAACGCAGTGTCCTGGAGCGCCGTGCGGCCCGCAAGGGTCCAGCGCGCGGCGGACTAATGCACGCAGTCCTATTGAGCGCCGCGCGGCCCGCAAGGGCCCCACGCGCGGCGGACTAGGCGGGAGAGGGCCTCTCGTGCGGGTCGCCATCATCGGCAACAGCGCTGCCGCCTTGAGCGCGCTCGAGAGCTTCCGGGAGCGCGACCAGGACTCGCCGGTCACGCTCATCTCCGACGAGACGGGCCCGGCGTACTCGCGCGTGCTCCTGCCGTACTACCTGCGGAGGAAGCTCGCCTACGACGGCCTCTTCATCCGCCGGGCGGACGACTACGCGCGCCTCCGCGCGGAGACCCTGTTCGGGACCCGCGTGGAAGAGATCGATGTCGCGCGGCGCAGGCTCAGGCTGGCCGGTCGAAGGGCTCTCGGGTTCGACCGGCTGCTGCTCGCGACGGGATCCAGTCCCGCGAGACCTCCGATCCCCGGCCTCGACGGCCCGAGCGTCCATCATCTGTGGACCCTCGAGGACGCGATCCGGCTGGACCCGCTGCTTCGTCCCGGCGCCCGAGTGCTCGTGCTGGGGTCCGGTTTCGTCGCCCTGCAGGCTGCATGGGCGGCCCGGCAGCGCGGCGTCGCGGTGACGGTGGTGGAGCTGCTCGGACAGGTCCTGCCGCGCGTGCTCGATGGTGCGGCCGCGCGGATCCTTCACGAGTGCATCACCGCGTGCGGCGTGGAGGTTCACACCGGCACCCGCACCGACGGCATAGAGACAGACCGGGACGGCAACGTCCACGTCTCCGCCCTCGGCCTCGATCCGTTCGTCGTCGACGCCGTCATCGCGGCCACCGGCGCGCGCCCGAACGACCAGCTGCTCCCCGAGTGCCTCGAGCCCGGACTGCCGGGTGTCCCGGTGGTCGCGACCATGGAGACGACCATCGGCGGCGTGTTCGCCGCCGGCGACGTCACCAGGGGCCCCACCGCCGCCGGCGGGCCGCGGGAGATCCATGCGCTGTGGCCCACGGCTGTGGAACAGGGCAGGGTGGCCGGCGCCAATCTGGCGGGGGCCGGAGCGGCGTACGGTGGGAGCCTGAGCATGAACGTGACCGAGATGTTCGGCCTCACGGTCGCGTCGCTCGGCCGCTTCGTGGAGGCGGACGGCGACGACGTCTGCGAGAGGCGCGACCTGACGGGCATCCGCTACCTCAAAGTGGTCACCAGCGCCGGGGTGCCGGTCGGCGCCATCTCGCTGGGAGACCCCGAGGGAGCCGCGCTTCTCGGCCGGCTGCGACCCTTTGTGCGCCACCGGCGGCCGCTGAAGGACTTGGCTGCCTTTCTCGCGGGGAGAGATATGGACGAACGGCTCGCTGGCCGCGGTGAGATCCGCACTGCCCGCGACCCCGGACCAGAGAAGGAGAGGACGCTGTGCGCATCGTAGTCGCAGACCCAGATGCCTGCGTCGCCTGCCGGAACTGCGAGTATGCATGCGCGTTCCGCCAGAGCGGCGACTTCGCGCGGAGCGCCTCCCACATCCGCGTGAACTTCTACGCCCAGGAACGCGCGTGCGTGCCGCTGACGTGCATGCACTGTGGCGAGGCGTGGTGCCTCGAGGTCTGTCCGGCGGCGGCCATCAGCCGAGACCCGGAGACGGGGGCCATCGAGATCGACGCGACCCGCTGCGCGGGCTGCAAGATGTGCCTGCTCGCCTGCCCCAGCGGGAACGTCCACTACGATGGGAAGGAGGGCGTCAGCCGCAAGTGCGACCTCTGCGGGGGCGACCCCGCCTGTGTCCGCACCTGCATCTCGGGGGCTCTCCAGTTCGTCGAGGATGACGAGGCCTTCGACTTCCGCCGGGAGGCGCTCGATGCCCGGCTCCGGCGGGTGCTCCACCTGGACAAGGGAGACGAGTAGATGACCGACGGCCGCGAGATTCAGCAGACGCTCTGCCGGATGTGCGACGACCGCTGCGGGATCGACGTGACGCTGGAAGGCGGCCGCATCGTCGACATCGTCGGGAACCGTGACCATCTCTGGAATCGCGGACGGCTCTGCGTGAAGGCTCGCGCCGCCGCGGACATGGTCTATCACCCGGACCGCATCCTCGCGCCACTGAAGCGGACCGCGGATGGGTGGCAGGAGATCCCGCTCGAGCAGGCGCTCGACGAGATCGCCGCCCGGATGGTGGAGATCGCCGAGCGGCACGGACGCCGCAGCGTGAGCGTCTGGAAGGGCGAGGCGATCGGCTTCGGCCAGCAGGAGAATCTGGCGCGTCGCTTCATCCACGCCTTCGGGAGTCCCAACTATCTCTCGAACGATTCCATGTGCTACGCGGCGCGCTACTTCGGCTTCAAGCTCGTGGATGGGGCGTGGCCGATCCCCGATCTGGAGAATGCCGGCTGCGTCGTCTTGTGGGGAGCGAACCCTCCCTATGCGCACCCGAACATGACGCAGTACATCACCGCCGCGCGCCGCAAGGGTGCGACCCTCGTGGTCGTCGACCCGCGGCTCTCGGCGATCACGCGGCGCGCCGACATCCACGCCGCCCTGCGTCCCGGCACCGACGGCGCCCTTGCCTGGGGGCTGGTCCGCCAGCTGATCGAAGACGGCGCCTGCGACATGGACTTCGTCGAGCGGTACACGCTGGGGTTCGGCAAGGTCGCGGAGTACGCGAAGACCTTCACGCTCGACGCGGTGGAGACGGAGACCGGCGTGCCCGCGAAGACCGTGCGCGCCATCGCGCGGGCCATGGGGGCCGCCGCTCCGCGCGTCGCCGCCTACGTCGGCAACGGCCTCGAGCACCACGAGAACGGCGTCAACAACATCCGCGCGATCGCGATGCTCGACGGGCTGCTCGGCACCCTGGACCGCGAGGGCGGCACGTTCTTCAAGGACGGGGTCCCGCTGCGCGAACTGACCTTGTATGAGGAAGCGCCGCTCCGGCACCTCGGGCCTCTCGGAGCCGATCGCTTCCCGGTGCTCTACGACCTGCGCCAGGAATGCCACACGATGACCGCGATCGAGGCGATCCTCCGCGACGATCCGTATCCCCTTCGGGCGATGATCGCCACCGGAGCGAATCCGGCCTCGACGAATCCCAACAGCGCCAGAGTCATCGAGGCGCTGAAGGCTCTCGATCTGCTCGTCGTGCGCGACCTCTTCATGAGCGAGACGGCCGCCCTGGCCGACTACGTCCTGCCGGCGGCCTCTTTCCTCGAGCGGACCGAGTTGCACGCGCACGCCAAGCACCAGATCGTCGGCCTCACGCGAAAGGTCGTGTCGTGGCCGGACGTCCAGGGCGAATACGACTTCTGGCACGACCTGGCCTGGCGCCTCGGCATCGGCGACTACTTCCCCTGGGAGGACGAGACCGCCCTCAACCGGTGGCTCCTCGAGCCGACAGGCCTCACGCTCGAGCAGCTGGCTGCGCACCCCGAAGGGGTGGAGTACAGCCCGGCGCGACCGCGGCGCTGGGAGGCGGACGGCTTCGCCACGCCATCGGGCAAGGTCGAGTTCGCGTCGGAGTACCTGAAGGACATGGGCTACGACGAACTGCCGGTGTACCGGAGTCCCTCGTACAGGACGTCGGCGGACGAGGAGTATCCGTTCGTGCTCATCACGGGGGCGCGCAAGCTGCTGTACTTGCACAGCCGGTTCCGCAACATCCCCCGGTTCCTCACGGCGATCCCGGGTCCGGAAGTGGAGATCAACCCCGTCGATGCCGCCGCTCTCCGGGTCGAGGACGGGGACCTCGTCCGCGTTACGTCGCGGATCGGCGCTCTCGAGATCCCGGCGAAGGTGATGGCCGCCAACGAGATCCCGACGAGGACGCTCCAGATCACGCACGGCTGGAAGGACGCCAACGTGAATCTCATCACGCACGATGACCGCTTCGATCCGATCAGCGGCTTTCCGCTGATGAAGTCGGTCGAGGTGCGCTTGGAGAGGGTGTGACGGGGCTCGTGCACAGCCCAGGCCGTGTGCCGGAGAAGGCGGCCTCCATCGACGGGGTGCTGTGCGACGCGCTCGAGGCGACGGTCCCCATGTACGACGACGGCCTGCTGCGCGGCGACGGAGCCTTCGAGTACCTGCGCTGCTATGCCGGCCGGCCGTTCGCGCTCGTCGAGCACCTCGACCGCCTGGCGCGTTCCTGCGCGACGCTTCGCCTGCCGTATCAGCGCGAGCTGCTCGAGAGCGAGATGGCCGCGCTTCTCGCCTGGGCGGGCCCCGTCTTCACCGACCTGCGCATCGTACTGACGCGCGGCGGCAGACGCATCGTCATTCTCGAGCCGTACCTCGACTGGCCGCCGGCGCGGCTGGCGCTCGTGCCCGACACGGTGCGGATGGTGCTGCTCGGGGCCAAGAGCCTCTCGTACGCGGGCAACATGGTGGCCAAGCGGATGGCTGAGGAGCGCGGCTTCCGGGAGGCTCTGCTCACGACGCCGGACGGCCGCGTGATGGAGGTGCAGCAGGCGGCGTTCTTCTGGGTGACGCCGGAGGGCGATCTGTGCACGCCGCCGCTGAGCGAGGGGATCCTGGATTCCATCACGCGTCGCATCGTGATGAGGCATCTGGACGTGATCGAGCGTCCGTGTCGCGTCCAGGAGGCGCTCGACGCCGTCGAGGCGTTCCTGGCCGGCGCGGCGCGTGAGATCCAGGCGGTCGCGGTCGTCGAGGACCGCGTCTTCGACGAGGCTCCCGGACCCGCTACCGAGCGTGCGGTCGCCGCCTACCGCCTGGAGGTCGAGCGGGAGCTGGGACTGAGCGCCGCCGAGCTCTGGGGCGGCCGCTGAGTACTGCATCGGGGACGGGACCTTGCCGGCGCCGCCGTGGGCGAGCGGCGTCGTTCCCAGCCCCATGCAATGCGACCTGCCGCCCGGTCAGGAGAGCAGATCGACTGCGAGGGCCTCCGCGAACTGTGCCTGGAGGACGAGGTCATCCACGGCGATACGCTCGTCGACGCCATGGAAGCGCGGCATGATCGCCGCCCCATTCTCGGCGCGGAACGGGCAGAAGCCGTAGGCGACTGCGCCGGGGAAGAAGGACCGGAAGTACCCCGAGTCGGTGAAGCCGGCATAGTGCCCGCAGATCACCTCGGCGTCCGGCACGAGTCGTGCCATCGTCCGGGCGATGGCGTCGCGCAGGGGCGTGTGCGTGGGCGACTCGCTGCCCGGCATGAAGTTGAGCAGCTCCATCTCCCAGCGTTCCTCGATGCCCGCCAGAGCCCGTGTGACCTCGTGGCGAATGTCGTCCGCCGACTGTCCGGGCATCAATCGGCAGTCAACAGTGACCTCCGCGCGCGAGGGGATGACGTTCACGGCGTCACTTCCCGCGCGCACGATGGTCGGGGAGAAGGTGAGGCCGAGGACGGGCTCGATGATCGAGGCGGCTGCGCCGTCGACCGCGGCGAGGTCGCGGAGAGCAGCCCGCGTCGATGCGAGGTCCTTGAGCCGTTCACGCAGGTCGGGATCAGCGACGGCCAGGCTGATGAACGGGGCCGGCAGCCGGTCCGTCGCGAGCTCTGGCTCGTAGCGCTCCAACGCTGAGATGACGTGCGCAAGACCATGGATCGCGCTGTCCTCGTGCAGTGGCACCGAGCCGTGCCCGGCGCGTCCGTAGATGGTGATGCGGCAGGCGGCGTACCCCTTCTCGCCGGCGTGGATCGTGTAGACACGACGGCCGTCGGCCTCGTACAGGTCCATGCCGCCCTCGTTGATGATGAAGTCGGTGCGCACGAGCTCCGGCGAGTGCTCGAGGAGCCACCTGGCTCCGCAGCGCTCCCCGGTCTCTTCGTCGGCGGTCGCGGCGAAGACCAGGTCGCCGCGCAATCGCTCGCCGGCTTTCGCCCGCCGAGTCAGGCGCACGAAGGCCACGGCCTGCGCGGCAAGCTGGTTCTTCATGTCAAGCGCCCCGCGGCCCCACACGTAGCCATCTTTCACCAGGCCCGAGAACGGCGGCTGGGTCCACTCGGCCTCCTCCGCCGGCACCACGTCGAGGTGACCGAGCATGAGCAGCGAGGGGCCGTCGCCGGCACCTGTCAGCCGGGCGATGCAGTTCGGCAGTTGGGGGAGCTCGCCCATGAGGGCGACCTCGACGCCGTTGTCCTTGAAGTAGCGTTCGAGGACTCGAGCAGCGGCATTCACATCACCGGGCGGGTTGCTCGAGTCTGCCCGGATCAGCTGCGAGAGCAGATCGACGACCTCGTTCCGCATGGGGCCAAGGCCGGCGATCGGCATAGGAATCCTCCATCTCATGTCTCGCCGACCCGCATGTGACGCGCTTCGGCACGCGCCGCCGGGGGACGGATATCCGTCTGGCACCTGGGCCCCGCGCGAGCCCAGCGGGCGACGCGTCCCAGCTCATCTCGGGCTGGTCGCATGGGCACCACCGACGCCGTGGAGCCGGCCGCTCCGCTCCCCGGCATGCTAGGGTCCGCTGCCGGGTCCTGTCAACGCGTCGAAGAGGGCCGGGAACGCCGCATGCTGGAACGCAGCCCGGGGGTCGCACCTGCACTCCGGCAGTCATTCGGCGGGCGTCAGATCGTACGGGTGTCTCGAGATCGGACAGACCCTTCCCGAGCGTCCCGTCGCTCGGCTCGCTCCGGGGCGTCGCGGAAAAACCTGTCTCACATATGAGAAAGCGTGGCCTCGGACTTGCCCTGAGTGCGTGCGCCGCCTCATATGATTCGCTGGGAGAGGGTCATCGACTGCGTTCTTCTGGTTCATAGCCGAAGTGCGGCAGTCCCCGGTCTTCCGCAGCGCTCTTGTCCAGCCAGCATCGCGGGGATGAGCGAATCCAAGGCAAAGGGGGAGCACACGTGAGTACACGAGATGGTGAGTCTCAGTTCGAGTTCCTGAACAAGCCCGTGACGAGACGTGAGGTGCTCAAGGGCGCCGCCGTCGTCGGCGCCGGGGCTGCGTTCGGTCCGCTCATCGCGGCCTGCGGAGGCAGCAGCGACAGTAGCAGCAGCAGCGCGAGTCCGGCCGCAGGCGCTCCCACGATGGGCGGCCATCTCAGGGTGGCGGCCGGACAGGGTTCGGCGAAAGAGGACCTCGACGCCCACGCCACCGCCTACACGATGCAGTCCATGGACATGCGCTTCAACATCTACGACTCGCTGCTCGAGTACAGCCCCGAGGGCGTCCAGGGCATGGCGCTCGCGGAATCACTGGAGCCCAACGCCGACGGGACGCAGTACACGGTCAAGCTCAAGTCCGGCCTCGTGTTCCACGACGGCTCGCCGGTCAACGCGGACGCCGTGGTGTACAGCTTCGAGAGGATCATGGACCCCAAGAACCCGGGTCTTGCGGCGCAGCAGCTGCGCGGTCTCGCTCCCGGCGGCACCAAGAAGATCGACGACCTCACCGTGACCTTCGAGCTGGAGGCTGCGAACGCCATCTTCCCGGAGTCGCTCGCCACGTACAGCGCGGCGATCGTCCCCGTCGGCTACGACCCCAAGGGCGGCAACGGCATCGTCGGCACCGGCCCCTTCATGCTGGCCAGCCCCGGCGATTTCCAGCCGGGCGTGCAGTGCGTGTTGCAGAAGAACCCGGACTACTGGCGCGAGGGTGGCGGTCCCTACGTCGACACGCTCTCGATCATCGAGTTCGCCGACACCACGGCCCAGATGAACGCCCTGCTCGGCGGAGCCGTCGACTACGTCAACATGATCCCCGGCGCGCAGCGAACGATCGCGACGGGCGCCGGCAACATGCTGCTCGAGGCGAAGACCGGCTCGTGGATCCCCTTCACCATGAACTGCGACGTGAAGCCGTTCAGCGACGTGCGCGTGCGTCAGGCGTTCCGGCTGATCGTCGATCGCCCGCAGATGATGGCCCAGGGCGCCGACGGTCTGCAGTGGCTCGGCAACGACATGTACGGACCCTTCGATCCCGGCTACCCGGCGGATCTGCCCCAGCGCGCCCAAGACCTCGAGCAGGCCAAGTCGCTGCTCAAGCAGGCGGGCTATGCGGACCTCTCGGTCAAGCTCGTGACCTCCACCTCGGTCAGCAACAATGCCCCGTCGGCGGCCACGGTGTTCGCCCAGCAGGCGAAGGGCGCCGGCGTCACCGTCAAGGTCGACAACGTCACCGGCGACGTCTTCTGGGGCGACCAGTATCTCAGTTGGCCGTTCGCCATGGACAACTGGGGGACGCGCGGCTATCTGGCGCAGACCGGCATGGGCACCATGCCGGGCGTGCTGTACGACGAGACCCACTGGTCCAAGACCAACGAGAAGTACATGTCGCTCGTCAAGGAGGCGTACACGACCGTCGACGACACGATGAGGAACGAGCTGATCTCCGAGGCGGCGACCATCGAGTACAACGAGGGCGCCTACATCATCTACGCCTTCGACAACCAGGTCGACGCCCACAGCGCGAAGGTGATGGGCATGGTGGCCGACTACTCGGGCCTTGGCTCGTGCGCCAGCAACGCGAGGTACCGCCTAGCCTACTTCGGGTGATCCAGTCGCCTGACCGCTTCATCGAGCACGTCCGGGCGCCCCGACCTCAGGGTCGGGGCGCCCGGACCTCGCCCGCGATCACGAGGAGTTCACCGTGCCGCCCCTGCTGAAGCTGCTGCTCATCCGTCTTGGGCTCGGCCTGCTCACGCTGTTCCTGGTGTCCGTCGTCGTCTTCGTCGCCACTCAGGCGCTGCCCGGGGATGCCGCCAAGGCGATCCTCGGCAAGGACTCCGCCGACACGGTGCGCTACGAAGCGTTGCGCAAGGAGCTGCGGCTCGACCGCCCCATCCTCGAGCAGTACACGAGCTGGCTGGGCGGAGTCGCTCGCGGCGATCTCGGCAATTCGCTCGTCGGCGGCGGAGCGAAGGTCACAGCGCTTCTGGGCGCTCGCATCGTCAACTCGACGACACTCGTGCTGCTCGCGGCCTTGTTCAGTATCCCGATCTCGATCGTCATCGGCGCCCTGAGCGCCATCTGGCGCGACTCCAAGTTCGACAACGTGGTGAATATCGGCAATCTCAGCCTGGCGGCTTTGCCGGAGTTCGTCATCGGCATCGTGCTGGTGCTCCTGTTCGCCACGACGGTGTTCCAGTGGCTCCCTTCGGTCTCGAACGTCGACTCCCTCACACCACTGCGCGACCAGATGCTGTTGTTCGTCCTGCCCGTGATGACGCTGGTCCTTGCGGTCATTCCGTATGTGAGCCGCATGCTGCGGGCCTCGACGGTCGAAGTGCTCGAGAGTGAATACGTGATGATGGCTCGCCTCAAGGGCCTCTCCGAGTCCCGCGTCCTGTGGCATCACGCGCTTCCCAACGCCATCGTGCCGACCATCCAGGTGATCGCGATCAACATCGCCTGGCTGGCCGGCGGCATCGTCACCGTCGAGTACCTTTTCGGCTTCCCCGGCATCGGCACTGCGCTGGTCGACGCGGTAGCCAACCGCGACATGCCGGTGGTGCAGGCCCTCGTTCTGCTGATCGCTGCCGTCTACGTGGTGCTCAACCTGATCGCCGACATCCTCACGATCCTCATCAGCCCGCGTCTCAGGACCGGTCTGCGATGAGTCGCGGCAGCGACTCCAGCCTCGATCCTCTCCAGCCGCTCGAGACGCTCGAGCCCCTGGAGCCGCTCGAATCCATCCCGCTGGGCGGCCGGCCGCGCCGTGAGTGGGTCCAGACGATCAGCGATGCGTGGCGCATGCGGCGCACGAAGATCGGGTTCGTGGTGTTCCTCGTTCTGCTCACCATCGCCCTCTTCGGCCGGTTCGTCGCACCGTACGAGCCGACCGAGTTCGTCGGCGCCCCCTTCTCGCTTCCTTCGGCAGTGGCGTGGCTGGGTACCGACTTCCTCGGGCGCGACGTGCTGACGCGCGTGCTCTACGGCGGGCTGAGCGTCTTCGTGCTCGGGATCGCGGCCACCGTCATCGGTGTCGTGCTCGGGGTCAGCCTGGGCCTCGTCTCGGGCTACGCCAGACGTTGGGTCGACGAGAGCATCATGCGGATGCTCGACGTCGTGCTTGCGTTTCCGTCGATCGTGCTCGCGATGCTCTTCGTCTCCATTCTCGGGCCGCGACTGTGGCTGATCGTGCTCATGGTCGGCATCTCGCACATGCCTCGCATCGCCCGCGTCACGCGCGCCGCGACCGTGGAGGTGGTGGCCCGCGACTTCGTCACTGCGGCCGCGGCCGTCGGCGTGACACGGCGCAAGATCCTCCTCTACGAGGTCCTGCCCAACATCAGCAGCCCGCTGCTCGTGGAGTTCGGCCTGCGTCTCACCTACTCGATCATCATGATCGCGGCGCTGTCCTTCCTCGGCTTCGGCATGCAACCGCCCGCGGCCGACTGGGGTCTGATGATCAACGAGAACCGCATCGGTATCACGATCCAGCCGTGGACCGTCATCGCGCCGATCGTCCTCATCGGGGCCCTCACGGTCAGCACCAATCTCATGGCCGACGGTCTCGCCCGGGCCATGATGGGCATCGACAGAGATACGGCGGTGATATGAGCAACCAGGCCTCCGACATCGTGCTCAGCGTGCAGGACCTGCGTATCGTCCTCGATCCGTCCGGCATCGACATCGACGACGACGTCTCCTTCGTCATTCACCAGGGCGAAGTGCTTGGCCTCGTCGGAGAGTCGGCGTCCGGGAAGACCACCGCCGCGACATCGCTGCTTGCCTACCAGCGGCGCGGCGCCAAGGTCGCCGACGGGCACATCGACATCGCCGGGACCGACGTGCTCGCGGCGTCTCGCTCCGCGCTCAGACGCATCCGCGGCGGTCTCATCTCGTACGTGCCGCAGGACGCATCCGCGTCGCTGAATCCGGCCTTGCGCATCGGAGACCAGCTCATGGAGATCCTGAACGAGCACTCCTTTGGCTCCTCAAGCGCCGACCGTGAGGCGCGCCTCAAGCAGATGATGGACGAGGTGCTGCTGCCCAGTGACCGGGCGTTCTTGCGGCGGTACCCTCACCAGCTCTCCGGTGGTCAGCAGCAGCGGGTGGCGATCGCGATGGCCATGGCCAACCGGCCCAAGCTCATCGTGCTCGACGAACCCACGACCGCCCTCGACGTGACCACCCAGGCGCACGTCCTGGACACGGTGCGCGACCTCACGCGCTCCTACGGCGTGTCGGCGCTCTACGTGACTCACGATCTTGCCGTCGTCGCCTGTCTCGCCGACCGGATCGCCGTGATGTATGCGGGGCGTCTCGTCGAGATCGGACCCAAGGAGGCGCTGTTCACCGGCGCCTACCATCCGTACACCCGTCGGCTGTTGGCCGCCATCCCGGACATCACCGGCGAGCGGGCTCTCCACGGCATCCCCGGCTGGGCGCCGCGCCCGGGCCAGCGGGTCGCCGGTTGTGCGTTCACGCCGCGCTGCGACTGGCGCATCGAACGATGCGAGGCCGAGTTCCCGCCCGCCGAGGGTTCGGGCCCGGATCACCAGGTGCGCTGTTGGCGCTGGCAGGAGGTCCGAGCCGAGTCAGTCGCCGGGGACGCCCCCTTGCTGGCCAAGGTCGACGCCGTCTGCGACGTGGTCGAGAAGACGGTGGTGAGCGCCCGCGACGTGACCGCGTTCTACCAGAGCAAGGAGGTTCTGCACGGCGTCAGCGCTACGCTGTGCGAGCACCGTTGTCTGGCGCTCGTGGGCGAGTCGGGAAGCGGCAAGACGACCCTGGCGCGCTGCATCGCCGGGCTGCATCCCTTCAAGATCGAGGGTTCGGTCGAGTATCAAGGCAAGTCCTTGGCGCGCGAGTCGCGGGGACGCACGCGCGCCGAGCGCCAGGCGATCCAGTACATCTTCCAGAGCCCCTACAGCTCTCTGAACCCACGGAAGACCATCCGTCAGCTGCTTGCGCAGCCGATCGACATCTTCTTCAAGCTCGACCGCGACGGAAGAGAGGAGCGCATGGTGCGGGTACTCGACCAGGTCGCACTCGACGCGTCGCTCCTCAACCGCTACCCGGAGCAGCTCTCCGGTGGTGAGCGGCAGCGCATCGCCATCGCGCGCGCTCTTGCTGCCGAGCCGACGGTGCTCATCTGCGACGAGGTCACCTCCTGGCTCGACGTCTCCGTTCAGGCGGCGATCATCGAGCTTCTCGCGCAGCTTCAGCAGGAGACCGGCGTGAGCATGCTCTTCGTGACGCACAATCTTGCGCTGATCAGAAGCGTGGCTCAGGAGGTGGCCGTCATGAACGACGGGCGCATCGTCGAGCTCGGCGTCGTGGACGCCGTCCTCGAGGACCCCCAGGCCGACTACACGAAGCTCCTGCTTGCCGACACGCCGACTCTTCCCGCCGAATGCCGAGTCTGAAGTGGGTGCGCCTGCCGAGACCAGGGACCTCGGGAAGTCGCTAGTCGCGCGCGATCGACGACAGCTGCCGGGCGATCGCCTCGACGATCTGGCGCGCCCGCTCCTCCCCGAACTCGCGCAGGCGCCAGCTCGGCGCCAGGATGCTGATCGCCGCGTCTTGACGTGCGACCTCCAAGGCGCGGGCGATGGCCGTGACCCCGGGCTCTACAGCATCGCGCACCA
>DASRZL010000180.1:0-9202 GCA_035686425.1 Thermoleophilia bacterium
TCGTAACGCTCGAGCGCCGTCTCGATCGAGTAGTCGATGGCTCGGGAGAGCGGCCGTCCCCGGGCCTCCGCGAGGTCGTAGCGGTTGCGGAGCACGACGCCGTCGGCGCCGAACGTCGTGAGTGCGAGGTCCTTGCCCGGCGGGACCTCCTCGGGGGTCCGAGGGAGTTTCTTCCCCTCGGTCTCGATCAACGCCGGCGGGAACCAGCGGCTGAGCTGGGGCTCCTGGACGAGGCCCGGGGAAAGCCCCTGCTTGCGAAACGCCTCGACGTGAAGGAGCCACACGACCTGAAGGGGCGTCTCGGGGAATCTGCGGCGCGAGTAGTTGACGAACGCCCAGGCGTCCTCCGGGCGGCCGTTCTGGAAGGCGAGGTTGAACCCGGTGCGGCCGGTGAGCCGTTCGAAATACGCGGGCTCGATGCGGGTGGCCCGGGAGCCGCCGAAGATGAGGATGCGCGGCGGCTTGGCCGCGCGCCGAAGCAAGCGCAGCTTCACGGCGCGGTCGGTCGGCACGAACAGAGGCTTCGCGGACCCGTTCGCCACACTCGCCGCAGGGACGGGCGCCGACTTCGCCGCCTCCTCGGAGGCGCAGGCGGCGGCAGCGAGCGGGAGGAGCGGCAGCGCGAGCAGGAGGCAGATCGCGGGCAGGCGCACTCTTCGTGACCCGGTCGGCCGTCGCACGGTGATGTCGGTGCCGGTGTCCATCTAGATCTGCGTGCCACCGCTCTCGGCGATATCGACCTCGGCCTCGATCTCCGTCTCTTCTTCCTCAGCCTCGAGGTCGTCCTCGGAGAGCTCTTCCTCTCCGGCGGGACCGTGGCCGGGGCTTTCCGCGGCGGCGTCCAGCGCGCCCGCAGCGGCCACGCCGCCGAACGCGCTTCTACCGGCGGCGGCGCCGGTCGCGCCCGCCGTCCCCAACGCCGGCTTCACGCGGCCGCCGGTCAGGCGTCCGGCGAGCCCGCGCAGCTTCATGCGCTCTCCCGGTGTGAAGAAGCGCGCCGTCCAGAGCACGAGCGGGAAGACCAGCAGTGCCGGCGTCATCGCAAGCTCGCCGAGGATCAGGTCGCCCAGCGGCTCGTGCACGCTGACGCCGATCGCCAGTCCGATCGCCCAGCCGGCGCCGAGCGTGAGCGCCGTCGCCGCGCCGATGGTGATCAGGCGCCGCCACTCGTACGGGATCGGATACCAGCGGTTGGAGACGAAGTACACGAGCACGGCGAGGATGCCGAAGCCCACGACCGTGTTCCACGCTGCTGCGTACATGCCGTACACGGGCACGAGCAAGAAGTTCAGGGCGACGTTCACGCCCGAGGCGACCAGGGTGATCACCGGGATCAGGCGGTTCTTCTTGGCCACGTTCGCGCCGATCCAGAAGATGAAGTAGAGGTTGTAGAGCGCCACTGAGAGGGTGAGCACGAACGTGGTCGGGCCCACCGACCAGAACTTCGGGTTGAGGAGCAGGTGGATCACCAGCGGCAGGTAGATGCCGACCAGCGCCAACAGGATGCCGTTGAACGCCATGAAGTACGTGGACGAGCGTGAGACCATCCGCTTGTGCCGCTCCGGCTCGTTCAGCTTGGCGTAGTGCCACTGTGGCCAAGCCATCCGGAACGCCATCCCGACGATGTAGAGCGGCTGCGAGAGCGAGTTGGCGACGGTGTAGAGCCCGACCACGGCGATCCCCTGGTAGTGCAGCAGGAAGAACCGGTCGCTCAGCTTGAGGAAGAAGAACGAGATGGCCGTGAACATGGCTGGGACGGCGAAGGCCAGCATCGAGCGCAGCAGCGCCCTGTCCCACAGGAAGCGTAGGCGGGGCGCGTAGAACGGAAGCGCGGCGAGGTTGAGCAGGATGGCGGTGACCAGGTTGGCGCCCAAGTAGCCGGCCGGCCCCCAGTCGAAGACGGCGAGGAAGACGACCGCCATCGGCACCTGGATGAGCACACGCGCGATGGTGAACGAGGTGAAGGTCCAGGGCCGGTGCTCCAGCCGCATGAGCGTGAACGGAAGGTCGCTCAGGTTGGTGAAGAAGAGCGTGGCGACGCCGATGTTGAAGTAGATGGCGTACCCGTCGCCCCCCATGAGCAGGCTCGAGATCCACGGCATGAAGGCCATCAGCACGCCCAGCAGGACGGCCGGGTACAGGAACTTCACGTAGAAGACGTGCGTGATGACGTCGCTGCGGTGCTTCGGGTTCTTGTCGTCGAAGTAGAAGCGCGTGAAAGCGACGTCGAAGCCCATGGTGACGAACACGTCGAGGAACGTGGTGACGGTGACGACCATGCCGACGATGCCGTAGTCGCTCTTCGTGAGGAACGCAGTGAAGAGCGGCAGCATGAGCGCCGTCAGGAACTTCTGCAGCATCCGGCCGCCGCCGTAGATCACGGAATCCTTGAGCAGCAGCGAGTAGCCGTGGCCGCTCGCCTTCGTGCGTCGGCCCGTGCGCAGGCGGGCGAATGGGTTCGTGGTCCCTCCGGGGATGGATGTGGGTGCGGCCGGCCGTGGGGAAGGCCGCCGGCCGCCCAGCGGCCGCTTTGCGGAGATTCTACCACCGGGCGCAGGCTCGCTCGGCCCGGCCGAGGTTGGGCTTCCCGGCGGCGCGCGGCTCCGGCTTCGATGTGTGGTGCACCTCACGGCGCCCCCCACGCTGACCCGCCTGCGGTGGTCAGTGTCGGGCGGCGCTCAGGTCCTTGGGGAGCAGCTCGGCATGCGCCTCGATGGCGGCGAGCTGCTCGGCCGCGACCGGCGAAGAGCCGCGCTGCCGCGCCTTCGTCATGGCCTCGCCTACCCGGAGGCCGGCTGTGTGCTGGGCGACCACCGCCTGCGGGAACAGATCGAAGAGCCCGTCCGGGCCTCCGGCGGGCCGGCAGCGCACGCCTGCGCCGCCGAGCGCTCGCAGGTCGGCGTCGGCGTCCAGCCCGACGACGGCGAGGTGCGGCGCGATCGCCGCCAGTCGGGCCGCGTCCGTCCTTGCGCCGGGGCCGACCCAGCGCTCGCCGGAGGCCACGGGGCAGAGCACGAGCGCGTCCGACTCGGCGAGACGGCCGGTGACGGCGTCGTCGGCGAGCCCGTCGCCGGCCTTCTCTCCGCCGTAGAGCTGGATGCGGCCGGCCGTCTCCGGCGCGGCCACCAGCACGCGCGCGCCGAGGCGAGCGAGCGTCTGGACGACGTAGGCGTGAGCGGGACCTTCGCCCGCGACCACCACGGTCGAGCCGGCGACCTCGACTCCCAGCTCGAGGAGGCCGGCGAGCACGCCTTGCGGCAGGTAGCGGTAGAGGCCGACGGCCTCCTCGTCCACGCCGGCGACGGCGATGCCGTGTCGCCGGCAGGTGGCGACGTCCACGTCGGCCACCCGCCAGTGCGGGGTCCCGCGCATCAGCGTGACGGCTGCCGTCGCTGCCAGGTTGCGCACGATCGATTCGTCGATCGGCCGCACGCCCGGTAGATCGGTGACGACGTCCACGGCGGCCAGCGGCGCCTGAAGGCGCGTCGACAGCAACTTCACGCGGTCGCCGACGTGCGCCACCGCGGCGAAGTACGCCGTCTGCTCCTCGGCCTCCTTGCGCGAGGCCTGAGCGCTGTCGCGACCCACGGCATACACCTGGTCGGCGCCGGCCAGCGCGGCCACCACGGGCGTGACGCGCCGGTAGCCGACAGAGGCTTCGGTGAGTACGCTCAGACCCTTGAGGTCGAGGCGCGACTGCGCGATCGCGCGGCGGATGAGGCGCACGATCTGTGGGCCGGGGAAGCGGTCGTCGCAGGCGTAGCGGTCGAGGTCGGCGGTCATGACCTCATCCTACCTGCTGTGACGCCGCGGCGAACCCGCCGGCGAGCCGGAGCGTCCCTTTGGCGGGCGCCGCCCGGGTTCGGCGTCCACGCCGGGTCGGCGCTTGGCGCCGACCCGGCTATACTTGGGTCTCCGGCGACCGGGAAAGGCCCAGTCTGGTGAGGAACAGCGTCACACCTATCGTTCGCGCGCGCGGCGGCCTCTTGGCGGGGGTGGCCACGCTGCTGTTGGCCGCCGCTCTGACCGGCGCGTTCGTGCCGCCGGCCGCGGCGGCCCCCGACGCCGCCCAGATCGACGCCTTCCTCGTCGCACAGGGCTCTCCCATGACCGGCACGGGTGATACGTTCGTTGCCGCCGCCGGGGCCTACGGCGTCGATCCCGCTTTTCTTGTGGCCATCGCCGGCGCCGAGACGAGCTTCGGCCGGCTGCTGTACTCCCAGGACGGCGACCAGTGCACGTACAACGCCTTCAACTGGTTCTACGGCCCCACGTGGCCGACCAGTGACTTCACCTCCTGGGAGGACGCCATCGCCCGAGTCGCCGCCGGGCTCGGCGGCGACCTGTACTACGGCTGCCGGCTCTACTCCGTCGACGCCATCGCCCCGAAGTACTGTCCCGACGGCACCGCCAACTGGGTGACCAACGTGAAGAGCTTCATGGTGGCGCTCGGCGGAAATCCCGAGGACACGCGTCTCGGCGCGGCCGCGGCGACGCCGGCGCCTGAGCCCACGCCGCCTTCCACCGAGCCCGGCCTGATCGCGCTCGCGGGCTCGGTCAAGCTGGATCGGGGCGACCGCGAGGTCGGCCAGCGCATCTACGTGTGGTTCACGCTGACCAACACCGGCGGTCAGCCGCTGGAGCTCGAGGGCATCCGCCTGTCCCTACGCGGCCCCGGCGACTCCGTCCGTGACCTCGTCTCCAACGCGCCGCTCACACTTGCGGCGGGCCAGTCCACCGAGGTCTCGGCCTCCTGGCCGCTCGATCTCGCCGGCCGCTGGCAGGGCTGGATCGAGGTCACGCGCGACGGCAAGGCGAGCCTCGTCGGCGAGGACCAGGCGTTCGTGTTCTGGGTCACGCTGCCCAAGGAGCACGAGCTGCGCCGCTGGGAGCTGCGCGACTCCACGCTCGACCAGGCCTTCTGATCCCGGCGCCCGGTCGGGCGCGCCGTTCGCTGCCTCTCAGAACTGGACGTAGAGGAAGGGACTCGGTTTGCTCAGCGCGAGCAACGAGGCGGCCAGCAGGATCCCCAGCAACAGCGCGTAGCGCAGCTTGGGACGCGGCTGGATCTCCCAGGTGTTGGGCAGCAGGTTCACCCAGAGGATCCCGCCGACGATGAAGGCGGCGAGGACGGGCGCCACACGCAGGATGCCCTCGCCGCCCACTCCGTTGAGGCCGAGCATCGCCTGCAAAACGTCTTTGGCGGCTCGCAGCGACGAGGCGCGGAAGAAGACCCAGGCGACGGTCGCCGCGAGGAACGTCAGGATCCGGTTGAGCCACACCCACTTCGGTGTCAGGCCGTACTTCTTCGCCACGACGTGTACCGACTGGTACGTGCCCCACAGGAGACCCCAGAAGACGAACGTCCAGGCGGGCCCGTGCCAGAGCCCGCCGATCAGGAAGGTGATGAGCAGGTTGCGCACCGTGAGGAGCGTGGTCCCGCGCGAGCCGCCGAGCGGGATGAACAGGTAGTCACGCAGCCAGCCGGAGAGGGTCATGTGCCAGCGGCGCCAGAAGTCCGACGGGTTGACCGCCTTGTACGGCGAGTCGAAGTTCTGGGGGAAGCGCAGACCGATCATGATGGCGACGCCTACGGCCATGTCGCTGTAGCCGGAGAAGTCGAAGTAGAGCTGCATCGTGTAGCCGAGGGCGGCGCCCCAGCCGGAGAGCAGCCCGAGCTGGGCGTGGTGCGCGAACAACTCGTTGACGTACGGCGCCATCATGTCGGCGACCAGCATCTTCTTGGCGAAGCCCATGATGAGGAAGAAGAGCCCGGTGCCGATGAGGCTCCAGCGAAACCGCTGCTGGGAGTGCTCGAGCTGCGTGCCGACGTGACCGTAGCGGATGATCGGGCCGGCGAGGATGTAGGGGAAGAGCGTGACCCAAGTCAGGTAGTGGACCACGCTCTTCGCCGGCTTGATCGTGCCGCGGTAGACGTCGATCGCATACGAGATACCGGCGAACGTGTAGAACGAGATGCCGATCGGCAGGAGCAGCTTGACGGCCGGGAGCGGTTCGCCGGCGCCGATCAGGCGGAACACGCCGTCGAGCGAGTCGACGAAGAAGCCGCGGTACTTGAAGTAGCCGAGGAAGGCGAGGTTCACGGCGATCGCCGCCGCCAGGATCAGCTTGCGGCGGCGGCTCGCACCCTCGGTCTCGTCGCGCGAGAGGTAGTGGCCGGCGATCCAGTCCGCCAGCGTCGTCGCCAGCAGCAGGGGCACGTAGCGCCAGTCCCACAGCCCGTAGAAGACGAGCGACGCGGCGACGAGGAAGAGCAGGCGCGGGTAGCCGCGCGGGATGACCCAATACAGGACGACGACGACCGGCAGGAAGACCAGCAGGAAGGTGTAGCTGTTGAGGAGCACGCCGCCGGGCCTACTCGCCGTTCGCCGGCGTGCGGGACGGAGGCACGCCGCCGGTCTGCTCGAGGATGTAGTCGACGGCCGGCCGCGTGTTGACGGTGGTCAGGTGCACGCCGTCGTACCACTCCCGGGGGTGGTAGTCGAAGACCCTGGGGTCGGTCATGTCGACGAACAGCAAGTCGTACTCGCCCTGCAGCGACTCGATGTAGGCGACGACCTGCTCGTGGCGCTCGTCCCACCCCAGTGGAGCCAGGATCTTGCGCAGTTTGGGGTTGATGGGAGTGAGCACGACCAGCGGGACCGCGCCCTGCTCGTTCATGAAGGTCAGCGTCTTCTCGACGTAGTCCTTGGCCGTCGGGTCCATCTCGCTGTAGACGTCGCGGTAGAGGTCGCCGTAGCGCGCGACGGAGCGGGGATAGCGGCGCTTCCACTCCTTCTCGGTCCACTTCCTCTCCGTCATCGCGCCGTCAGACAGCGTCTGCTTGCGGTAGCGGTTCTGTTTGGACTTGGCCTTCTCCCGATACAGGAGCAGGCGCGCAGAGTCCTTCGCGGTATCCAGTGAGAGCAGCGTCGTGCGGTTTTCCCAGAGCGCCCGGACCAGCTCTCCGCCGCCCCTCGTGACCGTCGCCTGGTCCACGTAGCGGGCCAGGCGTGGCTCGTTTGCCGTCCGGGCGCCCACCTCGAAGGGTACGAAGGACTCGACGTCGACGAGCCACAGGTAGGCGGGACGCGAATCGGGCCACACCTCGTGGACGAACTGGGTCATCGCCCAGGCGTCGGCGGTGCCGCCGATGCCGTTGACGCCGGCGTTGAAGGTCTTGAGGCCGGTCTTCTCCTCGAGGTAGGTGGGCTCGTACCGCATCGAGCGCGAGCTGCCGAGGACGACGAGGTCCGGCGGCTGCTTGAGCCGCTCGATCTTGTCGACCTTGACGGTCCGGTCGGACGTCGTGACCGTCGGGAAGAGGTGCGTGCCGACCGATCCGTAGGGGTCGGCGATCACGTTGAGCGCGAGCACGCCGCCCAGGCCGAGCGCGGTCACGAACACCAGGAGGAGAACGAAGAGAAAGGCCCGTCGGCCCTGCGTCTGCTCCATCTCCGGCGGGTCCGGGATGACCCGCTGCTTCAGCTTGCCTGGCGGCGTCAAGGTGGGGTCGTCGGGTGGCGTCATAGCCTCTCTGAGCAGCTAAAACGGTGTGGGATCGGCACGGGGCTGAAGGATACCACAGGCACGCCGGGCGGCCATTCGGGGCCTACTGGCGCCCGCCTCAGCCCTCCTCGACCCCCGCCGTCCTCTCCTCCGCGCTCCTGCCGGGGACGGGGGGTGATCGGTGGGTCGTCAGCACCAACAGCGGCATCGCCGACGGCGCCGCGCGGTGCCGCTTGAGGAGTCACGCATGGGACCGCTCCTGGTCTCGACCGGTGTGGCGACCGGCGCCGCGAGGAGTGCCCCCGCACCGGCGGTGAACGGTCTGGGGATTCGTCAGACGCAGGGACTCACGCCTCGTGGTCGCCCCCGGGCCTCCTGAAGCGTTGCTGCATCCTCCACAGACCGAGGAGGCCGTCCACGATCGCTCAGCCGTAGCTGGTGCAGACCGGGTCGTGCGTCAGGCGCGCCGCACTGGCAGCGGCGGGGTCGCCCGCCGGGGTGGGGCGCTGCGGTTCGTCGGGCGCTGCGTCGGGCGGTGAGCTGCCGGGCAGCCGATCTTCGTCCCGTTCCGTCATGCCTCAGTTCTTCCCACTCAGGTAGGCGTCGATGCGTGCGGCGAGGCCATCGGTCTCGAGTTCGTCGATGCCACCGTTGGCCGTCTTCGTGGCGTGGAACGCGTCGATGCCGTGGCCTTCGAGGAAGCAGCGCGTGAGGCGGATGCTGCCGCCATGGGTCACGAGCAGCGCCGTGCGGCCATCGAGGGTGCAGTCGCGGAGGCAGGCGAGGACGCGGCGCTGCTGGCCGGAGAGGCTCTCGCCGCCGGGAAAGCGGAAGGTCTCGGGGTGCTCGCGGTAGTGGCGCCACGTGACCGGCTCCTCGCGCATGATCGACGAGAAGCGGCGCGTCTCCCACTCGCCGCGGTGCGTCTCCGCGAGCCGTGGGTCGACGATGAAGGGCAGCTCGCCGCCGAGCTCCGCATGGATGATCTCGGCGGTCTCGCGCGCGCGCAGCAGGTGGCTGGTGACGACGAGCTCGATGCCGCGCCCGGCGAGCGCGCGACCCTGGTCGCGTGCCTGGCCGCGGCCCGCCTCGTTGAGCTCGACCTCGGCCCAGCCCTGGCAGCGTGCCGGCTCGCGGTTCCAGTCGGTCTCGCCGTGGCGGATGAGGAGGAGCGTCATGGGCGGTTCTGGGTCACGGACGAGCGTCCCGGGAGTGAATCAGTGGAACTGCAGCAGCGTGTCGCCGCGCACGCCGATGCGCAACGTCTCGACCGAGATGACCTCTTCGGGCGGGATGTTGCCGAGGTTCACATTCGGCCCGAACTCCTGGATGAACCAGGCTTGCTGGCTCTTGACCGGCGCCTCGAACAGCAGCTGTGCGGGGTCGACGGCGGAGCGGATCTCGTCGAGCAGGCCTTCCTTGACCTCTCCCCCGGGCTGGTAGATGCCGACGGTGCCCGACTCGCGGCCTTCCGTGATGACCTTCCAGGCGCCCGCCTCCAGCTCTCGCTTGATGCTGTCGACCCATTTGAAGGGAGCGACGACGATGCTGGCGTCCTTGCTGCCCACCTCGCTGAGGACCCGGAACTCTTTGGCGAAACGGCGCAGCAGCGCCAGCTTGTCCTCCTCAGCGATGTCGATCGTGCCGTCTGAGATCTCCACGCAGGTCATCTCGCACTCGCGCACCAGCGCGA
>DASRZL010000181.1:0-2755 GCA_035686425.1 Thermoleophilia bacterium
GCGCAGCGCTGCCACTCCGTCAGGTGGGCGAACCCCAGCATCATGTCGTCCCAGGCGGCGTCCGCCGTGTAGCGGTCGAACTCGGAGCCGATCTCGAAGACGAAGCGGAGCCTGCCCCCGCCGGCCAGCGACTCCTCGATGGCCGGCTTGAGCACCTCTTCGTAGTCTTGCGCGTCCACCTCGCCCACGGCCTCGAACGCCAGCACCCCCTCGGGCGCACCCTCGATGAGCTGGATCATGCCGGACCTCCTGCCTTCATGGGTGCGCGGCGCGCCCCGGTCGCGTGGGAACGAGGCTACCACGCGGCCGGCGAGGACTGCTGAGGCCTCGCCGGCGCCCTACCGCAGGTGGCGCAGCACCACCGACGTCTGCACCTGGCGATCGGGGATGCTCCAGTACCGGCGCAGCAGCCTGTCCTTCTCGGCCGGCGTGACCAGAGCGAAGCCGTGGCGCTCGTAGAACGCCACGGCCCACCAGGCGTCGGCCCACGTGCCCACGAGCAGCGGCCGCTCGGCCAGGCGCAGCAGATGCTCGAGCAGCCGGCCGCCCACCCCTCCGCGCTGCCGCTCCGGCAGGACATACGCGTGCCGGATGAGCGTCACGTCGTCGACGTCCTGGATGCCCATGACCCCCGCCAGCACCCCGCCGTCGACGAGCCCCCAGAAGCGTACGCCGGCCTCCATCTCCGCGATCATGGCGTCGCGGGGCATGTACGGCTGGTGATACCGGTCGTCGGGGATCACGCCGGCGTAGGCGGTCGCAGCCGCGTTGACCACGGCGACCATCGCGCTGAGGTCGGCGTCCGTGCAGGGGCGGATGGTCTCTGCGTTCATCGCCGGACTCCTCTCCCGCCTCTTCTCACCGCTCCACCACGTGCCGGCACTCAGCCCGCCGGCCCGGCGCCCACCTCGACCGGCACCGCGTGCATCCACGTGCCGCGGCTCGGCAGCATCGGCGCGTCGGAGGTGAGCACGTTGACCGCGCCTGCGAGGTCGCAGCCGTCCGCGTCGAGCTCCGGCTCGATGCCCTGGGCAAGCGAGACCACGCCCGGCAGGATGTCCTCGGTCACCCGGCACAGGCAGCGCAGCCGGCCCTGTGCGCTCCGCACCTCGACCGCCGCGCCGTCCTTGAGGCCGCGCGCGGCGGCGTCGCCTGGGTGCATCCAGAGCGTGCGGTCGTCGCGCGCCCGGAACCACGGGAGCGCCGCCAGCTGCGAGTGCACGCGCACGCGCGACTTGGGCGTCACGAGGCGCAGCGGCAGCGCCTCGCTCGGCAGCGGAGGGCGCGCCTCGGGTACGTCCGAGAGGCCCGCTGCCGTGCAGGCCGGGCCGCTCACCTCGACCTTGCCGGACGGCGTCCTCAGCGGGTGACTCTCCGGGTCCGCCGCGAACGCGGCGAGGCCCACGCGCTCCTGATCGGCGTCCATCCAGATGCCCGTCCGCCGGAACTCCTCGTCGCTCCCGATCTCGCTCTCGGCCACGAACCTCCGCAGCCACGCGTCCTCGTCCTTGCCCTCCGTGAACGCCTCCGCGCAGCCCATCCGCCCGGCCAGCTCGGCGAAGATGTCGTAGTCGTTTCTCGCCTCGCCCTTCGGCTCCGCGACCTGGTGCGAGAAGAGCACGTAGCCGGCGCTCGTGAAGACGATGTCGCTGCGCTCGAGCCAGTGCGTCGCCGGGAGCACCACGTCGCACTGGCGAGCCGTGCTCGTGAGGAAGAGGTCGTGGCAGACGGAGAACTCCAGCGACTGCATGGCGCGGATGCTCTTGCTCACGTCCGCGCCCTGCGCGACGTAGTTGCCGCCGCAGGCGTACGCGGCGCGGATGTCGGCCGGGTAGCCGCCGTCGCGCCCGCGGAGCACGGCGTCGGCCCAGTCGTTGGCCGGGATCGCCGTCGAGGCCGGGTGGAGCGGCACCCGCAGCGAGCCGACCCCGGGGTCGCGCAGCCCGCCCCAGTTCTGCGCTCCGCTGGAGCCGCCGAGGCGGCCGAGGTTGCCGGTCGCCGCCTGCAGGGCGACCGCCAGGCGCACGGCGTCCTCCCCTCCCCACGTGCGCTGGATCGAGAGCCCGGGGACCAGCGCCGCCGGCTTGCGCCGGCCGTACTCGCGGGCCAGGGCCACGATGCTCGCGGCCGGCGTGCCGCACACGTCCTCGGCCCAGGCGGGCGTCGTCGCCGGCCCGCCCTCCTGGCCCAGCGCGCGCCGGCGCAGCGTCTCGAACCCGGTCGCGTGTGCCGCGACGAACGGCTCGTCCACGAGCCCCTCCCTCAGGAGCACGTGGAGCACGGCCAGCATCAACGCGCTGTCCGTCCCCGGCCGCACCGGCAGCCACTGCGTCCCCAGCTGCTTCGCCGTCTCTGTCCGGCGCGGGTCGATCACCACGACCGGCACGCCACGGCGTTTGGCCTCGCGCACGCGCGCCCGCCACTCGCAGCCCATGATGCAGTCCGCGAGGTTGGCGCCCCACAGGATGATCATCTCGGCGTGCCGCATCGTCGCCGCGTCCACTCCCGCCCGCTGCCTGCCGAGGACCACCGGCTCGACGTACTCCGCCGCCGCCGCACTGTAGGTGGACGATTCGCCCACGTGCCCGCCGATGAGGTTGAGGAACCTCGCCGTCAGCGTCCCGGTGTTGTGCAGCGCGCCGCGGCAGGACCCGCTGCCGCCGAGCGCGAGGATGGCGCCGTCGCCGTGCTTGTCGCGCACCGCCTGGAGCCCGCCGGCGACCCGCTCCAGGGCCTCGTCCCAGCCGGCCTCGCG
>DASRZL010000182.1:0-4996 GCA_035686425.1 Thermoleophilia bacterium
ATCTTGACCTCGGCGCTCATGACTGCCTCCTTGAGTAGCCGGCGGTGGGCCGGTCTGCGTGCCCCTCCGAACCGGGGAAGAGGCGCTGGAGCGCCGTCAACAGGACTACCTTGCCTTGGACGTCGAGCGCGCCGCGAAGCACGGCGGACATGGCGTTCATCTTGCCGGCGAGGATGGCGTCGAACGTGGCGATGTCGGCACTGAGCACGCAGTCCGGCTCCGCGCCCTGGTGCGACACGCTCACGTCTCCCCTGCGGATCTTCAGGTACCAGTGCTCGGTGCGCTCGCCGTCGGCGATGTCGAAGCGCACCACGCCGGTCAGGCTCTCGAGCAGAGGCTGGTGCTCCTCCGCGAGTCTATCGAAGAATGCGCGCGTCGGCTCGGTCATCGTCGCCCCTCCTGTGTCGTGCGGTCGCGACTGACTCACAGTCCCTTGTTCCAGCGGGCCATGCCGCCGTCGATGTAATAGGTGCTGCCGGTGACGTACGCAGCCTCGTCGGAGGCGAGGAACACGGCGACGCTCGCAACCTCGTCGGGGTCGCCTAGACGACCGCTGGGGATCACGTCCTGGAGCGCGTGGAGCAGCTCTCCGTCGCCGAGCGTGCGTTTGTTGATCGGCGTGGCGATGGCTCCGGGGGCGATGTTGTTGACGGTGATGCCGTGCGGCGCCAACTCCTGGCAGATCGTGCGCGTGAGCATGCGCACGCCGCCCTTGGAGGCCGCATAGGTGGCGTAGTCGAGGAAGGCGATGTCCTCGTGGATGGATGAGACGTTGACGATGCGCCCGCCGTGGCCGGCGGCGATCATGAGCTTCGCCGCGGTCTGCGCGGCGAAGAACGCGCCCTTGAGGTTGACCCCGAGCACCAGGTCGAAGTGCTCTTCGCTGACCTCGACGAATGGCTCCCGGACCTCGACGCCGGCGTTGTTCACGAGGATGTCGAGGTGGCCGAGAGCAGCGTGCGCGTCGCGCACGAGCTTCTCGGCCTCCGCGGCCACGCCCACGTTCGCGCCCAGGGCAACAGACTTCCGCCCGAGCTTGGCGATCTCGTCGACCACCCGTTGCGCTTCATCGGCGCCGTGGTGGTAGTGCACCGCCACGTCGGCCCCCTCGCGCGCGAAGCGCAGCGCGATCGCCTCGCCGATGCCGCTGGAGCTGCCGGTGACGAGCGCTGCTTTGCCTTGGAGTCTCATGGTCGTACCGCCTCTCTGCGCTCAGCCGGCGAACGCGTGGGTCGGAAGGCCGGTCACACCGGCATCCAGGCGCAGAAGCGCGCCGGCCAGCGGCTGCGCGGCGAGCTCGCCCGCGTCGAGGCCCTCCCGTCGAGTGGTCACGTACAGGTCACGCAGGTCGTCCCCGCCGAAACAGCAGCTGGTGATTCGCGCGACCGGGAGGTCCACGAGCGACGCAAGCTCGCCGTCGGGCGAGTAG
This sequence comes from Thermoleophilia bacterium, assembly GCA_035686425.1. Taxonomy (GTDB): domain Bacteria; phylum Actinomycetota; class Thermoleophilia; order UBA2241; family UBA2241; genus CAIXSE01. Next base: position 1,430 of record DASRZL010000182.1, read on the forward strand.
CGTCGCAAGCCCCAACCGCCGTGGAGCGCCACCCAGACGCCCCCCTCGGCGTCGACGGCGAGGCCGTCGGGGACGGCGCCCTCGACCTCGACGGCGGCGAACCGCCGCCGGTTCTCGAGGGCGCCCGTCTCCGGGTCGCAGTCGAACACGTCGACGCGCCGGGTCGGGCTGTCGATGAAATAGAACTTGCGCCCGGAGGGACTCCAGCCGAGGCCGTTCGAGATCGTCGTCCCCGTGAGGACGGTCGTCACGCCCAAGTGAGAGTCCACCCGGTAGAGTGCAGCCACGGGCGAACGCTCGTCGAGCGCCATCGTCCCGATCCACAGCCGCCCCGCCGCGTCACAGGCGCCGTCGTTCGTGCGCGTGTCGGCCCGCTCGGACTCGATGGCCGCGATCAGGGGCGGCATCTCCCTGTCGAGGAGGTGAAGGCCGTCGGGGAGCCCGACGACGACGCCTCCCCGTCGGCGCGGGAGGGCGAGGCTGACGACGTCGGGGACGGACTCCACCGTGTCCTCGCCCGTCGCCGGATCGTAGCGGTGCACGCGTGCTCCCGAGATGTCGACCCAGAGCAGGGTCGCGGACGCCGCATCCCAGCGCGGTCCCTCGCCCAGCCCCGCGCCGGCGCCGACGGCGACCTCGAAATCTGCGGTCGTCATGCGGCGGCCCCCCCGGTGCCGGCCGGAGCCGTTTCCGTCATCGCCATCGCTTCTCGCCTGCCGTCACCGGCCGTCTCCCTTTTCGCCTTCCTGGCTTTCTTGCCAGCTTTCTTCTTGGTCTTGTTTCCGGTCTTGCCCTCAGCCTTCGCGGCCTCCTCGAGCGCTTCGGCCTCGAACGGATCGGGGGCGGCGCCCTCAGGGGCCTCGCCCTTGAGCTATACCTTCACCCGCTGCAACTCCTCGTGAACCTCGGGCGTCACCTTGGGGTGGCGCGGATCGATCTTGATCAGCGCGTTCGCGATGACGGTCGAGGCGCAGATCCGCGCAAACCATTTGTGGTCGGCGGGGATCACGTACCAGGGAGCCCACAGGGTACTCGTACTCGAGAGCATCTCCGAGAACGCCTTCTGACAGTCGTTCCAGTAGCTGCGCTCGCGGACGTCGGCGGCCGACAACTTCCAGTTGTGGTCGGGCAGGTCGATGCGCCGCAGGAAGCGGGTGCGCTGCTCCTCCTCCGAGAGGTTCAGGAGCAGCTTCACGATCGTGAAGCCGTTGTCGGTGAGGTAGCGCTCCCAATGGTTGATGTCGCGGCATCGCTTCCTCCACAGGTCTCACCCGCGCGCCACCGCCCGTAGCTGCGGAGATCTCGTGCGACCAGCATACCTTCGGCAACGTGTCGGTCCGCGGAAGATCATCGTAGTCACCGGGTGCGATCGGAGGAGTTGCGACGCCGGCGAAGGCGGCGTTCGCTCTCCCGGGACGTCGTTTGCCGCAGAGGTGCAGCGCCGTACGCTGGTGCGCTTCCATGACCCGGTGGTAGGTTCACCCGGCGATACAAGTACCAAGGGGGCGGCATGAAGGGTGGTCATCCGAGGTGACTGACGGTCTCTTCCTCGGCCTCGACGTCGGCTCCTCGAGCACCAAGGCGGTCCTGGTCGACGCGGCCGGCGCGGTGGTCGCGGACGCCCGGCTGGCGCATCGCATCTCACGGCCACGCCCGGGCTGGGCGGAGCAGGACGCCGAGCGCGACTGGTGGGGGAGTGTGGTCCAGGCTTGCCGGCGCGTGCTCGACGGCCGCGCCGGGCGAGTGCGGGCCGTTGCGGTGAGCGCGCTCGGCCCCTGCGTACTTCCTGCCGACGACGCCGGGCGTCCGTTGAGGGCGGCCATCCTCTACGGCATCGACTCGCGGGCGAGTGACCAGGCCGAGCGGCTCACTGAGGAACTCGGTGCGGGGGAGATCCTGGCGCGCTGCGGCTCCCGGCTGTCGAGCCAGTCTGTGGGTCCCAAGATCCGCTGGATCGTCGACCAGGAGCCGCGGGTGTGGTCGGCGACCCGTCGCGTCTTCGGCGCCGGCTCCTTCGTCGTCGCTCGCCTCACCGGCGAGTATGTCCTCGACCACCACAGCGCCAGCCACTGGGCGCCTCTCTACGACGTGCATCGGAACGCGTGGATCGGGAACTGGGTCGACCATGTTGCGCCGGGGCTGCCGTTGCCGCGACTGGTCTGGCCGCAGGAGCAATGCGGCCGGGTGAGCCGGGAGGCCGCCGCCGCGACCGGGCTGCCCGAGGGCATCCCGGTTGCCGGCGGGAGCATCGACTCCTGGTGCGAGGTGACGGCGTCCGGGCTGCGCGGGCCCGGGAAGGGCCTGCTTGTCTACGGGACCAGCATGTTCCTGGTCGAAGTCGACAGCCCCGCTCGTCCGGACGCGCGGCTGTGGAGCACCGTGGGCTTCGCGCCGGGGTCGCTCAACGTCGCTGCAGGGGTCGCCTCGGCAGGCGCACTGACGGCGTGGCTGCGCGAGCTGAGCGGCGGGGTGTCGTACGAGGAACTGTACGAGGAAGCCGCCGGAGCCGGACCCGGCGGCGGCGGCCTGCTCGCCCTGCCGTACTTCGCCGGTGAGCGCACGCCGCTGTTCGATCCCGATCTGCGCGGGGCGCTGGTCGGACTCACGGCCGCGCACGGCCGGGGCCACGTCTTCCGCGCGCTCATGGAGGCGGCAGCCTTCGCGGTGCGTCACAATCTCGAGACGATGCGGGCGGCCGGCGCTACCATCGCCGCCCTGCGCAGCAGCGGCGGCGGGGCGGCCGGCGCGCTCTGGCCGCAGATCGTCAGCGACGTCACGGGGCTGGAGCAGGAGGTGCGCCAAGGCCCGTCACAGGCCGGCGTCGGCGCGGCCCTGCTTGCCGCAGTGGCGGCGAGTGAGGCGACGCTCGACACCACGTGGCCGCACGCGACGCTGCGCGTCGCGCCTGATCCGGGCGCGCGCGCGGTGTACGACGAGCTCTACAGCTGGTTCCGCGACGTGTCGCGTGCCACACAGCCCTGCGTTCACGCGCTCGCCGCGTGGCAGAGGGCGCGCGGCGAGCCGAAGGAGAGTTGACTCCCGTGGCGCGCTCGCCACGTTGCTGTCCGGCCATCGTGGGTGAGACCATGTGGCCGGTCACAAGAAGGGGGGACTCGTGCGAGAGAACGAAGTACGGCTGAAGCCGGGAATCAGCCGCCGGCTCGCCGCCATCATCGCCCTCGTGCTCGTCGCGCTGGTCATCGTCTTGGCGGTACTCGCCGTCTTCGACCACCCCCTCGGTGTGGTCGCCGAGCTCATCTTCCTTCTCGTCGGCGCGCTCGCGGTGTGGGATGCGCTCACGAAGAAGGGCGGCCGCCGCTGGCTGGGTATCGCCATCGTCGGCGCCGCAGGTGCCGCCATCGCGACCGTCCAGGTCTCCGGAGGAGGAGCCTCGCTGCTCTCGTTGATCGCGTGGCTGATCATGCTCGCCGTCGCCCTGGGGCTCGCGCGCTACGCGCTCTCCCGCGATACGCGCACGCTCAAGCAGGTCGCGACGCCGGGCACGCCGGTGCCGGCAGCGAGCAAGGGCGCTCTGATCATGAACCTCAAGTCAGGCGGGGGGAAGGC
>DASRZL010000183.1:0-15563 GCA_035686425.1 Thermoleophilia bacterium
ACGCCGCCCTCATCATCGAGATCGCCAAGTCCGAAGGCGGGCAGAAGGCCTACTGCGCGGTGAACTACTGGAACATGGCGCGCATCGTCGACGCCCTGTGCAACGAGATGGGGATCACGATCCCCGTCGCGGTCCACGCCGACCACTACGGCATGAAGAACGAGAAGGACCTTGCGCAGGCCTTGGTCGAGATCCCCACGATGTTCGAGGCGGGCATCACGTCCATCGCCATCGATGCGTCCCACCAGCCCAACGACCAGAACCTGCTCGCGAATCTGGCCGTCAATCCGCACATCCCGGCGTGGGCCGGACTGGAGACCGAGATCGGGGAGATCAAGGGTTCCACCGGGCTCTCCACGCCGGATGAGGCGCTGTTCCTCATCCAGGGGCTCAACGCACACGGCATCTCCGCCGACTGGATCGCGCTGAACAACGGGACCACGCACGGGATCGAGGCGTCAGACGCCGGCATCCAGGTCGGGCTGACCGCCGAGGTCCACGAGGCCCTCACGCCCTACGAGGTGAGCGGCGCCCAGCACGGCACGTCGGGCAACAGCTCTGAGCGGCTGCGCGAGATCGCGCACGACACCCACACCACGAAGGCGAACGTGGCCACGGCCCTTCAGATGATCTCCTGGGGACTCGAGGTGAACGACTACGGCAACGCCCAGCTCGACGCCGACGGCAACTTCATCAAGGTCAAGGGCGAGGGCGTGACCGAGGAGATGTGGGCCGAGGTGGTCGCCTACGCCGACGACAAGGGCTGGAAGAAGGGCGACTACAAGAACCTCAACCTCCCGTTCGAGAGCAAGTTCCTCGCTCAGCCCGCGGCGGTCCGCGAGCGCATGGCCAAGCGGGTGGAGGACTTCGCCTACAAGATGATGACCGAGGTCCTCGGCACCGCGGACACCGCGCCCCTGGCCGTCGCGGCGATCCTCGCCACCGGGTCCTACGACCTCGGGCCCAAGGTCGGACGCATCGAGAACCCCGGCGACTGGACCGACGCGAAGATCGTCGAGAAGGCCAAGTCGCTGGACACCGACAAGGGTGCCGAGGGCGACTTCGACGACTAGGCACCCCACGCTAATGCCCGTTGGCGGCGGAGTCGCCGTAGCGCTATTGAGCGGCTCGCGGCCCGTCAGGGCTCCGCGCGAGACGGCTTGACCGGCGCCGGCGGGTCACTTGCCTGGGGGCGGCGCAGGTGCACCCCCCACGGAGTGATGCGCGGCCCCGAGGGCGCCGCTGAGAGACCAGACGAGCGCGGCGGACGGCAAGCTCACGGAGCAGGGCTTGCGTGCGGTACGGCGTAGCCGCACCGCACATTGGCGCCGGCCGCCGTGCCCGTCTAGTCCCCGCCTTCTCTAGGTGGCCTCTTCCGCGGATCCGGCGAGCAGGCCGCCGCGGTCCTCGACCAGCGCACCGTAGGTCTCCGGCCGCCGGCACTCGGTGCCCCACACCTCCCGCCGGCGCCACTCGCGCAGCGCGTCGAGGTCGAGGCGGACGACGAAGACCTCCTCCGCCTCCCCGGCCTCGAAGACGCGCGTGTCGCGGCTGCGACCCTCCGCGTCGAAGGCGATCGGGTCGATCACCGTCGAGTGGCCGTTCTCCTGCGGCGCCGCGTAGTTGGTGACGGCCACGGCGACCATGTTCTCGAACGCGCGCGCCCGCACCTGGCCGAGCCGGTTCGCCTCGAGCTCGCAGGCGTTGGGCACGAGGAGCACCTCGGCCCCGCCCAACGCGAGCACGCGCGCGGCCTCAGGGAACTCCCGGTCGAAGCAGATCATGGTCCCGACCGCGACGGGACCCGCCCGCGTCTCCAGCCGGGCGACCGGGAACTCCGCCCCCGGCGCCAGCGCCTCCTCCGGCAGGTCGAAGCTGCAGACGTGCACCTTGGCGTAGCTGAGTGCCTCGCGCCCACGCCGGTCGAAGAGGGTCAGCGTGTTGCGTGGGCCCGCCGGCGATCGCTCGAGGTAGGTGACGGCGATCGCCATTCCCAGCTCCGCCGCGAGATCGGCGAAGGCGGCGACCCACGGGTCGTCCCGCCCGAGCGCCTGCTCCCGCCAGCGCTCGAGGTCGCCGTCCGGGAACGAGTACCCGCTGCTCCAGAGCTCGGGGAACAGCGCGATGTCGGCGCCGGCCGCGGCGGCGCGGCGGCACGCTGCGAGTCCGCGCGCAAGACTGGCGTCGCGGTGGTAGCCGGCGCCGACAAGCTGAAGCAGGCCGATGCGGAGCTCACCCGGGCTCACGCGCCGCCTCCTCATCCGCGCCCGCCGGCCCGAACACCGTCGACTCGCCCGGCGGCAGCACTCGCACCTCGACCTCGGGCGCGAGGTGGGCCGCGTAGCGCTCGAAGGCTCGCGGCCACTCGCCCCACTTGGCGTTGACGGCCGGCGGCAGCCACGGCGGGTAGAGCGTGCCCCAGTGCACCGGAACGCACGCCGCCGGCCGCAGGAGCCGCAGCGCCTTGGCCGCCGACAACGGATTCAGGTGATCGTCGGGCAGACGCGGTCCCCAGCCGCCGACCGGCAGCAGGGCGAGGTCGAGCGGCGCCAGCTCGCGCATGCCGTCGAAGAGGCCGGTGTCGCCGGCGTAGTAGGCGTGCAAGCCGCCCGAGACGACGTAGCCCAGGGCGGCCGACTCCACGGCCATCGGGTAGCGCGCGCCCGAATGGTCGGCCGGCACGGCCCTGACGCGGACGCGACCAGCGGCGCTCCCGTGCGCACGTGCCCGGCCGGCGCCGGCGCGGCCGACCTCCACCTCGTCGCCGACCTGCATCTCGATAGGCACGAAGCCCAGCCGCCGCACAAGCGGGCCGAGGCCGCGTGGCACCACGACCGGCGCGCGCCTGTCGATGAGGCGCAGCGACGGCACGTCGAGGTGGTCGAGGTGGGCGTGCGAGATGAGCACCGCGTCCAGGTCCCGTCGCACTTCGGGCCCGGGCAGCGCGGTGCGCCGGATGAGCACGCCGGTGCGCCGGCGCAGCAGCGGATCCGTGAGCAGCCGGACGCCGTCCATCTCGAGAAGCACCGTCGAGTGCCCCACGAACGTCACCGAGAGGGAGGACGTCGTCGCCGTCGCGCTCATGCGTCCACTCTACCCGAGACGACGACGAACGTCGGCGCATCCCCGTCACCACACGAGGCCACCATCCGCAAGGAGATGTACGAGGAGCTGCGCGACCTGATCGCCGAGGCCAAGGCCGCTGGCCTCGTGGCCGTCGTCTGGAGCTACCCGCGCGGCTCGGGCATCGGCAAGCAGGGCGAGACGGGGATCGACGTCTGCGCCTACGCGGCGCAGATCGCGGCGCAGCTCGGCGCGCACATCATCAAGGTCAAGCCGCCGACGGACTTCATCGAGCAGGACGCGGCGCGCAAGGTGTACGAGGCCCGGGGCATCGAGATCGACACGCTCGCAGACCGCCCTGAGCGGCGGCTTCGGCACGATCATGGGCCGCAACTCGTTCCAGCGTCCTCACGACGACGCCGTCAAGCTGCTCCACGAGGTCATGGAGATCCACCGCGCCACGTGGCCGGGCTGAACGGACTCGCCATGCCTGCCGGCCGAGGCGTCGCGGAGCGTGGCAACGGCCGAGTCTTGTGCAGACGTAGCGGCCGCGCGTGCGAACTTGCGTGAGGCGGCGATCGGTGTGCGCCGCAAGCCCGGAGCGAGCGGCCGAGCAGCGCCGGCGGCCGCGCTCCGCCTTGACACCCCCGCGACACGCTAGGTACAGTCCGGGGCGCTGCTTTTAGTTATATGAGTAACTAACGCGACCGTCCTGCGGCCGCGGAGACCGGAGGAGCCATGGCACAGCGCATCCCGACACGCCTCGGCGACGGCTCGCTCGTCGAGATGGCCCGAGCGGAGATCGAGGCGGACCTGCACGCCGGCTCGGAGGCGGCAGTGAAGCGGGCAAAGGTCGAGCCGCTCGCGCAGGACGAGCTCGACCACCTCCTCGACATCTTCACGTCACCGGCGAAGTTCACCTCGGTGGACTACGGCGACGAGGTGGTCCTCGGCTTCGACGGGTCGGGCAACGCCGACCTCGCGGCGCCGGTGATCGAGCAGATCGTGTACCAGAACCACCACGGCGCCGACATGATCGAGCTGTGGCACCACGACTACTCGTACAAGGCGGTGCGGACCGTCCTTTCGTTCCAGACGCAGCTGCTCAAGGACGCCCAGCTGCAGACCGTGGTGCCGCTGAACTACGGTGCCATGCCCGACCTGGGCCGCTACTCGCAGCCGGACGGCCCGGCGCCGAACTGGTCCGAGCTGATGCCGCTGGGCAAGATCGCCGAGGCGCGCGCGGCTCAGGAAGAGGCGGCCGTCCAGGCCGAGCGCGACATGTGGTGCGTCGCCGAGGCCATGGTCGCCGCCGGCGCCGACGGCCTCGACTTCGACACGGCCGGCGCCTCTGGCGACGCCGACCTTCTGGCCACGCTCAACGTCACCCGCAAGATACGTGAGACGTGGCCCGACATCGGTGTCGAGATCGGCCAGGCCGCCGAACTCGTGCTCGGCATGCACGGGGAGCTCGAGTTCGACGGCGGCCGGCTGGCCGGCCAGTGGCCGCTCGGCCAGCTGCGCGCCGTCACCGCCGCCGGCGCCACCATCTTCGGCCCCGCGGTGAACGTCAATACGACCAAGTCACTGGCCTGGAACACCGCGCGCGCCTGCGCGCTGGTGAAGCCGGTGACCGCCGAGGCCACCATCCCCGTCCACATGAACGCCGGGATGGGCGTCGGCGGCGTCCCCATGACCCCCTATCCGCCGAGCGACGCCACCTCGCGCGCCTCGAAGGCGCTGGTCGACATCCTCAAGCTGGACGGGTTGTAGGTCGGCATCGGAGACCCCCTCGGGATGGCCTCCACACACGCGCTCGCCTCGGGCATGGGCGGGATGCGGACTGCCGGAGATCTGGTGGCCCGCATGCAGATGACCCGGGGTATGCGCCTTCCACAGGCGAAGCAGTACGTCGCCGACAAGCTCGGCTGCTCGGTGCTGGACCTCAGCGACACCGTCGCCATGCACGACATCCGCCGCGACCTGGGCCTCGGTCGCATCCAGGTGCAGGACCTGACCTACGCCGACAAGCCGGGAGCGATGGAGGCGAAGTTCCACATCGCCGAGGTCCTGGACATCCCGATCAACTCGGTGGAGCGCTTCAAGAGGAACGCCGGCCTGGCGTGACCGTTAGGACGGCGGGCGCGACGCTTCGCCGCGCCCGCCGCGACAGAGGAGAGACATGGCTTCGCAGCTCGACCTGACCCACCGCCAGCCGCTGCTTCCGCTCGGCTCGGACTTCACCGTGCACTTCTACGACGAGGCGAGACTGGAGCGCTACCGCGAGGCCGTGCTCACCGTCCTGGAGCGGACGGGCGTCAAGTTCGGCTCGCCGAAGGCGCTCGACATCCTCGCCGAGCACGGCGCCGAGGTGGACCGCACGTCCGGCGTCGTGCGCTTCGCTCCCGACCTCGTGACCTCCGCGCTCGCCCAGGCGCCGCGCACGTTCTGGCTCGGCTCCCGCGACGGCTCGCTCGACCTCGACCTGGCGAGCGGTGAGACCTACAACACGACCAACGGCTGCGGCACCGAAGTGATCGACTGGCGCACCGGCGTCCGCCGGCCGCCGGTGAAGGACGATCTTGCCGCGATCACGCGCATGATCGACTACCTCGGGTCGCTCCAGTTCTGGTGGCCCAACGTCGCCGCCGCCGACTGCGGCGACACGCACACCCTGCACGAGCTCGACGCGGCCTGGAACAACACCGCCAAACACCTGCAAGGCATGGTGCAGGGCGAGCGCGAGGCGAAGTACGCGGTCGAGATGGCGACGGTGGTCGCGGGCGGGGCGGAGCAGCTGCGCCGCCGCCCCCCGATGAGCAACCTCATCGGCACCGTCCAGCCGCTCGTCAACGACAAGGACGGCATCGAAGCGGCGCTCGTGTTCGCGGAGGCCGGCATTCCCGTGACCTTCGTGACCATGCCGACGTACGGCACCACGGCTCCGGCCACCAAGGCCGGGGCCTACGTCATGGGGTTCGCCGAACTCATCAGCGCGACAGTGTGCGTGCAGCTTGCGCACCCCGGCGCTCCGGTGATCCTGTTCCCGCTGCCGGTGCACGCCGACCCGCGCACGGCCGCGGTGACGACCGCGCCGCTCAACCATCGCGGCCTCTTCCTGCCGGCCGAGCTCGTCCACCACTTCGGGCTGCCGGCGATGACCGGCTACGCCGGGACCGACGACGACCTGCCGGGCACCTGGCTGGCCGCCGCCGAGACGGCGCACACGGTCATGCTCGCCGGCATCGTCGGCTCTGAGCTCATGACCACGATAGGCCTCACCAACCGCTACCAGCTCTTCACGCCCGAGCACATGATGCTCGACGACGACCTCTACCGCCGCGCGGCGAACGCCTTCCGCGACCTGGAGCTCGACGAGGAGACTCTGGCGCTCGACGTCATCGATGCAGTCGGACCCGGCGGGCACTTCCTCGGGCAGCCGCACACCCGCCGGCACATGAAGGAGACCGTCGAGCGCTCGATCGGGCAGGAGATAGGCCCGGACGGCGCGCACCTCCGCGATCCCGTCGAGGTCGCGCGCGAGCGCGGACTCGACATCCTGGAGAATTACGCGCCGGAGTCGCTGGACGAGGCGAAGGCGGCGGAACTCACGCGGATCCTCGCCGCCGCCGACGCCGAGTTGCGCGACCAGCCTGCATAGCGGCGCCAGGGACGGGCGCCGTGGGCGCGCCGCTCAGTAGCCTGCGGCCGCCGCGGGAGCTCTGCTCCGGCGGTAGCGCCCCGCCGCTTCAGTCCTGGTCGCCGCCCGAGTCGACGTGGCCGAGCACGAGGCGGCGCCACAGGTCGAAGGCGGGGCCGATGTCGAGGTCCGGATCGGCCAGCTTCTGCAGGGCGACGCCGTCGGCGATGGCCACGGTGAGCAGCGCCATCGGGGCGATATGAGCCGCCGGTGCCTTGGCGCCCGGCTCCTTGAGCGCCCAGGCGTCGAGACCGCGGTACCACTCGAAGAGGTCGCGCAGATGCGGCTGCAGCTCTTCGTCCCGCAGCATGTGCGGGATGAGCTCGAAGAACATGCGGTAGGCGTCGCGGTCCTCGGGCAGGCGTTCGTGGAGCTCCAAGAGCCTGGCGCGACGCTCGTCTCCGGCCGGCACCGTGGTCAACTGCTCGATGAGCTCGATGCTCTCCTGGTACAGGACGGCGTCGACGAGCGCGGTGAGCAGACCCGCCTTGCTGCCGAAGTGGTAGCGGATGAGCGCCGGGTTCTCGCCCGCCTCGCGGGCGATCGTCTCGAACGTGAGCGCTTTGAACCCGTCGCGGAAGAGGATGCGCTTGGCCGCAGTGAGAATGCGCGCAGCGGTCGGCGACAGGTCCGGCGTCGGATCGCTGATGGGGATCTCGTATCTCGCCACGGACGTCCCTCCTCGTACCTCGTCATCGTGCCTCGCGGCCCCGCGGCTCGTCGCGCCGGCAGGCGCTGTAGCCGCGCTGTTCTTCACGCGGGAGCACGTCGCCGGAGGAGCGGACCTCCCCCGGGCCAGGCGCCGGGCGCCTTCCCCGGGGCCGGATGTGACGTTGCCTCACGGCCCCCCTGGGTTCTTGACACCCCCGCGTCGTCTGCTAGTCTACCGCAATTGTTAGTTATGTGACTAACTAATCCTGCATCCGACAAGGGGGTGTCGAGTGGAAGAGTCCGTGCGCACGCGACTCGGCGACGGGTCGCTGGTCGAGATGACGCCCGGCGAGATCCGCGAGGATCTGCTCGCCGGAACCGAGCTCGGCGCCCGGCGCGCCAAGGCGCCGCCGCTCTCCGAGGGGGAGATCGACCACCTCCAGGACATCTTCGCGAGCGAGGCCAAGTTCAGCGCCGTCGACATGGGCGACGAGGTCTGCCTCAGCTTCGACGGCTCCGGCAACCTCGACCTCGGCGACCGTGTCGGTGAGCTCTACAGCTACCAGAGCCATCGCGGCGCCGACATGCTCGAACTCTTCGCCATCGACTACTCGTACAAGGCGATCAAGACCATCCTGAGCTACGAAGCGCAGCTCATGAAGAACGCCCAGCTCAACCTCATCGCGCCGGTCCAATACGGGGCGATGCCGGACCTGGGCCGCTACTCGATGCCCGACGGCCCGATCCCGAACTGGTCTGAGCTCCTGCCGCTCGGCCGCATCGACGAGGCGCGCGACGCCCAGGTCGCGGCGATCGACCACGCCGTCGACGACATGGTGTTCGTCGCCGAGGGCATGTGGGAGGCCGGCGCCGACGGCATGGACTTCGACACCGCCGGCGCCGCCGGCGACGGTGACTTCCTCGCGACCCTCACGGCGATCGAGACGATCACGGACCGCCACCCCGGCATCGGCATCGAGCTCGGCATGGCGAGTGAGTACGTGCTCGGCATGCACGGCGAGCTCACCTACAAGGGCCGGCGGCTCGCCGGGATGTGGCCGAAGGCGCAGCTGGAGGTCGCCCAGGAGGCCGGCGCCACCATGTTCGGGCCGGCCGTCAACGTCAACACGACGAAGTCGATCGCCTGGAACGTCGCCCGTGCGTGTACGATCATCAAGCCGTGCATGGACGTCGCCGAGATCCCGGTGCACCCCAACGTCGGGATGGGCGTCGGCGGGGTGCCGATGAGCCCCTACCCCCCCGCCGACGCGGTCTCGCGCGTCTCGCGCGCACTGGTCGACATCCTCAAATGCGACGGGTTGTAGGTGGGCGTCGGCGATCCTCTGGGCATGGCGTGCACGCACGCGCTGGCCTCGGGCATGGGCGGAATGCGGACCGCTGGAGATCTGGTGGGCCGCATGCAGATGACCCGGGGAATGCGCCTCAAGGAAGCGAAGACCTACGTCGCCGACAAGCTCGGCTGCGCCGTTGCCGACCTCGCCGACCCCATCGCCATGCACGACCTGCGCCGCGACTTCGGCCTCGGCCGGATCCCGGTGCAGGAGCTCACGTACCCGACGCACGCCGGCGCCATGGAGGCGAAGTTCCGCATCGCCGAAGTCCTGGACGTGCCGATCAACAGTGTGGCGCGCTTCCAGGAGCGCGCCGGTCGCGCCCCCGCCTGACGGTGAGCGCGACTCGTCAATCCACGCAAGGAGGAATGGTGTGAAACGCAACCTGCACGCCGGCGGCGTACGCAGCCGCGGGCTGAGCGTCAACGTGTTCAACGAGTCCGAGCTCGACGACATCCATCTCGCTACGCTCGAAGTGCTCGAGCGGACCGGCGTGTTCGTGGAGGCCGAGGACGCTCAGGACATCTTCAAGGACGGCGGCTGCGGCGTCGACCGCGAGAAGGGGATCGTACGCATCCCGCCGCACGTGGTCGAGGACGCGATCGCCTCCTCGCCGGCCAAGTACGTGCTCTGCGGCCGCGACCCGAAGAACGACTTCCTCATGGAGCCGGGGCGCGTCGCTTTCACCAACTTCAGCGAGGGAATCCGCGTCATCGACATCGACACCGGCGAGTACCGCGAGTCCTCGCTCCAGGACGTCGCCGACATCGCCCGGCTCAACGACTACCTGAGCGAGATGGACACGCACGAGATCTCCGTGGGCGCCAAGGAAGTCCCCCCGCAGACCGCAGCCGTGCACAACACCGAGATGCAGCTGCTCAACACGACCAAGCCGATCGGCATCGGGCCGCTCTCCGGGATGGAGTGCAGGGCCATCCTCCGCATGTGCGCGGAGGTCGTCGGCGGCGAGGACGCACTGCGCGAGCGGCCCATCGTGTACGGCGGGGTGTGCCCCGTCAGCCCGCTCCAGCTGCCCCGCGACGCCACCGAGGTGATCATCGAGTGTGCCCGCTGGCGCATCCCCGACAACGTCCTCAGCATGGCCATGGCCGGCGGCTCCAGCCCGGTCACACTCGCCGGCACCCTGGTCACCCACAACGCCGAGGTGCTCGCCGGAATCACGCTGGCGCAGCTCACCGAACGCGGCTGCCCGGTGATGTACGGGAGCTCGACGACGGCCATGGACCTCAAGCTCGCGGCGGCGTCGGTCGGCTCCCCCGAGATCTCGCTGATCAGCGCCGCGGTGGCGCAGATGGCGCGGCGCTACATGATCCCCAGCTTCGTCGCCGGGTTGTAGGCTGACTCCAAGCTCGGTGACGCGCAGACCGGTCACGAGAAGACCCTCACCGGCCTTACGGCAGCGTTGGCAGGCGCCAACCTGATCTATGGTGCGGGGATGATCGAATCGGGCGTCACCTTCGACAGCGCGCAGTTCGTCATGGACAACGAGATCGCGCGCATGATCAAGCACACCGTCGGCGGCGTCCGCGTCGACGACGAGAGCCTTGCCGTGGACGACATCGCGGCCGTCGGCGCCGTCGGCGACTTCCTCAGCCTCGACGCGACGATGCGCCACATGCGGGAGCTCAGCCAGCCGGAGTTCCTCGACCGCCGCGTGCGCGAGGAGTGGGAGGCGCGCGGGTCGACCGACCTGTACACCCGCTGTCACGTCAAGGCGCGCGACGTGCTCAACGAGTACCACCCCGAGCCTGTGCCCGACGACGTCGCGGCGCGCATCCGCGCGATCGTGGAAGAGACCGACCGCGCCGCCGGCGTCGGCTGAGGGAGAAGCAGGTGAACGACCAGCTGAGGCAAGCCAGCATCGACGGCTACGGCGCCCACGCCGGTGTGGCGGTGGAACGCGCGAAGGAACTGGTGGGGTGATGACGACGGCAGCGGGCTCCGGGCCGCAGCGCCAGGCCCTGGCGCCCCTGCGGTCCGACTTCAGCGTGCGGCTTCACGACGATGCACAGCTGGAGCCGCTGCACGACGCGACCTTGCGGCTCCTCGAGACCACCGGCATGCGCTTCGAGTCGCCGAAGGCACTCGCCGTCTTGAAGAAGGCCGGTGCGACCGTGGACGAGGGTTCCGACCTCGTCCGCCTGCCCCGTCTGCTGGTCGAGGAGACACTGGCCCTGGCGCCGAGGGAGTTCACCCTCGGCGCCAGGGATGCGTCCTGCGACCTGCACGTGGGCTCCGGCTTCACCTACGGCACCACCGACGGCTGCGGTGTCGAGGTCATCGACTGGTACACCGGCGAGCGCCGCGCGTCCGCCAAGACCGACCTCGAAGCCATCACCCGCATGCAGGACTGCCTCGGATCCATCAGCTTCTGGTGGCCGACGGTGAGCGCCGGCGACTGCGGTGAGACTTCCCAGCTCCACGAGCTCGAGGCCGGCTGGAACAACACGAGCAAGCACCTGATGGGCATGGTGCAGGGCGAGACGCTCGCGCGGGCCGCGGTCGAGATGGCGACGGCGGTGGCCGGCGGGGCCGAGGAGCTTCGCCGCCGGCCGGTCATGAGCGACCTCATCGGCACCGTCTCGCCCCTCCTGCACGACAAGGACGGGATCGAGGCCGGCCTGGTCTTCGCCGAGGCCGGCATCCCGGTGTGCTACGTGACCATGCCCAACCTGGGCACGACCGCTCCGGCCACCAAGGCCGGCGCCTTCGTCCTCGGGGCGGCAGAGATGGTCGCCGCGGCGGTGCTCCACGAGCTCGCCGCGCCCGGCGCTCCGGTCGCCGGCTCCATCATGCAGATCTACGCCGACCCGCGCACGGCGCTGACCATGACGTCGCCGCTCGACGATCGCTGCCGCTTCCTCGCCACCGAGCTGCTGCACAGCTTCGGCATCCCGGCCCTCGGGCCGTTCGGCGGCACCGATGCCGAGAAGCCGGGGACGTGGCTCGCCGGGGTCGAGACGATGCTGCAGCTCCTGCAGGTCCCGCTCGACGGGTGCGAGCTCTTTACCGGCCTCGGGCTCACCGACACCTACCAGCTGTTCACGCCGGAGACCCTGATCCTCGACGACGACCTCTATCATCGCGCGAGGCATGCGTTCCTCGACATCCCGATGGACGAGGAGTCGCTGGCGCTCGACGTGATCGACACGGTCGGCCCCGGCGGGCACTTCCTCGCCCAGCCGCACACGCGCCGGCACATGCGCCGGGCGGTCGTGCGGGCCGTCAGCCAGGAGCTAGCGGCGGACGGACAGCACTACCGCGATCCTGTCGAGGTCGCGCGCGAGCGCGCCCTCGACATCCTGGAGAACTACCGCCCGGAGCCGCTGCCCGACGACGCGCAGGGTGAGCTGCGGCGCATCGGGGAAGCGGTGGACGCGACGGTCAAGGGATAACGCCGGCGAGACTGGGCTCGACGCCGGCGCGGGTCCGACGAGGCAGGCGGCGAAGGCGCTCCCCGCCGGCGGCGGTCAGGTGTCGAGCAGCATGCGGTCGACGGCGAACGCCTCACCGGCGACCTCGTGGAACTTCTCGATCAGGTCGGGGACCGCGAGCGCCTGCTTCTGCTCACTCCCGATGTCGAGCACGACGTGACCGGCGTGCATCATGATCAACCGGTCGCCGTAGCGCAGCGCCAGCTCCATGTTGTGCGTGACCATCAGCGTGGTCAGGCGACGCTCGGTCACGATCTCGCCGGTGAGCTCCATGATCGTCGCCGCGACCTTCGGATCCAGCGCGGCGGTGTGCTCGTCGAGCAGCAGAAGGCTCGGCTCGGCGATCGTGGCCATCAGCAGCGACATGGCTTGGCGCTGGCCGCCGGACAGCTTGTTGACGCCGGCCTTGAGCCGGCCCTCGAGGCCCATCCCGAGACGCGAGAGCTGCGTCCGCATCACCTCACGCCGCTTGTTGGTCACGCCCATGCCCAGCCCGCTGCGGCGCGAGCGCAGCAGCGACATGGCGAGGTTCTCCTCGATGGTCATCGACGGCGCCGTGCCGGCACGGGGATCCTGGAAGACCCTGCCGATGGAGCGGCTGCGCACGTGCTCGGCCTGCTTGGTGACGTCGCGGCCGCCGAGCAGGACGCTGCCCGCCGTGAGCGGAAAGGTCCCCCCCACGGCGTTCAGCAGCGTGGATTTGCCCGAGCCGTTGGAGCCGATGATGGTCACGAACTGGCCGGCCGGCACCTCGAGGTCGATGCCGTCCAGGGCCACCACCTCGTTGGCGGTGCCGGGAAAGAAGACCTTGCGCAGGCCGCGGATCGTGAGGTCGTCGGGCGCGCTCACTGCCGCACCACCTTCTTCCGCACCGTCGGGACCGACAGCGCTATGACAACCAGCACGGCCGTGAGCAGCTTGAGATCCGTGGGCGCGATGCCCAGCCGCAGACTGATGGCGATCAGCAGCCGGTAGACGATGGACCCTCCGATGACGCTGAACAGCACCCAGCTGATGCTGCGCACTCCGAAGAG
Organism: Thermoleophilia bacterium; assembly: GCA_035686425.1. GTDB lineage: Bacteria > Actinomycetota > Thermoleophilia > UBA2241 > UBA2241 > CAIXSE01. Next base: position 13,256 of record DASRZL010000183.1, read on the forward strand.
GACCTCTCCCATGATCACGCCGGCAAGGCCGGCGACTATGGTGCCGATGCCCATGCCCACGTCGGCGAAGCCTTGCTGCTGAGCGACGAGCGAGCCGCTGAGCGCGACCAGGCCGTTGGCGAGAGCCAGCCCGACGATGCGCGTGAAGTTCGTGTTGGTGCCGAGCGCGCGGATCATCTGCTCGTTGTCGCCTGTGGCCTGCAGGGTGAGGCCGAACTCGGTGTGCAGCAGCCAGTCCAGAAAGTACTTGACCACGATCGCGAGCGCCGCGACCGCCAGGATGAGATTCCAGCCGATCATGCTGACCGAGAAGACCGCGCCCAGCTTGTCGAAGATGACCTCGACCCCGAGCAGCGGCGTGTTGCTGCGGCCCATGATGCGCAGGTTGACGGTGTAGAGGGCCGTCATGGTGAGGATGCCGGCGAGGAGCTTGGGTCCGTAGTTGGCGGATTCGCTCTCGCCCGACTTGAGGAGGACGTGCAGGAAGCCGGTGACGGTGCCGGCGCAGATGCCTGCGCCCACGCCGGCCGCCGTCGCGACCAGCGGGGAATGGCCGTTGACGATGAGCGCGGCGGTCACGGCGGCCCCCAGCGGCAGACTCCCGTCCACCGTGAGGTCGGGGAAGTCCAGCACACGGAAGGTGATGAAGACGCCGAGCACCATGAAGCAGTAGACGAGTCCCTGCTCGAGCGCGCCCTGGATGATCACGTCCACGTACTCGGTCCTCCCGCAGTCGAGGCCGGGGCCGCCTGCGCGGCCCCGGCCTCGCGAAGTCTATCGCGCCCGCTGCGGGCGCTGCCAACCCTGACTCAGTACTTGTTGACGGCCTGCGCCACGAGGTCGTCCGGGATGGTGACACCCTGCGCCGTGGCAGCCTTCTCGTTGATGGAGAGCTGCAGGTTCTCGGCGAACTGCACCGGGACTTCGTCGACGGGCGCGCCGCCGAGGATCTGCGCGGCCATGACGCCCGTCTGCTTGCCGAGGTCATAGTAGTCGAAGCCGTAGCACGCGACAGCGCCGCGCTTGACGCTGTCCGGGTCGCCGGCCACCAGCGGGATGTCGTTCTCGTCGCACACCTTGATGATGGCTTCGAGGGCCGACACGGCGGTGTTGTCGCCGATGACGGCGATGGCGTCCACGCGACCGATGAGCGACTTGGCCGCGGCCTGCACCTCGGCCGACGTGCTGGCCGGCGCCTTGACGATCGTGAGCCCCATGGTCCCGGCATCCTTCTCAGCCTGCTCGACCAGGAAGACGGAGTTGGACTCGCCGGCGTTGTACACCATGCCGACGTTCTTGGCGTCGGGCCGGAAGGTCTGGGCGAGCTCGAGGATGGGCTTGACCGGCTGCATGTCGCTGACGCCCGTGACGTTGGCCGACGGCATGTTCGGGTCCTCGACGAGTCCGGCGCCGACAGGGTCGGTGACGGCGGTGAAGAGGACGGGCCTGTCGGTGATCTGCTTCACCAGCGCCTGAGCAGTGGGCGTGGCGACGCCGAGAACGAGATCGAGATCGTCGCCGGCGAACTTCTGCGCGATGCTGGCCGTGGTGGCCATGTCGCCTTCGGCGTTCTGCAGGTCGTAGGTGACGTTGGTATAGCCCGCCTCCATGAGCGCGTCCTGGAATCCCTGGACGGTCGCGTCGAGCGCGGGGTGCGTGACGATCTGGCTGATACCGATGGAGTAGGCCTGGCTGGTGTCGGCGCTGGGACTCGCGTCGCTCTCCGTATCCGAGCTGCCGCAGCCGGCGGCCACGCCGGCGACGGCGAGGATGAGCACGAGCGCCAGCGGAAGGACCAGTTTGAACGCGCGGGGCATGGTTCTCCTTTCGAGGGTCAAAACGAGTCATGAATTCTAGTGCGGAAGACGCCGTCTTGACAAGCCCCGTTCATGTTTATTCAGGTTCTACACCCCGGAAGGACGCGGAGCGAGGCCGCGAGAGGGCGTGCGGGTCGTCAGCGACACCAGCCGCGTGCAAGTCCGCTCAGTCCGTCGCGGCTGCGGCGCCGACCGAGAACGGGGGCGACGTGCCTCGCGGCGCGCCGCCCCCTCGGTGGTGCTCTGGACGACCGGTGCAGGCCGGCCGGCGCGCCGGGGGCGGGCCTCCCGCCCTTCCCCGCGCCGGCTCAAGCCGTCAGCGGTTCGTCCGCTCCTTGAAGCGCTCGACGCAGTTGATCGGGATGTCGAGCAGCTTGCTGATGTTGAACTTGGCCTCCATCATGCCCGGCTCGGCCGGATGGGTGGAGGACGTCATCGTCAGCAGACCCAGGCCGTGCTCCCGCCGCAGCAGCTCCATCGCCACCGGATCG
>DASRZL010000184.1:0-8769 GCA_035686425.1 Thermoleophilia bacterium
CTCCTGCACGGCGCTGAGGGCGGCGTAGACGTAGCCGGCCCCGCCGCCCATCGGCCCGGGGACGTTCTCCACGCCGGGGATCCCGGCGCCGGCGCCGTAGGCGTACTTGATCGTCTGCGCCGTGATGCCGTCGGTGACCCGCGCCGGCGTCGCCGCGTGCGTCGCCCAGCGACCGGCGAAGTCGGGCTTGAAGGGGCCGTCGGGGACGGCCACTTCTTCGTCGTACACCGCCCGCGTCTGTCGCCGCATGAGCACGGCGAGCTCACGCATGCGCTCGACCACCCACGCGCGCGGCCAGCCGGACGCGTCCATCTCGTACTGGACGGCGACCTCCCAGAGCGGAGCAGCGTTCTCGACCGCGAGCTCGCGCCAGCGCTTCATCGTGTCGAAGAGCTGTGGCTTGCGGTCGGGCTGGCTGACGACCGGCAGCAGCGGCCGCAGCAGCGCCAGCCGCAGCACCGGCACGTCGCCATCGAGCGCCGCGCGCAGCGCGACGAGGTCCGGCTCGACGGCCAGCGCGAACGCGTATAGGACCCCGCGGCCGGCGACGCGCACCTCTTGCGCGTCGACCACGTCGGGGAGCTCGGCCCCAAGCCGCTCGATCTTCTCGCCGCTCAGAGCCTCCAGCGGATCCTGGACGAGCAGGACGAAGGCGTCGCCGAGCGTGCGGTAGGGGAAGCCGTCGACGGCGACCGTCTCCACCATGCCGCCGCCTGTCGAGTCGCCCACCAGCTCGACCATCAAACCGCTCTGGCCGGTGAGGATGAACTTGACCGCGTTCGGATGCTTGCTCTCCGTGAGCTCGGTGAACGCGAAGCCCACCTCGACGCCGGCCTCCTCGGCCAGCTCGAAGGCGCGGAAGAGCCGCTGGTCGTCAGGCAGGTAGCCGAGGACACCGGCCACCATGGCCCTGTCCTCGGCCATGATGCCGAACGTTCCGGCGAACGAGCCCTCCTTGTCGAGCTCGACGCGCACCTTGGCGACCGGTTCCCCGAGCAGGTTGCCGGCGAGGTAGCCCAGGCGGCAGGGCCCGGCCGTATGCGAGCTCGAGCCGGGCTGCATCACCGGTCCGAACACGTCGTTGAAGAACTCGGGGTAGGGCGCTACTGCCACGTCATCCCTCCACGGCTTTGCCAACGTGCAGGCCGGCGATCTCGACCCAGGCGCCGAGATCCTTCTCGCGGGCCATCTCGTAGACGCGGTGCGCCGCGGCAAGATCCTCGATCGCGATGCCGAGCGACTTGCGGAGCGTGATCTCGTCCGGCGAGGTGCGGCCCAAGGTCTTGCCGGTGAGCACCTCGCCGATCTCGCCGACGACGTGGTTGTCGCCGATGAACCCCTCGCTCCTGGGGATGAGGAACTCGCCGCCCCGGCTCAGCAGCGACTCGCGCATCAGGGGATGGCCTCCTCCATGGGGAGAAGCTCCGTGACCAGCTTCTGGCCGGCGATCAGGACCTTCACGAGGCGGCTCCTCTCTCGTAGCGCTCGGCGGCGCGGGCGACCGCGTCGCTGTCGAGCTCGGCGCCGAGTCCAGGCGCGTCGACGAGGCCGAGCTTGCCCTGCCGCGGCGTGAGGTCAGGTGAGCTCACAAGATCCTCTACGAGCAGCTGGTGCATGATCTGGTTGCCGTCGGTCAGGTTCGGCGTGCTCAGGCCGAGGTGGTGTTGAGCGCAGTCGGTGATGCCGGAGACGCCCTGACCGTGCAGGCAGACGGGCACGCCGGCGGCCTCGGCGATGGCGGCGGCCTTGCCGAAGGCGAGCAAGCCGCCGGCCTCGTGCGGCGAGAGGACGATGGCGTCGGCGGCGCGCTGCCGGCAGAAGTCGTAGACGTCGGCCGGTGTGAAGACCGCTTGATCGGCGGCGATAGGCACGGAGACGGCCTCGCGGACTTGACGCATCGCGGCGATGCTGAGCAGCGTCGTCGGCTGCTCCACCCAGTCGATATCGAATGGCTCCAGTTTGTGGATCATGCGGATCGCGTGCGGCACGCTCCAGGCGCAGTTCGGGTCGAGGCGCAGCCGGCGACCGCCGATGGCCTCGCGCACGGCCGCCGTGTTCGCAAGGTCGGCCGCGTCGCCGCGGCCGACCTTGAGGTAGATGACGCTGTAGCCCGCCGCGGCAAGGTCGCGGGCGTCCTCCAGGAGCTCTTCGGTCGTGTCGCCCTGAACGAAGCCGAAGTAGTCGACCTCGTCGCGGACGGCGCCGCCGAGGAGCCGGTAGACCGGCTGGCCGGCGGCCTTGCCGATCGCGTCCCAGAGCGCCATCTCCACGCCGGCCAGCACGAAGTCGGCGTGCCACGGCGTGTGATTGAAGCTGCCGAGGTGGCGCGCCTCATGGCAGAGCCGCGCCACGTCGTGAACGGACTGGCCGATGAAGAGCGGCTCGACGGCGCGAAGCGCCGCGACGGTACCCTCGGCGGCGAGCGACGCCGTCGACTCGCCGATTCCGGTGATGCCCGCATCGGTCTCGATCTCGACGAGGACCACGGCGCAGCCGTAGTCGACGCGGCCGGCCCAGTGATACGGCTCCTTGAACGTGAGGAAGAGCGGCGTCGTGCGGACCGCGGTGATCCTGATGTCGCCCGCCGCCGCCGTCATCGCCCCCGTGGTCTCGCCCGTCACAGCAGCGTGTCCAGGACTTGGGCTTCGAGAACCTGCCCGCGGCCGAAGCCCGTGGCGTACAGCGCCGACTGCGCCAGGCGGACGAGGGCGTCCTCGGGCAGCAGGCCGACGACCTCGCTCTCCCGGATGGCAACGCCCACCGCCGCGGCGCGCTCGCCGATGGCCCCGACGACGTCGGCCAATGAGGTCACACGGTAGTCGGTGAGGTTCATAGAGACCTGTACGGCGCCGTCCTCGAGCATGAGCCCGATCGCTTTGACGCACTTCATGCCGCCGTCGCGCTCGCGGATCTCACGGGCGATGCGATGCGCGAGGTCGAGGTCGTTCGAGTCGAGGTTGACGTTGAAGGCGATGAGCGGGAAGCGCGCGCCGATGGCGACGGCCCCGGCCGTCGCGTGCACGCGCGCCTCGCCCTCATCGGGTCGCCTCGCCGGGTCGACGGCGATCACGTCGCGGAGCTCCTCGAAACCTTTGCCGCGGATCACGGCGAGGTTGCGGTGCTCGGGCACGCGGGCCGCGTCCTCGTAGAGGAACGCGGGGATCTCGAGGTGGGTGGCGACGCGTCGCGCCAGCACCTGCGCCACGTCCACGCAGATCGGCACCTCCTCAGAGCGCAGCGGCACGAACGGCACGACGTCGGCGGCGCCGAAGCGCGGATGGGCGCCCTTGTGATCGTTGAGATCGATGAGGGCCGCCGCCGTCTCGATGGCGCGGAACGCCGCCTCCGCGATCGGTCCCTCGTGGCCGACGAAGGTGATGACGCAGCGGTTGTGCGTCGCGTCGCTCTGCACGTCCAGCAGATGGACGCCGTCGACGCGGGTCACGGCGGCCGCGATCTCGTCGATCACGTTCTGGCGGCGGCCTTCGCTGAAGTTCGGGATGCACTCGATGAGGGTCACGACGGGCCTCCGTCTGCGCTTGATGGGCCGGCGACGGGCGCGGAGTACGCGAGCGCGCGGTCGCGCACCACGACCTCGCCGCCGGCAACCACGCCGGTCACGAGGTTGACGCCCCAATGGTAGGGCAGCTCCTGGTGCGTGGCGGCGTCGAGGATGAGGAGGTCGCAGCGCTTGCCCGTCTCGACGCTGCCGACCTCGTGCTGCAGGCCGAGCGCCGCCGCACCGCCCAGGGTGGCGGCGCGAAGGGCCTCGGCCGGCGTCAGCCGCTGCTCCTGGCAGGCGAACGAGATCGCCGTCTGCAGATTCTCGCAGTAGCAGCTGCCGGGGTTGAAGTCGGTGGCGAGGGCGACGGTGACGCCGGCAGCCAGCAGCTCCCGCGCCGGCGCGTACGTCGTATGCAGCGTGTAGCTGGTGCCCGGCAGCAGGACCGCGACCGTGCTCGCGGCGCGGAGCGCCGCGATGTCCTCGCCGGTGATGTGGATGAGGTGGTCGGCGGAGGCGGCGCCGAGCTCGGCGGCGAGCGCCGTCCCGCCCGTATGCGCCAGTTCCTCGGCGTGGATCTTGAGGCGGTAGCCGAGGGCGCGTCCCGCTTCGAGGACGCGCCGCGACTGCGCCACGGTGAAAGCGCCCTCGTCGCAGAAGACGTCGGCGAACTCGGCCTGACCGGCGAGTGCCGGCAGGATCTCGTCGCAGACGAGGCCGATGTACTCGTCGTCGCGGCCGGCGTACTCCTCGGGCGTCAGATGCGCCGCGAGGATGGTGTGCACGCGGCGGACCGGGTGCGCGACCTTCGCGGCGGCGAGCGACTTGCGCTCGTCCTCGAGCGTCAGGCCGTAGCCGGTCTTCGCCTCCAGCGTGGTCGTGCCGTGCCGCAGAAAGGAGTCGAGGCGGCGGGCGGCGAGGGCCGCGAGCTGCTCCTCCGTCGCCGCCCTGGTCGCGCGCACGGTGCTGTTGATGCCGCCGCCGGCCTCCTGCACCTCCAGGTACGTGGCGCCGGCGAGGCGGGCGCCGTACTCCGCGGCCCGCTCGCCGGCCCACACGAGGTGCGCGTGGGCGTCGACGAAACCGGGCAGCACGGCGGCGCCCTCGGCGTCGACGACGATGGCGTCGGCGGGCACCTCGACGGCGCCGGCAAGCTCCGTTTCCAGACCGGCCCACACGATGCGGCCATCGCGGGCGGCCACGGCGCCGTGCGGGATCACGCCGAGATCGACGGCGCCGGCGGGCGCAGCCGCGCCTGCGCCCGAGCTCATCGTGACGAGCTCGCTCGCGCCGCGGACGAGCAGATCGCAGCGGACGGTCATCGCGCCTCTCCCTCGCCGGCAGCCGCGCCATCGCGCACGATCGCGGCGAAGCGGCCGGCGGCGACGGCCTCGGCGGCGGCCTCGAGTTCGGGCGCCAGGTACCGGTCGCGCCCGAGCGTTGGGGCGAACCCGCGGACGACGGCCCGCCCGGCTCCGGTACCGGCGCCGGGCTCCAGCGGCGCCAGCAGGTCCATGGCCTGGGCGGCGCAGACGGCCTCGATGCCGAGCACCTTCTGCGCGTTTCCGAGCACGTCAAGCGCCTTGAGCGCCGCCGTCATCCCCATGCTGACGTGGTCCTCCTGGTCGCCGGAGCTCGGGATCGAGTCCACGCTCGCCGGGTGACAGAGGACCTTGTTCTCGCTCACCAGTGCCGCGGCCGTGTACTGCGCGATCATGTAGCCGTTGTTGAGGCCGCTGTCCGTGGTGAGGAAGGGCGGCAACTCACTCAGCGAGCTGGTGAGCATGCGGAACGTCCGGCGCTCACTGATGGAGGCGATCTCCGCGAGGCTCATCGCCGCGAGGTCAAGCGCCAGGGCGAGCGGCTCGCCGTGGAAGTTGCCGGCCGAGATGATCTCGCCCGAGTCCGGGAAGATGAGCGGGTTGTCGGTGACCGAGTCGACCTCGACGCCCACGACCCGGCGCAGCCAGGCGAGTGCGTCACGGCAAGCGCCGTGCACCTGCGGGATGCAGCGCAGCGAGTACGCGTCCTGGACCTTGTCGCAGTTGAGGTGACTGAGCATGATCGCGCTGCCGGCCGTGGCACGACGGACGTTCGCCGCGGTGGCCAGCTGGCCGGGGATCGGGCGCAGCGCCTGGATGCGCTCCTCGAAGGGGCCGACTGAGGCGCGCAGACCTTCGAGGCTCATCGCGCCGATGAGGTCGGCGGAGTCGAGGAGCGCCTCGCCGTCGGCGACCAGCATGCTGCCGATGGCGGCCATGAACTGGGTGCCGTTGAGGAGGCTGAGGCCCTCCTTGGCCTCGAGCGAAAGGGGCGCGAGCCCGGCGGCCCGCAGGTCGGGCCCACTCGGCTCGCGCCGCCCGTCCTCCGTGAGCAACTCGCCCTCGCCCATCATCGCGAGCACGAGGTGCGCGGACGGGGCCAGGTCGCCGGACGCCCCCAGCGAGCCCCGCGAGGGCACCCACGGCACGATGTCGGCGTTGATGCAGGCCGCCAGCTGCTCGGCGACCTCCAGGCGCACCCCAGAGTAGCCGCGCGCCATCGTGTTGAGGCGGATGACCATGGCGGCGCGCACAACCTCTCGGGAGAGCGGCTCGCCAAGGCCCACGGCGTGACTGCGGACCAGGTTCTCCTGCAACTCTCGGACCTTGTCGACCGGGATGTGCGTGGTGGCCAGCAGGCCGAAGCCGGTGGTGACCCCGTAAGCGACCTGCTCGCCGGCGATGACGGCGGCGATGACGTCGTGCGCCGCCTCGATGCGCTCGCGCGCGGCCGCGCCGAGCGTGACCTCAGCCCCGCCACGCGCCACGGCGATGACCTCGTCGATGGTGAGCGGCGCGTCGCCGACGACGATCTGCGTCATGTCGCTCGTCTCCTCTTGATGGCCTCTCCCAGCAGCCGCGCGAGCTCCGACGGCGAGCCCGCCACAGGGATGCCCGCCGCCTCGAGGGCGGCCTGCTTGGTGGCGGCTGTGCCGGCCGACCCTTCCACGATCGCGCCGGCGTGACCCATGCGCCTTCCGGGTGGGGCGCTGTGACCGGCCACGTAGGCGACGACCGGCTTCGTCATTCTCTCGCGTATGAACGCCGCGGCACGCTCTTCGTCGTCGCCGCCGATCTCGCCGATGAGCGCGACGCCCTCGGTCTCGCGGTCGGCCTCGAAGAGCTCGAGGCACTCGATGAAACCGATGCCGTGGACCGCGTCGCCGCCCATGCCCACCGCGGTGGACTGGCCGATGCCCGCTTGCGTGAGCTCGTGCACGACCTCGTAGGTGAGCGTGCCCGAGCGGGAGACCACGCCGGCCGCTCCCGGCATGAAGATCTCCGATGGCATGATACCGGCGCTGCAGCGGGCGGGCGTGATGAGGCCTGGGCAGTTGGGGCCGATGAGCTTCGCGCCCCGGCGTGGTAGATGCGCCATGACCTCAGCCATGTCGCGCACCGGGATGCCCTCGGTGATGCAGACGATGAGCTTGATGCCGGCATCGGCCGCCTCGAAGAGGGCATCGCGCGCGCGCGGCGCCGGCACGAAGAGCACCGAGACGTCCGCCGCGATGTGCGCGACCGCCTCGTGCACGCTGTCGAAGACGGGCACGTCCTGCACGGTCTTGCCGCCGTGGCCGGGCGTGACGCCGGCGACGACGTTGGTCCCGGAGGCGAGCATGCGCCTCGTGTGGAAGGCGCCCTCGCGGCCGGTGACGCCCTGGACGAGCACGCGGGTGGCGTTGTCGATGAGGATGGCCATCAGCCCTCGCCTCCGGGCGCCACGTCGGCGGCCGTCCCGGCTGCGGCCTCGCGCTCCCGTGAGATGGCGACGACGAGCCGGACGGCCTCGTCGGGGTCGAGGGCCAAGGTCACGTTGGGGAGGTCCGCGGCCCGCAGGACGGCGTGGCCCTCTTCGGCGGCGTTGCCGTCCAGCCGCACGACGACGGGAGCGTCCACGCCGGCTGCCCCGATCGCCTCGACCAGGCCCTTGGCGACGTCCTCGCAGCGGGTGATGCCGCCGAAGATGTTGACGAGCACGGCGGCCACCGGCGGCCCGGCGAACGTCGCCTCGAGGGCCGCCTGCGCGACCTCCGAGCGGGCGCCGCCGCCGATGTCGCAGAAGTCGGCGGCCCGGCCGCCCTCGGCGGCGATCTGGTCGATGGTGCTCATCACGAGGCCGGCGCCGTTGCCGATGACGCCGATGTCGCCGTCCAGCGGGACGAACGCGAGGCCGGCCGCGCGGGCCTTCGCCTCGCGCGCGTCCTGCGGCGGTTCCGGCTTCACGTCCGGGTGCCGGAAGAACGCGTTCTCGTCGACCGTCACCTTGCTGTCGAGGCACACGATCTCGCCGCCCGTGGTGAGCACGAGCGGGTTCACTTCGACCAGGGTGGCGTCCTGGTCGCGGTACAACTTCCAGAGCATCCGGCAGACCGCGGCCAGCCCCTTGCCGGCCCCCGTGCCGCCCGGCTCGTCGGGACCGAAGGCGGCCGCGTCGACGACGTCGCGCACCTGGTACTCGAGCAGCCCGAGCAGCGGGTCGATGGGGCGGCGCAGAAGCGCCTGAGGCGCGCGCTTCGCGAGCTCCTCGATGTCCACGCCGCCCTCTCGGGAGAACACGAGCAGCGGGCTGCGCACCTCACGGGAGACGGTGATCCCGAGGTACAGTTCGCGCGCGATGTCGACGGCCCGCTCCACCAGCACCGCCTCGACGTCGTGGCCGTGAATCGTCATGGCGAGGATGTCGGTGGTCGCGGTCTCGACCTCGGCTGCCGTCCCGCAGACGCGGATGCCGCCCGCCTTGCCGCGGCCGCCGGTCTTGGCCTGCGCCTTGACGCACACGCGCGGCCCGAGGTGCTCGGCCGCCCGCCGGGCCTTCTCGGGCGTCGTCGCGACGATCGCGGGCAGCACCGGCAGGCCGGCGGCGGCGAAGAGCGCTTTTCCCTGGTGTTCCAGCAGGTCCATAGGGATGTCCTTCCGGCCTAGGTGGCCGTAGTCGTCGAGGGGGCGGCCAGCATGGCGAGAGCCTCCTCGCCCAGACGCAACCCGAGGTCATACGCCTGCTCGTTGAGCTCCTTGAAGCGCGCCGGCACCCGACTCACGACCGCTTGGCTCACCGCGTCGACGGGGAGCACGCCGCTGATCACCGCGAGTGCGCCGACGGCGACGATGTTGGTGACGACCTTCTTGCCGAGATCGTCCATCGCAGCCTGCGTGAACGGCAGGCCGCAGCGGACCAGGGATTCGTCCGACGGGTCCGGCTCGACCAGCCCGGAGTCGTAGATG
>DASRZL010000185.1:0-4598 GCA_035686425.1 Thermoleophilia bacterium
TTCACCGCCGAGACGTCGCGCGTCCCGCAGCACGAGCTGCCTGCCGGGGAGATGCGCGGCGACGTCGCCTATCAGATCGTGCACGACGAGCTCATGCTCGACGGCAACGCGCGTCTCAACCTGGCCACGTTCGTCACCACCTACATGGATCCTTACGCCGACAAGCTCATGGCGGAGACCTTCGACAAGAACATGATCGACAAGGACGAGTACCCGCAGACGGCCGCCATAGAGATGCGCTGCGTCAACATGCTGAGCCACCTCTTCCACTCTCCCGATGTGAAGCAGGCGACCGGCTGCTCGACGACCGGCTCCAGCGAAGCGGCGATGCTCGGCGGCCTCGCGCTCAAGCGCCGCTGGCAGCAGCGCCGCCGCGCCGAGGGCAAGCCCATCGACAAGCCCAACCTGGTCACCGGCATCAACGTCCAGGTGTGCTGGGACAAGTTCGCCAACTACTGGGACATCGAGATGCGCCTGGTGCCGATGGAGGGCGACCGCTATCACCTCTCACCGGAGGAGGCGGTCGAGCTCTGCGACGAGAACACCATCGGCGTCGTCGTCGTCGTGGGATCGACCTTCGACGGCAGCTACGAGGACGTCAAGAAGATGTCCGAGCTCCTCGACGACCTCCAGGAGCGCACAGGGCTGGACATCCCCATCCACGTGGACGGCGCCTCCGGCGCGTTCGTCGCGCCGTTCCTCGACCCGGACCTCGAGTGGGACTTCCGCGTCCCACGGGTGCAGTCGATCAACGCATCCGGCCACAAGTACGGGCTCGTCTACCCCGGTGTCGGCTGGGCGATCTGGCGCGATGCCCAGGCGCTGCCCGAGGAACTGATCTTCTGGGTGAACTACCTCGGCGATGAGATGCCCACCTTCGCGCTCAACTTCTCGCGGCCGGGGTCGCAGGTCGTCGCCCAGTACTACACCTTCCTCCGCCTGGGGTTCGAGGGCTTCCAGCTCGTGCAGCAGTTCTCGCGCGACGTCGCGATGTACACGGCGGGGGAGATCGAGAAGATGGGGCCCTTCGAGCTGCTCACGCGCGGTGATCAGCTCCCCGTCTTCGCCTTCAAGCTGAAGGACGAGGTCAAGAACTACACGGTCTTCGACGTCTCCGCGGCGCTCCGCGAGCGCGGCTGGCAGGTGCCGGCGTACACGTTCCCCAAGAACAGGGAGGACCTCGCGGCGCTGCGCATCGTCGTGCGGCGCGGCTTCACGTTCGACGTGGCCGACATGCTCCTCGCCGACCTGCGCAAGCAGGTGGCGCGCCTGGCGAAGCTGCCCAGCCCGCTCATCCCGGTGGACGGCGGCGCGGGCTTCCACCACTAGCCTGGAGGGCTTCGAAGCCGGGCGATGCGGTATCATCCCGGCTGCCCGTCGTCGCCGACCCGAACAGGAGCGTCGCCCAACATGTGGACCATCCTCATCTTCATCGTCATCGGCATGACCGCCGGATGGGCGGCCAGTCTGCTGATCCGCCACGACATGCACCCGAATGACTGGGGAGCCCTGTTCATCATCGGTGTCGCCGGCTCGCTCATCGCCGGCATCCTTCTCAACCTCGTCATGGGTGATGGGTTCAAGATCGCGCCCGGTGGCCTCATCGGCTCCGTTGCGGTGTCCTGCCTCCTGCTCTGGATCTACACGCGCCGCAACAACCAGGTCCACGCGCGCCGCAAGACGACCGCCGACGGGAACCACCGCGAGCGCAAGGGCGGGAAGAAACACCACACCAAGCGGTAGCTCACGGCCGCGGCAGCATCGGCGCTCGCCGTGGTCCATACTGCACGTATGACGCGCGTCCTGATCGTCGTCGCCAATCGCGAGCAGTTCCCCGAACCGGCCTTCCCGGTGGGGGCTCTCTATGTCGCCGGGGCCGTCGAGGCCGCCGGCGGCCTCGCCCGCGTCTTTGACGCGGGCCTCTGCCGCCGGCCGCTGCAGGCGCTGCGCGCCGAGCTGTCCACCTCGCGGCCGGACGTCGTCGGCCTCTCCCTGCGCAACGCCGACAACGCCGCATGGCCGAGCACGCGCGCGTACACGGACTGGTACGCGCGGGTGGCGGACGCCGTACGGGAGGGCGCGCCGCGGGCGCGGCTCGTCCTCGGCGGCCCGGCCTTCTCCATCTTCCCGCGTGAGCTGCGGCGGGCCCTCCTCGTGCGAGACGGCGTCGTCGGCGATGGTGAGGCCGCCGTCGGGGCGCTCGTGGACGGCGGCCTGGCGGAAGGCATCGTGGAGCGGCCGCTCGAGGATCTGCGCGGCGTGCGTCTTCCCGGTGACCTCGCAGCGGTCTTCCCGGGCGCCGGCCGCTACCGCACCGCCGGCGTCCAGACGGCCCGTGGTTGCCCGCACCGCTGCATCTACTGCACCTACCCGCGGCTCGAGGGCGCGCGCCTGCGGCGGCGCCCCCCGGAGAACGTCGTGGACGAGATGGAGCGTCTGCGCGTGGAGCTGGGCGCCGTGGAGCAGTTCATCGTCGACTCCTCGTTCAACGCCGACGAGGAGCACATGACCGCGGTGTGCGAGGAGATTCTGCGCCGGCGCGGCCCACTGGGCGCTCCGCTCGCGGACGTGAGCTTCTCCTGTTACCTGCAGCCGCGCGTCGGTGACCCCGGGGTGTTCGAGCTGCTGCGCGCCGCCGGCTGCACCTCCGTCGACTTCGGCGTCGACTCCGCCGCCGAGGAGCTCCTTCCGGGCCTCGGCAAGTCGTTCACCGTCGAGGACCTGCGCACGGCCAACGCGGCGGCGAAGGCCGCCCGGCTGGACGTCTGTCACTCGCTGCTCTTCGGCGGGCCGGGGGAGACGCCGGAGACCGTCGCAGAGACGGTGCGCGTGACGGACGAGCTGGCGCCGACGGCCGTCGTCGCCATGGTCGGCCTGCGGATCTATCCGGGGACGAGGCTCGCCGACCTGGCCCGCGAGGCTGGCGTCATCGGCGAGCGCCAGCAGCTGCTCGAGCCGCGCTTCTATGCGGCAGGCCTGCCGGCGGACGACCCGCGCGCCGCCTGGCTCTCGCGTCAGGTGCGCGCGGCGGCAGCCGGCCGCCGCAACTGGTTCTTGCCCGGGGCTCGGGACTGGAGCGCGGCCTGGGGGCCTCGGCTCTTGCGCCGCCTCGGCAAGCCCGGGCCGCTCTGGCGCAACTTCCCGCGCCCACGCTGGTACCGCTATCTGTGAGCTTCGGAGCGTGCGTTCGGGCCGGTGGCTTGGGCACGGCCGCCACCCGGACGCGTGCTCCGGTCAGGCTCCGGCGGGCGGCGCGGCGCCGCAGACCGGGCAGGCGAGCATGCCGAGGGGCCGCTCGAGGCCGCCGGCCGCGAGCAGCTCGTCGTCGATGAACACCTCAGCCGTGGGCCTGTCGGCGAGCACGCGGCCGCTTCCCATCACGATAGTGCGTTCGCAGAGCTGGGCGGCGAGGTCGAGGTCGTGCGTGGCGATGATGCGCGTGTGCTCGAATCCCTCGAGCAGGCCGAGCAGGCGGCGACGCGCCCGCGGATCGAGGCCGCTGGAGGGCTCGTCCATCACAAGGACGTTCGGCTCCATGGCGAGGACGGTGGCGATGGCGACCGCCCGCTTCTCCCCGGCGGAGAGGTGGTACGGCGGGCGCTCCGCGAGGTGCTCGGCGCCGACGCGCGCCAGCGCGCGCGAGACGCGGGCCGCGACGTCTCCCGGGGCGAGCCCGAGGTTGAGCGGCCCGAAGCCGACGTCCTCGGCGACGGTCGGCATGAACAGCTGGTCGTCCGGGTCCTGGAAGACCATGCCGACCGTCCTGCGGATGTCGGGCAGCGTGTTCTTTGTCACCGGGATGCCGCCGATGTCCACGGTGCCGCGCCTCGGCGTGAGCAGTCCGTTGAGGTGCAGCAGCAGGGTCGACTTGCCGGCGCCGTTGGCGCCGACGATCGCGATCGCCTCGCCGTGTCCGATCTCGAAGGAGACGCCCTCGAGCGCCTGCGTACCGTCCGGGTAGGAGAAGCTCAAGTCGCGGACGCTGATCGTGTGGTGACTCACGCCGAGAGACCAGTGACGAGGCGGCCGACGGCGAGCGGCAGGTCGACGAGGCGGAAGACGATGAAGGCGGCCGACCAGGCGAGCGTGAAGACGAGGTCTGCCGCTCCGAAGTGCAGCCGCCGCGCGACGCGGATCTCGCCGTCGAAGCCGCGGCACTTCATCGCCAGGTAGATGCGCTGCGCCCGCGCGAACGTGCGCAGGAGCAATTGGCCGAGCATCTGGCCGTGGACGCGCCAGCCCATGCCTCGGCGCCCGAAGCTGCGCAGGCGCCGCGCCTGCCCCATGCGCGTCGCCTCGTCGCCGAGCACGAAGATGTAGCGAAAGAGCAGCAGCAGTTGGGTGACGAGCACATCCGGGACCTTGAGTTTCTCCAGAGCCAGGCAGACGCCGGTGAAGCTCGTGGTCGCGGTGAGGACGAGCGCCGCCGCCACCGTCAGGAGGAAGCGCAGGAGGATCGAGGCGTAGGAGACCCAGCCGCCGCTGACGGGCACGCTGCCGACGTAGGCCACCACCTCCTGGTCGAAGAGCGGGTTGAAGGCGCCCATGACGAGGGCGAACGGCGACGCCACGAGCAGCAGCTTGCCGAGGAACCCGAG
>DASRZL010000186.1:0-47481 GCA_035686425.1 Thermoleophilia bacterium
CGCGCCGGCGCGCCGCCGGCCAGCGCGAGCGCCGTGAAGCCGTACTTCTCGCGGACCCTGTCGACGGCCTCGCCCAACGCCACCTCGCGCCAGCCGTCGTCCATGGTGAGCTGAAAGGCGTTGTGCGCGAAGCCGCTCACGCTCACCCCGACGAGGCGCACCCAGCGGGCGCCGACATCGAGCTCGTCGAGCAGCGTCGTAGCCGTCTCGTAGAGCGGCCGCACGGCGCTGGCCGGACGTGGCAGCGTGCGGCGACGGCTCACGGTGTGGAAGGTGTTGAAGCGCACCTTGAGCGCCACGGTACGCGCCGCCAGGCCCTTGCGGCGCAGCTCGGCGACGGCGTGATCGGTGAGCGAGAGCAGGGTGGCGCGAAGGAGCCCGGGATCGTTGACGTCGTCGCCGAAGGTGATCTCGCGGCCGACCGACTTCGGCAGCGGCCGCTCGCTGCGCACCGGTGAGAAGCTGCGCCCCAGAGCGAGCTGGCGCAGCCCGTGGGCGCCGCTGCCGAACGCTGCGGCGAGCAGCGGGAACGGCACGTCCTGCAACATCCCGACCGTGGTGAGGCCGAGGGCTGCAAGGCGCTCCTGGGTGACCGGCCCGATGCCGCAGACCTCGCCCACCGGCAGGTCGCGCAGGCGGCCGTGCACGTCGGCTGCGCTGAGCTCACCGATGCCGGCCGGTTTGTGCATGCCGGCGGCCAGCTTGGCCAGCAGCTTGGTGGGCCCGATGCCGATGGAGCAGGTCACAGCGTGCGCGTCGTAGACCTGTTCCTGGATGCGGTGGGCGATGGTGCGCGGCGGGCCGAACAACCGCCGGCTGCCGGTGACGTCGAGATACGCCTCGTCGATGGACGCCACCTCGACGAGGTCGGTGTAGCGTTCGAGGATCTCCACCAGTGACCGGTTGACGGCGAGATAGGCCTTCATGTCCACCGGCAGGAACACCCCGTGCGGACAGAGCCGCTCGGCCTGCGTGATGGGCAGTGCGCTGTGCACCCCGTAAGCGCGCGCCTCGTAGGAGCAGGCCGAGACCACGCCGCGCCCGCCGCACTCGCCGCCGACGATCACGGGCAGGCCGCGCAGCTCGGGGCGGCGCGCCTGCTCGACCGAGGCGAAAAAGGCGTCCATGTCGAGGTGGAGGATTGCCCGGCCTGATACGAACATATGTTCGTATCTTACGTCCGACGGGGCGGACGGTCAATACGGGTGAAGCGGCGAAACGAGCCGTGGACGGTGCGTCCTCGGCGCGCGACGGCTACTGCACGCGCCGCCCGAAGTCGACCGTGTACATGATCACGCCCGACATGCCCTTGAAGGTCCCGCGGTAACAGCCGATGCCCACATCGCGCCAGCGCTTGCCGAGGATGATGCTCCGGTGAGAGCGCGACCGCATCCAGGCGCGGAAGACGCTCCCAGGCGTCCCCCTGGTCGACTTGCCCCAGGCGATCACCTCGCCCACGGTCCAGAGCGAGCAGCCGCTCGGGGAATAGCCGGCCCGCCGTGCTCTCGCGGCGACGGTCACGCCGGCCAGCGAGGAGTGGGAGAAGTAGTCGCGGGCGATCATGTCCCGCGAGTGCTTGAGCGCCGCACGATCGAGCGCGCTCACGACCTTGACGGAGGCGAGGCCGCGGGCAACACGGGCGCGGTTGACCAGCTTGAGCAGCTTCGCCTCGTTGGCGCCACGATCGAAGGCCATCGCGGGAACGGCACCCAGCGTCAGAACGATGAACAGCACGACGAGCGTCGCACCGGACAGTCTACGCATCAGCGCCTCCCCCTGATGGTCGGGCTCCTCGCGCCACCTTCGCCGCCAGGCCGCTCAGCCCTCCACCGGGACAGCGAGCCGCGGGACGTCGCCCCACAGGGTCTCGAGTCGGTAGAAGTCGCGGGCAGTGGTGGTGAACACGTGGACGACGACGTCGATGAAGTCGATGAGGATCCACTCGCCTTCGCGCTCGCCCTCGACGCGCGCCGGACGCCGCTCCGCACGGAGCTTCTGCTGGATCTCGTCGGCGATCGCCCGCGTGTGTCGCGTGTTGGCGCCGCTCACGACGACGAAGAAGTCCGTGTAGGACACAGCCTCATCCATGGCGAGTACGACGACGTCCTGCGCCTTCTTGCCGGCGGCCAGGGCGGCGACGTCGAGCGCCAGGTGCTCGCTGGTCGTGAGATCGGGGCGGGCTGCTACTGCTGGTCCTTCGGGCTGGATTGCGAGGCCTTGAAGTCGTCACCCACGATGACGACCACGGTCGCCTTCGGAAGGTCTCGACCGTCGAGGACGACGCCGCGGCCGAGTATAGCACGGATGTCCCGGGCCACCGGGAGGGTGTCGGGACCCGCAAGGATCTGCGTCTGCCGGTAGGAGAAGCTGTCGGCGTTGCGGGGCGACGGCAGGTTCACGTCGAGGCTGGACAGGCGGTCGACGACGGCCTCACCGACGCCGACCTTGCCGCTCCCGTTGCGGACCTGGACGGTGACGTCCGCGTGATACGCGGGCGACCGCCGGGTGATCCCCGCCATGATCGCCTCGGCGTCGGGCAAGAAGGCGAACTGCCCCTCGGCGACCCGGGTCTGGGCAGGGAACCGCTCCACCTGTGCGGCGCCCGAGGTGATGCGCCGCAGCACTTTGGACAGCGCCGGACCCTGCTGCGGCGACGGGCTGACGCCGGCCAGCCGCGCGCGTTCGCCGTCAGGACGCAGAGCCGCGGTCTCGAGGGCGGACCGGACGAGCGCCGTCTGCAGCGCCATCGTCTCCTGGCGGTCGATCCCCGTCGCGGTGAAGATCGCCGGCAGGTCGGCGACCGGGACAA
Organism: Thermoleophilia bacterium; assembly: GCA_035686425.1. Lineage (GTDB taxonomy): Bacteria > Actinomycetota > Thermoleophilia > UBA2241 > UBA2241 > CAIXSE01. The sequence continues at coordinate 2,810 of DASRZL010000186.1, forward strand.
GGTCTCCGTCCTCGAACACCCTGGTCTCGCCCTCCATGTCGACGCTTACCGGCCCCTCGAGAGCGATCTCGAGTCCGCCGGCGCCCGCCCAGCGACCGAGATCGGCTACCGGCACGCGGTAGACCGCGTCGATCGGCGCGTGAACCACGTTCCCCAGATCGGCGGCGAGCAGGTTCGTCGCCATGGCGTCGGCAGCGAACACGTACTCGCCGTTGGGGCCCTCAAGGAGCAGATCGGGTGGGATCACGTACACGCCGGGGTCGCCACCAGAGGGATCCTGCGCGACGAGCAGGCCGGCCACCGGAGCTTCCTCGCCTGGTACCGTGAGTTCGATCGCGGCCAGGTAGCCCTCCTTCTGGGCAGGCGTCTCCTCGCCGATGAACCGGTCGGCGAGGTACCACGCGCCCAGCACCGCGACGAAGGCGACCGCGCCGGCGAGCACGTAGAGGATCCAGGCCTGCGACCGCTCCACCCGCGAGCGGCGCCGACGGCGCAGGCGGTCGCTGCGGTATCCCTTAGGTTTCGGCATGACTCTCGTTGTACAACGCGAGCGCCGCCGGGACCACCCCACGGCCGCGCATGACGATGTCCAGAAGGCTGAGGCGCGCGGCGGCTGCGACCGCCTTCTCCAGCGACCCTGCGGCCAGCGCTCGCACGCCGTCCACGCCCGGGAAGTCCCGGGCGGGTTCGCAGTAGTCCGCCAGGTAGAGGCACTTCTCGAGCACCGTCATGCCGGCCGCCCCGATCGTATGCAGGGCGACGGCGGATGCGATCACAGGATCGAGCCCCTGTTCGGCGAGCATCGCCGCCGCGACCGGCCCGTGCAGGATGTTCTTGGGGCGCCGCGCCTCGACGGGGCCGACCGGGATTCCGTACCGCGCGGCGGCCTCCAGGATCTCGTCGTTGGCCAGCTCGCGGCAGTAGTCGTGCAGGAGTCCGGCGATCTCGGCCTGCTCGGGCGAGGTGCCGTAGCGCCCGGCCAGGGCGACGGCCTCGGCCGCCACTCTGTGTGAGTGCTCCCGTCTTCGCGGGGACAGCCGTTCGGCGATCAGCGCCTCCGCGACGTCGCGGTCGATCCCCGTCACCGGTAGAGTCCCGACGCCACGATGTACTCCTCGACCCGGTGCGGCACCAGATAGCGGATGGGCCGACGCCGCGCCACGCGACCCCGGATCTCCGACGACGAGAGGTCCAGCGCCGGGACGTCGAGTTGCACGACTCTGCCGGCGCCCCAGCGCTTCGCCGCGGCGGCGACCGCCGCCGCGGGATCGCCGGGCCGCGGCGCGACCGCGAGCGTGCAGAGGGAGAGCAGTTCGTCGGGCTCGTGCCAGGTCTCGAGCTGAAGCAGCGAGTCCGATCCCATGATGAACACGAGGTCGTGTCCGGCGTAGCGCCGGCCCAGAGCGCGCAGCGTGTCCGTGGTGTAGACGAGGTCGCGCTCGATCTCGACGCTGGACGCCGTGAAACGGAGATCGTCGTCGATCGCCAGCGAGGTGAGCTCGAGCCGGGTGGCGGCCGGGGTGCGTGCGCCCCCGTCCTTGTGCGGCGGGGCCGCCGCAGGGACGAAGAGGACGCGCTCGAGGTGAAGCTCGTGGAACGCCTCGGAGGCGATGGCGAGATGCGCGAGGTGCGGCGGATCGAAGCTCCCGCCGAGCACACCCAGACGAGGCTGGGTCGTGGCCACCGGGCTAGCTCCTCACCTGCCCGTCGCCCCAGAGCTCGTACTTGACGCAGGTGAGCTCCTGCAGCGCGATCGGACCCCGGACGTGCAGCTTCTGCGTCGAGATGCCCATCTCGGCGCCCAGACCGAACGCACCGCCGTCGGTGAAGCGAGTTGACGCGTTGACATAGATGCAGGCGGCGTCGACCTGGGCGGAGAACTGACGCGCCGCCCCGAGGTCTTCGGTGACGATGGCTTCCGAGTGGCGCGTCCCGTAGGTGGCGATGTGCTCGATCGCCTCATCGAGCGACGGGACCACGTGCACCGCGAGCTTGAGCGCCAGGAACTCCGTGCCGTAGTGCGTCTTGTTCGCGCGCTTGAGGGAGGCGTCGGCGATGATGTCTCCGGCGGCCTTGTCGACGACGAGCTCCACGCCTCGTCGCTTGAGCTCCTCGGCGGCCTTGGGCAGGAACGCCTCGGCGACGTCGTGATGCACGAGAAGTGTCTCGGCGGCATTGCACACGCCGGGGCGCTGGCACTTGGCGTTGACGATGATCGGCAGCGCCTTCTCGAGGTCGGCGGCCGCATCCACGTACACGTGACAGTTGCCCCCCGCGGCGTAGATGACGGGGACCTTGCTGTGCTCCAGCAGGTAGTCCTTGAGCTCCTCCCCGCCACGCGGGATGACGAGGTCGACGTAACGCCGCTGCTTGAGCAGATCGGTCAGCTCCCTGCGGTCGGGAGACAGGTACGAGACGGCTTCGCGCGGCAGACCCGTCTCGATGACCGCGCCCTGCACGACCTCGGCGAGGATGCGGTTGGTGTGCAGTGCGGCGCTTCCGCCACGGAGGATGACGGCGTTGCCCGACTTGAGACACAGCGCGGCCGCGTCGACGGTCACGTTGGGACGCGCCTCGTAGATGACGGCGATGAGGCCGAGAGGGACGCGGACCCGGCGCAACTCGACGCCGTTGTCGAGGCGCCAGCCGTCCACGAGCTGACCGACGGGGTCGGGCAGCGCGGCGATCTCTCGCACGGCTGCTTCGACGTCACGCAGCCGGTCCTCGTCCAGGAGCAGCCGGTCCACGAGGGCGTCTGCGAGGCGGCCCTCACGCGCCAGGCGCACATCCTCGTCGTTCTCGGCAAGGATCTCGGCGGAGCGCCTCCGCAGCGCGTCGGCGACGGCGAAGAGCGTCTCGTCCTTGCGGGCGCGGGAGAGGCCGGCCAGGACTCGGGCCGCCCGGTGCGCCTCGGCGCACATGTGCTCGACGCTCATCCTGCCTCCTCATCGACGAGCACCAATCCGTCCCGGTGCACGACTTCGTCCTCGAGCTGCGGGTTGAGCTCCCGCAGCTCGTCACTGCGCAGTCCGCGGACGCGGCGCAGGTCGCGGGCGCTCATCGTGGTCAGACCACGGGCGATCTCGTCGCCGGCGGGTCCGACGATGGCGACGGCGTCGCCGGCCACGAACGACCCGTGTATCGCCTTGACGCCCACGGGAAGCAGGCTGCTCCCTCCCTGCGCCAAGGCACGCGCCGCCCCGGCGTCCACTTCAAGGGTACCACGCACCGGTTTGGCGTAGCGCAGCCAGAGCTTGAAGGCCGACGCGCTCGTTTCGCGAGCGAGGACCTCCGTGCCCACGTCCTCGCCCCTCACCGCCGCGGCGAGCACGCCGGGACGCGAGCCGTTGGCGATGACTGTGCGCACGTTGGCGGCCGCGGCCATGAGCGCGGCCGCCGTCTTGCCGCGCATGCCGCCCGCGCCGCGGTGCGACGCCTCGCCGACGTCGAGCGTCGCCAGTTGCTCCGGGTCGGTGACCTGGTGCACCAGCTCGGCGGCGTGGTGCCTGCGCGGGTCCTTCGTGTAGATCCCGTCCTGGTCGGTGAGCAGCACGAGGCAGTCCGCGCGCAGCATGATCGCCACCTGTGCGGCGAGCACGTCGTTGTCCCCGAAGCGGATCTCGTCGGTCGCCGTCGTGTCGTTCTCGTTGACCACCGGCACGACGCCCCACGAGAGCAGCCGTCGAAGCGTATTGCGTGCGTTGACGTAGCTGGAGCGGCGCGCGAAGTCCTCGCTGGTGAGCAGGACCTGCGCCGCCGTCAGCTCATGGTCGCCGAAGAGCCGCTCGTAGTGGGCGAAGAGACGGCCCTGGCCGACGGCCGAGGCCGCCTGCAGCGCCGGCACCTGGTGGGGCCGCTCGCTGACGCCGAGCACGTGCTGGCCGCAGGCGATGGCCCCGCTCGAGACGAGGACGAGACGCCGCCCGCCGTGCGTGAGCTCTGCGATGTCGGCGACGAGGCCGGCCAGGAGACGGCGCCGGATGCGCAGGTGGTCGTCGGCCACCGTGCTGGAGCCGACTTTGACGACGATCGTCTTCACAGGCGGGATTCTACCAAAGCCGGAGGGCGGCCTTCGGTCGTGTCATGAGAACTCGAACTCGGTCTCGCCGACGATCACCGTGTCGCCAGGCGCAGCACCTGCCCGCCGCAGCGCGTCGTTGAGGCCGGCGCGCTCGATGACTTCTTGCAGGTAGCGGACCGCCTCGTCGTTGTCCAGGTCTGCCTTGGCGAAGAGGCGCTCGATGCGGGGGCCGCGGACCACGTAGGCGCCCGGGGCCGGCTCGACCGTGAACGCGTCCAGGCGATCGGCTCCGGGGCGCAGCACCTCCGGCACCGGAGCGCCGTCCTCGGCGACCTGGGCCTGCGCGGCCATCACCGCGGACAGCTCCCGCGTCAGCTCGTCCAGGCCGGCGCCGGCGACTGCCGAGACCACGAGTCCGGCGGCCGGCCAGTCGAGGCCGGCGACGAAGTCCGCCGCCGCCCGCCCGCCGGCCTCGTCGAGCAGATCGGCCTTATTGACCAGCACGAGAGAAGGCCGCTCCAGCAGTCCGGGGCGAAAGGCGCCGAGCTCGCTGCGCACGGTCCGGAGGGCGGCCGGCCACCCGTCGGGGCCGTCGCTGCCGTCCAGGACGTACACTACCGCCGCCGTCCGCTCGATGTGCGCCAGGAAGCGGTGTCCGAGCCCGGCGCCCTCGCTGGCGCCCTCGATCAGCCCGGGGATGTCGGCGATGACGACCGAGCCCTCGTCGAGGCGCAGCACGCCGAGGTTGGGCTCGAGGGTGGTGAAGGGATACGCCGCGACCTTGGGCTTCGCCCTGGTCAGCGCGGCCAGCAACGACGACTTCCCGGCGTTGGGGAGCCCGACGAGACCGATGTCGGCGAGCAGCTTGAGGGAGAGCGTGAGCCAGAGTTCTTCGCCCTCGAGGCCTTTCTCGGCGAACTTGGGCGCCTGGCGCGTCGAGCTCTTGAAGCACACGTTGCCGCGGCCGCCCTCGCCGCCGCGGGCCACGAGGAGGCGCTGGCCCTCGTGCACGAGATCGCCGAGCAGAACGCCGTCGGCGTCGCCGACCTCGGTGCCGACGGGCACGTTGACGAGCAGTGCCGGCCCGTCGGCGCCGCGCTTGTTGGCGCCGCGTCCGTGTCCGCCGTTGACGGCGCGGAAATGGTGTTTGTGGCGGAAGTGCGAGAGATCGTGCAGCTGACGGGTGGCGACGAGCACGACGTCGCCGCCGGGCGCGCCGTCGCCGCCGTCGGGCCCGCCTTTGGGCACGTACTTCTCGCGGCGGAAGCTCATGGAGCCGTTGCCGCCGCGACCTCCGCGCACGCAGATGCTGGCCCTGTCGAGCATGAGTGTGAGTGCGGCCGGCGGACGCCGGCCCTGCTCAGGCCTCGGGGACGACCGAGATGAAGCGGCCGGCGCCCTTCTCGGTGAACACGAGCTTGCCCGTCACCTTGGCGAAGATGGTGTGGTCGACGCCGATGCCGGCGTTCTCGCCGGGACGGAAGCGCGTGCCGCGCTGGCGCACGATGATCGATCCTGCCGGTACGACCTGGCCGGCGAACGCCTTGACGCCGAGGCGCTTTGCCTCAGAGTCACGACCGTTGCGGCTGGTGCCGGCGCCTTTCTTATGCGCCATCTCGCTACTCCTTGGTGCTCTTGAGGGTGATCGACTCGATCGTCAACTTGGTGAGACGACTGCGATGACCCTTCGTCTTCTTGAACGTGCTCTTCGGCTTGTAGGTGAAGACCTTGATCTTCTCGCCGAGGAGGTGTTCGCTGACCTTGGCCTTGATCTTCGCGTGCTTGGCGGCGTCGGCGTCGTACGTTCCCTTGCCGTCGCGCACGGCGAGAGCGTCGAGCGTGATGCTCTTGCCCTCTTCGGCGTCGACGCGATCCACCACGATGGTGTCACCGGCGCTCACCTTGAACTGCTGCCCACCGACGCGGACGACCGCATAGGTGTCATCGGACTTCGTCATTGAGTTCTCCCAGAAGACAACGGCAGGAAATGATAGCCAAACGCCGGGGCGAAATCAATTCGCCTCCTTGGCGTCCTTCTTCAGCACGGTGGCCCTGGCGCCGGTGCGCGCGATCTCGGTGATGCGCACGCGACGACGCTTGCCGAGGTGCTGGCGCCCTCCCTCGACGATGATCATGTAGCCGTCCACGTAGCCGACGGCATCGCGCGGGCTGTAGGTGAGACTGAACTCGAGCTCGACGGTCACCTCCTGGCCCTCCTTCACGGGCACCCGCTGCTCCTGCACATGCTCCAGACTGCCCTCCGCGACGACGCGGAAGCTCTCCACCGGGAGCGCGGAGCCGCCCTCGAGGAACACGCGGCGCCCGAGCTGCTTCTCCAGCCGCTTGAGCCGCGCCCCACTGAGTCGATCGGCGACGCCGCCGCTGACCTCGATCAGCCACGCTTTGGCCTGCGACTTGCGCGCCAGCGCGCGGACCCGGCGCTCGACGCTGAGCGCCATCGTCTCTTCGCTGAGCACCCGCGCCTTGCCGGAGCAGGTCGGGCAGGCGCGCGTCAGAATACCGCGCGCGCCGTCGGTCGTGTTCTGGCGTGTCATCTCGATGAGGCCGAGGGGCGAGAGCTCGACCACGTATGTCTTGGTGCGGTCGGTCTCCAGCTCGGCTTCGAGTGTCGCCAGCACCATCTCGCGGTTCTTGGCGTGCGCCATGTCGATGGCGTCGATGATGATGATGCCGCCGATGTCGCGCAGGCGCAGCTGGCGCACGACCTCGCGGGCGGCCTCGAGGTTGGTCTTGGTGATGGTGTCCTCGAGGCCTTTGCCGCGCGTGAAGCGGCCGGTGTTCACGTCGATCACCGTGAGCGCCTCGGCGTGGTCGATCACGAGGTTGCCGCCGCTCGGCAGCGGCACGCGGCGCTCGAGCGCCTTGGCGATCTGCTCCTCGATCCCGTAGGCGCTGAAGAGGGTCTCCTCTCCCGTGTGCAGATGCACCTTGGGGAGCAGTTCCGGCGCCTCCTTGTCGAGGAACGAGACGATCGCCTTGTGCCGCTTGGGCGCGTCGACGATGAGGCTCTCGCAGGTGTCGTTGAACAGGTCACGCGTCACCTCGAGCGAGATGTCGACCTCCTTGTGCACCAGTCCGGGCGCCTTGACCGTCTCGGCTTTCTTCTTGAGCCTCGACCACAGTCGGGACAGGTAGCGCATGTCGCGCCGCAGATCCTCGAGCCCGTGCCCTTCCGCGATGGTGCGCACGATGAGCCCGGCGTTCTTCGGGTTCAACTCCTTGCAGATGTCGCGCAGCCGCTCGCGCTCGGCCTGGCGGAGCCGCCGGGAGACGCCCACTCCGCTGCCACCGGGCACGTAGACCAGATAGCGGCCGGCCAGGGATATCTTCGTGCTGAGCCGGGCGCCCTTGTGGCCCATCGGATCCTTGGTGACCTGCACCAGCACCTGCTGGCCGTTCTTGAGCGCGTCGCCGATACGGCGGGCGCGCTTCTCCCCGTCGGGAGTGGTCACCTCGTCCACGTACAGGAAGCCGTTCTTCTCGAGGCCGAAGTCGACGAACGCCGCGTCGATACCGTTCATCACGTTCTCGACCTTGCCTTGGTAGATGTCGCCCAGGTACGACTTGCGGTCCGGCCGCTCGATGTAGATCTCGGCCAGGCGGCCGTCCTCGACCAGCGCGACCCGCAACTCCTCCCCGTCGTCGGTCACGAGGATGATCTTGCGATCGGGCCGTTCGGCGACGACGGCCGTCCGCTTCTGCCCGAGCTCGATCGGCTCCGGGGCGCCCAGGCCGCTGCCCTCGTCCTGTCGAACGATGGCCTTCGGGCGGCGGCGGTCACGGGGACGGCCCTTGGTCTTGGCGCTCGCCGCCGGCGCCGGTGCGTCCGGCTCGGCCTTGGCGACGTCCGTGGTCTCTACGGGTGACGGGGTCGCCTCGACGGCGCCGCTGCCTTCCGGCGCACCCTCCGCCGCAACCTCACGCTTGCCGCGTCCGCCGCGCCCTCCCCGGCCGCCGCGGCGGCGGCGCTTGGCGCCGCCCTCCGTCGCCGTCTCGCCTGCTTCGGCTGCGCCACCCGTGGCGGCTTCGTCTGCGGCCGCGCCCTCGGCGGGAGGCCCGCTCTCTGCGGCGGGCTCCACACGTTCCTCCGTCGAAGGGCCGTGCACGGCGGGCTCGCCGGCGGCCTCCTCAGCCTCGCGCGTGGCTTCCTCGTGCTCGATGTCGGCCGTGCGCCGACGGCGACGGCCGCCGCGGCTGCCACGACGGCGGCGCTTCGCATGTGGTTCGGCGGACTCGTCCCCGTGAGCCTGGCCCCCGGCGCGACTCTCGGTAGTGCCGGACGCATCCACGAGGGCGTCCGCCGGCTCCGGCGCGGCCTCCGCGCCAACGGGCGCGACCGTCGGCGCAGGCTCGGCGGCAGGCGGGGCGACTTCGCGTGTCTCCCTCGGTAGCGCCGCCGACGCTCGGACTTCCGCGGTCTCGGCCTTGCCGGCGCCGGCCTTCCGGCGGCCCCGTCCTCTGCCGCTCCCGACCTCGGACCGGTTCGCTGGCTCCGCGGTCGACGCTTCGGGCTCGCGTGTCTTCGCGGACGGGTCGGCCGCCACCGGGATCAACGGCGCCGTAGGCAGATCGTCCACGACCGGCCGCTTCGGACCGGCGGTGTACCCGTCGCGGGGACTTGACCCGGCCGGTGACTCCACGGCCGGGGTCGTCGCCGCGGCCGCCGGCCGCTTGTGCCGGCGGCCTCCGCGGGTCCCGCGCCTGCGCCGCGGCGCGCCCTCGTCAGAGGTCTTGCTCTCACCGGCGGTCGGCGCCGGAGCGCCGCCGCCCTTCTCGGCAGGCGCCGCCGGCTTCTCGCCGGGCGCGTCCTTCTTCGATGGACTCACGAGCTCAACTCCTTCCGCCGCCCAGCCGGAGCATGGAGCGGCACATCGTCCCAGGTGATGCGGCGGCGTTCCAGGCCCCGCATCACCGGCTCGACCTGCGCCCACTCGGCGATCAGGTCGATCAGTTCCTGTGGCCGGGCGGCGCCGTCCTGCCGATGGGCGATGGTGAACCCGAGACGGGCTCCTCCTTCGACCGCCGTCACGACGACGTCGCCGACGTATTCCTTCAGATCCAGACGGCGCGTGCCCTTGGGCGAGACGCGCTCCCGGATCGCATGTTCTGTGTGGTTGTAGCGTTCGACGGCCGCGCCGATCGCGCCTGCGTCCCCGTCCAGCAGGCAGGCGTACTCGGCCGCGCGCGCCTGGGGACGCGGGTGGGGCTCCCCGACGTCGCTGATCCCGGTGATGTCCACGCCGGGAGGGCTCGCCGCGCGCAACGCGCGCAGCGCTTCTGTCGACGCCTCGACGCCCTCCGGCACCTCCACCGTCGCCAGCTCGTCGGCGCCCGCGGCGCCGACCGGCAGGGGCAGGGGCAGGGAGAGGCGCGGCTTGGGGCGCATCCCCTGCGACAGGGCGATGGGTACGCCGGCGCGCGCGAAGGTCCGCTGCACGACGCGCGACGTATCGAGATGCGAGAGGTATCGCGCCTGGCCGCTGCGGGAGAACCGGACGAGCCACCAGCTCATGTGAGGACCTCCATGCCGATCTCCCCGCCGCACACGCCGCACGCGGCGCACGCGCCGTCGCGACAGTCCTCAGTCAGCTCGCCCGCCCGGGCGCGAGCGAGCTCGTCCGCGAAGAACTCCGGGCTCAATCTCGCGTCGACGGCGTCGCGCCAGTACGGTCGCGCGACGATCTCCTCCCCGAGTGGGATGCCCGTTGCGGCCGCAGCGTCCTCCCAGCGGCGCGCATCGAAGTGCTCGGTCCAGCCGTCGAAGCGCGCGCCCCGGCGCCAGGCATCCTCGACGAGACGGTCGGTTCCGGGGCCGCCTCGAGCCAGCGTCGCCTCGACCACGGAGGCCGCGACGTCGTGGAACGAGACGCGCACCCCACGAGGGACGGCGTCGCGCACGAGCCGCTGGCGGTCCCGCAGCGTCGCCGCCCCGGCGAAGGGCTCCAGCTCGAACGGCGTGTGCGCCTTGGGCACGTAAGATGACACGGACACCGAGAGCCGGGCGCGGCCGCGGCCGATCTCCTTCGCCAGTCGCGCCGCGATGGCGGCCATCCTGGCGATGCCGAGCACGTCGTCGTCGGTCTCTCCGGGCAGGCCGATCATGAAATACAGCTTGAGGCCGGTGAACCCGCCGTGGAACGTAGCGCGCACCGCCTTCTCGAACTGGGCCTCGTCCACACCTTTGTCGATAGCGTCGCGCAGGGCCTGCGTACCGGCCTCCGGCGCGAGCGTCACGGAACCGCGCTGGCCGGCGGCGAAGCCTGCGAGGCTCTCCGCGGCCGAGTCGATGCGCAGTGACGGCAGGGAGACGCGCAGTCCCGGTCGCAGTCGCCGGATCCGCGTGAGCGCTTCGGCCACGCCGCCGTAGTCGCACGAGCTGAGCGAGAGCAGCGACACTTCGTCGCAGCCGGTCTCGTCGAGCAACCGGTCGGCGGCGGCGACCACGAGGTCGACCGGCCGCTCGCGCACCGGCCGGTACCACATGCCCGCCTGGCAGAACCGGCACCCGGCGGTGCAGCCGCGCATCACCTCGATGACGGCGCGGTCGTGCACGGCCTCCAGCACCGGCACCACCGGCCGCAACACCGGATCGCTGGTGGCGAAGCCGCTGAAGATCTGCCGCAAGGCTGGGCCCTGGGTGCGGCCGGGCATCCACACGCCCGGAACGGCGGCGAGCGCCTCGAGGCGGGCGTCACGGCCGTCCTCCGCGAGCGCGGCGACGACGGCGTCCAGGTGGTCCTCCGCCTCCCCGACGAAGAACGCGTCGAAGAACGGCGCGATCGGCCATGGGTTGGCGACCGCAGGGCCGCCGCCGAGGACGATCGGGTCGTCCCCATCCCGCTCGGCGGCGCGCAGCGGTACACCGGCCAGATCGAGCATCTCGAGGACGTTCGCGTAGCACAGCTCGTGAGGCAGCGTGAAGCCCCAGAGATCGCACTCGGCCACCGGCGCGAACGTCTCGAGCGTCCAGAGCGGGATGGAGTCGGCGCGCATGAGGTCGGCCATGTCCGGCCACGGGCAGTAGGCCCGCTCGGCGAAGGCGGGCGTGGCGTCGTTCAGATGACTGTAGAGGATCTGCAGCGCGGGGTTGGAGACCCCGATCTCGTACACGTCCGGATAGGACAGGACGATGCGGGGACGCGCCCCGGCCTTGACACGGGTGTTGAATTCACCACCCGTGTAGCGCCCGGGGCGCGTGACGCGCGCCAGCAGTCTCGCTATCTCACCCGGAGGCCAATCTCCGGAGAGGTCCGGGCAGCCGGGAGGTGGCTTTCTCAAGTTGACGATTGATCCTTTGCATCCTCGAGACGCGGAGCGGCGCTCCGGCCTCGAAATACGCGATGGCGGCCTGGCCGAGCGCGATCGTGCCCGAGAACCCGATGGCGCCCTTGAGCGCCCAACCGAATCCCGGCACGAACTCGAGCGCCTGGCGCGCCAGCGTGCGGAGAACGAACCCTGTACCCACGACGGAGAGGATCTCGACGGCCCTGTCGAGCCCCAGCTCTTCCCCATAGGCGTGTGCGATCTTGAGGACCATGCGGATCTGGTTGGCCGTCATCGCCGGCATGTCGGCGCCGGGGATGATGACCACCACACCGATAACGCCGTTCTGGGCGGCGTTGGTGAGCACCACATGGTCACAGTACGTGCGCCGGATGGATGGCAGCGACGCGGCGAGGGCGCCTGCGGCGTCGCCGGCCGCCTCGATCAGCCGGTTCTCGAGCGTCGGCTTGCCGGCCGCGTCGTCGCCGAGGCCGCGGGCGACCTCGTCGTCGAAGAGCCCGGCCTCGCGCGTCCACGCTGCCTCGTCCGCACCTTCGACGAAGCCGATCACCTCGCAACCGGCGCGACGCGCGGCGTGCACGACGGGAGCGACCTCGACGGCCGCGCACCCGGCGGCCACGAGCACCACGATGTCCCAGCGGCCGGCGAGCCGCTGCTCGCGCGGAAAGTCGGCCGGCGCCAGCGCATCGAGCGCGGCGGACACGCCGTCGCGCTCGTCGGAGGCGCCGGCGGACAAGGCGCCGACCACGCCGGCGAAGGCGTCGCCGGCGCCGACGACGCAGAGGCGCGGCGCCGGCGCGGCGGCGCGCGCCTCGGTCACGGCTCGGAGGATCTTCGAGAGACTCAAGCTACTGGCCAAGTCGCCCCCTCGTACTTGGAGTGATCGTCGCCCGCAGGTGGATCGACTGCAGCAGGCCGACGAAGATCACAAAAGCGATCATCGAAGTGCCGCCGTAGCTGATGAACGGCAGCGGGATACCGGTCACCGGCATGATACCGATCGTCATGCCGATATTGATGAACACCTGAAAGAGTACCATCACACCGATGCCGCCCGCGAGGATGCTGCCGTACATGTCTCGCGCCAGGATCGCGATACGCAAGGCGCGCCAGATGAACAGAGCATAGAGCACGAGCAGGATGCTCGCTCCGAGGAAGCCGTTGCGCTCACTGATCACGGCGAAGATGAAGTCGGTGTGGTGCTCCGGAAGGAAGTCGAGCGTCGTCTGCGTCGCCATGTCGCCGCGGCCGGTCAGCGCCCCCGAGCCCACGGCGATCATCGACTGGATCACGTTGTACCCCGCCGCGTCCGACTGCTCTCCCGGATTGACGAAGACGAGCAACCGGTCGATCTGGTACTGATGGATGAGGTTGACGCCGGCGAGCGGCAGCACCTTGAGCGCCACGACGAAAGCGCCGAGCCCCGCCGCCGCGAGCACGGCGAAGTGAGCCCACGACGTGCCGTAGAAGTACAGCATGGCGAGCGTCAGCACGACCATCACCGTCGCCGAGCCGAAGTCGGGCTCCTGGTAGACGAGCAACGCCGGCACGGCGACGAGAGCAAGCGCGATGAGGGTGACACGCTTCGAGCCCAGCAGTTCGACCCGGTCGGCGAGGAAGGCGCCGATGCTGAGCGCGAGCAGGAGCAGCGCGGCGGCGGACGGCTGGAAGCTCGTGAAGCCGAGGTCGAACCATCGCGTCGCGCCCTTGATGTTCTCTCCCAGCGGCAGCACGGCTGCGAGGAGGATGACAGCGGCGCCGTACAGCAGCCACTGGAAACGACGGTAGATATCGTAGTCGAGCAGCGAGACGAGGACGGCCGCGACGACGCCGACGGCGACGGCGATGAGCTGCTGGCGCACGTAGTAGAACGGGGCGCCGGTGACGTCGTGCCGGGTCGCGAAGTAGATCATCATGATGCCGTACACGATGAGCCCGGCGGTCGCCAGGATCAGCAGGTAGTCCAGGTGCCGCAGGTAGCTGCGCCAGTCGATCACGTCAGTCGCTCCGCACCGGCCCCGTGAACTTGCCGCTGTCGATGCCGAACAGAGCGTCGTAGATCGTGCGCGTGGCGGGCGCGGCCACGGTGCCCCCGTGGCCGCCCTTCTCGATCATCACGACCACAGCGTACTTGGGGTCGTCGGCCGGCGCGTAGCTCGCGTACCACGCGTAGTCGACGTAGCCGCCGCGCGTGGCGTCGTACACCTCGGCGGTCCCGGTCTTGCCGGCCACTGGCTCCGCGTACTGCGCGAAGACTGCCGACGACGTGCCGGTCGGCGAGTTGGCCGCCGCGTAGAGGCCGCGGCGCACGAAGTCGAGCGTGCTCGGCGCCATGTCGATCTTCTTCGACGTCGCCGGTTCGAGGTCGCGGATTGTCTGGCCGGCGGAGTCGATGATCTTGAGACCGAGGTGCGGCGTCACGACCTTGCCGCCGTTGGCGATCGCCGCGTACGTGACCGCGAGCTGCAGCGGTGTGGCCTCGAGGTCGCCCTGGCCGATGGCGAGGTTGACCGAGTTGCCCGGCGTCCACAGCTTGTCCACCTCGGTCTCGAAGTACTGCCGGCGCCACGCCGGCGTGGGCACGCGACCCTTGACCTCGCCCGGGATGTCGATGCCCGTGTACTTCTCCATCCCCAGACGCCTCGCCCAGTCGGCGAGCGGCGTGCCGTTGGCGGAGTAGAAGCGGTAGCCGACATTGTAGAAGTAGACGTCGCAGGACTGCGTGATGGCGTCCACAAGAGCGAGGCTGCCGTGACCGTCCGTGGCCCAGCACTTCCAAACCGTCTTGTCCGTGGCGACCGCCGGCTTGTAGCTTCCGTCGCAGAAGAAGGTCTCGTAGGGCGAGACGATGCCCTCCTCGAGGCCGGCGATGGCGTCGACGACCTTGAAGGTGGAGCCGACGGCCTTGGCCTCCATGATGGGCCGGAGGAGCATCGGGTTGTTGGCGTACTTGTCGCTCAGCTTCTTGTAGTCCTTCTCGCTGATGCCGCCGACCCAGACGTCGGGGTCGTAGGTCGGGTAGCTCGCCATGCCGAGGACGTCGCCGTTCTTGACGTCCAGCACCACGGCGGCGGCGCCGTTGGCCTCCACCTTGCCGTCGAGATGCGCGAGCGAGATGCCCTGCCTGAGCGCCCGCTCAGCGGCGTCCTGGACTTTGGCGTCGATGGTGGTGACCAGGGTGTCGCCCGCCACCGGCGCACGGCCGCCGGGCACCGGGTCGCTTTGCTTGGGCCGGCCGAAGGCGTCGACCTCGATCTTGGCGACCCCATCGTGCCCCCGCAGCCACTTGTCGTAGGACTTCTCGAGCCCTTCGAGGCCGACGACGTCGCCGGCCGAGTAGCCCTTGAAGTACTTCTCCTTGAGCTGCTCGGCCGAGATCTCGCCGAGGTGGCCGAGCACCTGCGTCGCCATGTCGCCGTGCGGATACGAGCGCAGATAGGCGCTCGGGGTCTCGACGCCCGGGAACGACTGGCTGTGCTCGAGGATGAACGACACTTCCCGCATGCTGACGTCTTCCTTCACGACGACGAGATCGAGGCTGACGCCCTTGCCGGCGACGACGTTCTCCCACGTCAGCGGCGGTGCGTCATCTCCGCTCGGCCAGCTGGGCCCGAGGTGGTCCATGATCTCCCTGCGGATCTTGTTGGGACGCATCTTGAGCACCCGCGCCAGCCGCAGGATCTCGCGGTCCAGCTCGCCCTCGGGCACATCCATGAGCCGGATGCCGACGGCGCGTCCGGGCCGGTTGTCGACGATGACGGCGCCCTTGCGGTCGACGATCGTGCCTCGCGGAGCGACAAGTTTGACCGAACGCAGGCGGTTGTCGTTGGCCTGAGCCACGAAGTCCTGGCCGCTGAGGATCTGCAGGAACCAGAGGCGGAAGAGCACGATTCCGAACATGACCGCAGCTATGCCGACGATGACCGCCACGCGCAGCGCGATGGACGGCAGCTGGACGATGGGCTTGTCGCGGCGGCCGGTCCGGATCGGACGATCGCGGCGCCCCGGGCCGTTACCGAGCACCTGCAACACGCAGATCACCTGTCCCTCTCAGCCAGACGCGCACGAGGAGGTAGACAGGCGCGGCCAGCAGGGTGTTGAGCACGAGCGACGGGAGCAAGACCCGCCCGAGGAAGAAGCCCAGCGGCACCTCACGCGCGAGGAGGAACTGGGCCATCGCGAAGAGCACATTGGCGACCAGGGTCGCGACGAAGACGCTGAACAGCGGCGCGAACCCGGCCGAGAGATCGGCGGTCTCGGCGTAGCGACCGGCGAGGTAGCCGATCAGCACGAAGACGAAGGCGCTCAAGCCGAAGGGCTCCATGAGCGCGATGGCCGAGATGATCCCGGTGAGGAAGCCGAACACGGCGCCGGTCTCCGAACCCTTCACCAGGGCGACGCAGACGACGACGATGAGCGCGAAGTCCGGGTACGCGCCGAGCAGGCGCAGGTGCGGCGCCAGCGCCGTCTGCAGCAGCGTCGCGATGAGGAGCACGACGGCGAGCCGCCCGACCCCCGGCCACGTGGGCCACGCACGCTCGGAGGTGCCTTTCACGGTGCGGCTGAGGCTCATCGAACCACTACCTGGACGATGTCGAGCTTGCGGAAGTCGACGAAGGGCTTGATGGCGATGGACTGATACAGCTCGACCTCCTGCGCGCCGACGCTCTGCACCTGGCCGATGGGGATGCCACGCACGAAGATGGAGCTGTTCCTGCCGGACGTCACGACGTACTGGCCTACCTTGACCTTCTCGTTCTTGTCGACGAAGTCGAGCGTGACGTCGCCGGTGACGCTACCGCTGATGATGCCCTGCGCCCCGCCCGGCTCGACCATCGCGTCGACGTGGCTTTGCTGGTCAGTGACGAGCAAGACCTGCGCCGCGTTCGCGTTGACCTTGGTGACGCGGCCGACGAGACCCTGGCCGTTGACCACCGGGTCGTAGACGTCGACCCCGTCGTTGCTGCCGGCGTTGATCGTCGCCGTGGAGTACCAGGCGCTGGTCGAGCGCGCGACCACGCGCGCCGTCACCAGCTCCACATCCTTGGGGAAGACCCGGTCCTCCCCGAAGGCGAGGAGATCGCGGAGCTGCTGGTTCTCGGCCTGTGTCGTCAGCTCGTTGGCGAGGCCGGCCTGCAGTTGCTGGACCTCCTGCTTGAGCGCCTTGTTCTGCGACTTGGCGCTGAACAGGTCGCCGACCCAGTTCCAGCCGTCGCGGAACGGCTTGGTGGCTCGCGCGGTACCGCTCTGCAACGGCGCGACGACCCTCAGCACACCGCCCTGCACGCCCTGTGCGATACCGCTTTCGGACTCGCGGAAATAGGCGGTGAGCAGCGCGACGGAGAGCAGCAGCAGGATTGCCACGACGATCCGCCGCCGGAGTACGCGCCGGCGATTCACAGGTCAGCGAGGGGTGGGACTACCGGCCCCGCGGCCGGGAGTTGCGCTTGCTCTTGACCAGGACATCGAACTCCTCGAGGTACTTGCCCGAGCCGACGGCCACGCAGGTGAGCGGCGATTCCGCCAGATGCACCGGCATCTGGGTCTCTTCGCGCAGACGCTCCGGGAGGCCCTGCAGCAGGGAGCCGCCGCCGGCGAGCATGATGCCGCGGTCCATGATGTCGCTGGCCAGCTCAGGCGGGGTCTTGTCGAGTGTCGCCTTGATGGCGTCGACGATCGCCTGCGTAGGCTCTTCGAGCGCCGTGCGCACTTCCTCGGACGACAGCACCACCGTCTTGGGGAGCCCCGTGACGAGGTCGCGGCCGCGGATCTCGGCCTGCTCCTCCTGAGGGAGCGGGTAGGCCGAGCCGATCTCGAGCTTGATCTCCTCGGCGGTCTGGCTGCCGATGAGTAGCTTGTACTCCTTCTTCACGTAGCTGATGACCGCCTCGTCGAGCTCGTCGCCACCGACGCGGATGGACTGGCTCACGACGATGCCGCCGAGCGAGATGACGGCCACCTCGCTGGTGCCGCCGCCGATGTCGACGATCATGCTGCCGGTCGGCTCCCCGACCGGGAGACCGGCGCCGATCGCGGCGGCCATGGGCTCCTCGATGAGGGTCGCCCAGCGGGCGCCGGCGGAGTACGTGGCCTCTTCGACGGCGCGCTTCTCGACGCCCGTGACTCCGCTGGGTACGCAGATGACCACCCGCGGGTGCGCCCAGCGATTCTGCATGACCTTGCGGATGAAGTGCCGGAGCATCTGCTCCGTCACGTCGAAGTCGGCGATGACGCCGTCCTTGAGCGGTCGAACGGCGCTGATCGTGGCCGGCGTTCGGCCGAGCATGCGCTTGGCTTCCGCGCCCACGGCGTGGACCTCGCCGGAGCGATGATCGATGGCGACCACGGACGGCTCGCTGAGCACGATGCCGCGGCCGCGGAGATAGACGAGTGTGTTGGCGGTGCCGAGGTCTACCGCCATGTCACGGGCACCGAAGCCCGTCACGAATCCAAGGAAGCTGATGGCGCGCTCCTTTCGAGGCAAACGTCGAACGGCGATTGTATACGGCGGCCGGGGGCATAGCCACCGGAGGCGGGCTCGCGGTGGCGGCCGCCGGAGGCCGCGCAAAAGCTAGTTCGCCGCCGGGGACGCAGTCCCTCGCGGCGGCGGCCGGAGCAGTCCTACAGCCAGCTGAACGGCGTCACTCCGAAGGCCGCCAGCAGCCGCAGGAGCTCCGCGACCGGCAGCCCGACCACGTTGAAGTAGTCGCCGTCGACCCGCTGCACGAGAGCCGAGCCGATGCCCTGGATCGCGTAGGCCCCGGCCCGGTCGCGCCATTCACCCGTGCTGATGTACGCGGCGAGCTCCGCGTCCGTGACACTCCGGAAGGTCACGCCGGTGACCGCGTGTGTGGTCAGCGCGAGCTTCCTCGACGTGAGGTAGAGACCGCTGAACACCTCGTGACGACGAGCCGCGAGGCGGCGCACGAAGCGGGCCGCCTCGTCCTCGTCACGCGCTTTGCCGAGGATCTCGCCCCGGCTCACCACGACGGTGTCCACCCCGAGCACCAGCTCGCCCGGCTGCAGGTCGACGCGTGTGAGCACCTCCTCCGCTTTGCCCCTCGCGTTCTGCTGCACGGTGTGGCCCGGATCCCCGTCGCTGACTTCCTCGGCGTGCTCGCTGACGAAGACACGGAACGGGATGCCGAGCTGGTGCAGCAGCGCCTTGCGCTGCGGCGAGCGTGAGGCGAGGACGAGACGCAGAACCGGTGCGCCCGGAGAAGCCGGCGGCGCACCGGAGGCAGGCCCCGGGCCCGCCGACTCGCTCGGGCTAGACGAGCTCGGCGTCATCGAAGAAGAGCGCGATCTCTCGCTCCGCGCTCTCGGGCCCGTCCGAACCGTGCACCACGTTCGCCTCCTTGCTCAGCGAGAAGTCACCACGGATCGTGCCCGGGGACGCCAGCGCGGAGTCGGTGACGCCCATCATCGTGCGCGCGACGGTGATCGCCTCGCGACCCTCCCACACCATGGCCACGACCGGGCCCGAGGTGATGAAGGCCGCGAGGTCCTCGAAAAACGGCTTGCCGATGTGCTCGGCGTAGTGCTGCTCGGCGAGGGCGCGGTCGATACGCAGCGCCTTCATGCCGCGCAGCACGAACCCGCGCCGTTCGAAGCGGGCGACGACCTCACCGACGAGGCCGCGGGCCACACCGTCGGGCTTGACCATGATGAACGTGCGTTGCATGTGGATCCTCCGGGATGGGTCGAACCGTGATGTTGCGGAGTCCGTACGGCCCTCACGGGCGGCGCCGGCTCTCTGATCGATGTGCCGCGTCAGACGCGGTCGAAGGCAGGCGGCGCCGCGTGGACGTCTGCCTCACAGAACGGGCAGACGCGCCACTGGGGGTCGATGGGCTTGCGGCACGACGGGCACGACGTGCGCAGGCGACGGCCGCACGTGGGGCAAACGAGGTAGTCCTCGCGCACCGGCGTCTTGCAGAACGAGCAGCGCTCTTCTTCGCCGATGCGCTGCTCCATCATCTCCACTTCGAGCTCGTGCTCCTTGCGTTCGGCGAGGGTCTCGGCCGGGCGCACGATGGCGTAGACGATGAGGCCGATGAGGCCGAACACGACGCCGGTGAGCACGGCGACGGCGATGACGATCTTGTCGTCGATGCGCCGGCGTGCGTCCTTGTAGATCCAGAACGCGCACGCGACCCAGAGCACCACCAGCAAGAAGATGAACATCAGCGTGACGAAATGCCAGGTCGGGGATTCGAAGAAGTCCAGCACGGACTGGAACGGGTTGCTGCTGTCGGTGGTCTTGGTGGTCTGCGCCGCAACGATGGTCCAGAAAGGCACCCTTCCTCCTCAGGAAAGCTCCGTCGAGGACGCCGGGGGCGCCTCCACGCGATGGCGGCCGTTCACGCGGGCGGTGGCTGAATGCCCCCCGCCGGCGCAGCCGGCCGGCTGGCCTCGGCGGCCAGCGCCGCAATCATACCCGAGAATATCCTGCTGTGGACAGGCAGCAGAATGTACCAGTACGCGAGCCCGGGGACACCTCGAGGCGCGAAGTACGCCGTCTGCACCAGCAGCGTGCCGTCGTCATGCGGCAGGGTCTCGAACTGCAGCCAGGCGGTGCCGGGCACCTTCATCTCCGCGCGCAGCCGCAGCAGGCGGTCCGGCTCGACCGCCTCGACACGCCAGAAGTCGAGCGCGTCGCCGACGCGCACCTCGTCCGGGTCGCGGCGGCCGCGGCGGAGTCCCGCGCCGCCGACCAGCCGGTCGGCGGCTCCACGCAGCTGCCAGGCCCAGTCCCACGCCCGGTAGCCGCGACGGCCGCCGATGGTCTGGAGGACGGCGAAGGTCTCCTGGGGCGTCGCAGCCACGACCGCCTGACGACGCTCGATCAGCTTGCCTTCCTGCGTGGTGAGCACGCGTGGCTGTACGTCTCCCCCGCTCGTGACGAGCGCGTCCGCCCACCGCGTCTCCACCTCACCCGTGTCCAGGCTCGCGACGGCCGCGCGCACCGAGGTCTCGTAGTCGACGGGGTGGATGGCCGGGAACAGGTCGAGAGCGCCGTGATCGCGCACGATGGTCTCGTTGCGCAGGCCTTCGATGAGCGGCCGCGCGATCACCGACGGGATCGGGGTGACCAGGTGCACCCAGTAGGAGGAGAGCGTCGGCGTGAGTACGGGCACCGGCTGGAGGTGACGCCACAATCCCCGGGCGCGGGCGTAGCCGAGCATCATCTCGCCGTAGGTGAGCACATCAGAGCCGCCCACCTCCACGACGCGCCCCACGCTGTCGGGAACGTCAAGAGCCGCGACGAGGTACCGCAGCAGGTCGTCGACGGCGATCGGCTGGACGCGGGTGTACACCCACTGCGGGCACACCATCACCGGCAGGCGTTCCGTGAGGTAGCGGATCATCTCGAAGGAGATGCTTCCCGAGCCGACGACGACGGCGGCGCGGAACTCGGTCACGGGGACGCCTGCCTCGCGGAGCGCCTCCCCGGTCTCCTGGCGTGAACGCAGATGCTGCGACAGGTCGGCGGCGGGATCCCCCAGGCCGCCGAGGTAGACGATGCGGCCGATGTGGGCGGCCGCGGCGGCGCGGCCGAAGGCCCTCGCCGCCGCGAGGTCACGTTCGTGGAAGCCCTCGCCCTTGGCCATGGAGTGCACGAGATAGTAGGCGACGTCGACTCCCGCAAGCGCTTCCGAAAGCGTCTCCGGGCGAAGGACGTCGCCCGAGGCGACGGCGACGCGCCCGGCCCAGGCGCGGCCCTGCATGCGCCGGGGGTCGCGGACCAGCACGCGCACGCGGCGCCCCGCGTCGAGCAGGCGCGGCACGAGCCGTCCTCCGACATAGCCGGTAGCGCCGGTGACGAGGATCAGCGGGTCTTCAGATGATGTGGTCATCGAGGTTTCTCCCCACCGCTTGGACAGCGTTGAGAGGTTAGAGGATGCTCAGAAACGCGGGCGGCACGACCGCGAGCCGCATCCCGATGAGATAGCCAACGAAGAAGGCGGCGGCGGCGACGGCGATCACGATCAGAAACGCGACCAGGAACCGCACGGCCGGATGCGCTCTCTTCTGTGCCATTCACCCCTCCACGAGACTTGCGCCAGTATATCCGACGCATAAGTGCCGACAAGCGGTCTCAGAGCGCCGGCGCGAGCACGTCCCGCAGGTCCTCGAGCAGGTACAGCGAGCCCCCGACGAGCACGCTGCCGCCAGCGCCCGCGAGCTCCCGGGCGCGGGCCAGCGCCGCGTGCGGGTCGGCGACGGTCTCGACGGCGGCCGTCGTCTCCTCAGCCGCCGCCGACAGCTCGGCGGCCGTGAGGCTCCGGGGCGCACTGGCCTGCGTGCACACGATCGCGTCGAGGAGCGGGACAAGGCCCCGGACCATCGTGAAGTAGTCCTTGTCGCGCATGATCGCCAGCACGCCGACGACCGGGCGCGGCAGATCGACGGCGGCGAGACTCTGCCCGAGTACGCGCACGCCGTCGGGGTTGTGCGCGCCGTCGGCGAGCACGAGAGGGCGTTCGCCGACGATCTGCAGACGCCCCGGCACGGCCGTGGAGGCCAGCGCCCGCCGGACAGATGCCTCGTCGAGACGGCCGAGGAGCAGGCGCACGGCGGCGACCGCGAGGGCGGCGTTCGTGACCTGGTAGACGGCCGGCGTGGGCACGCTCAGGCCGGCCCAGTGCTCGGCTTCATCATCGAGATGAAACGTCACCGCGAAGTCGCCGGGCGATCCCGTGACCATGAGGTCGCCCTGACCGGCTGCCTCGCGCAGGAAGTGCGGCGTGGCGCCGGCGAAGGAGCAGGCCCGGCGCGCCTCGGACTCAAGGTCGTCGAGCTCGCCGAACACGGTGTCGCCGCCCTTGATGACCGCCGCCTTCTCGGCGAAGATCAACTCACGCGTGTCGCCCAGGACCTCGGTGTGCTCCAGCGCGATGTTGGTGAGCACGACCACCGGCGCCGCCACGACGTTCGTGGCGTCGAGGCGCCCGCCGAGCCCCGCCTCCAGCGCAACGGCTTCCGCGCCGCTCTCGGCGAAGGCGAGCAGGGCGGCGACCGTGAGCACCTCGAACTGCGTCGTCTCCCCGACCTCGTCCGGCAGTCCTGGGACCTCGGCGCGCACGCGCTCGACGGTGGCGCCGAAGACCGCCTCGTCCACCGGGCGACCGTTCACGATCACGCGCTCCGTCCAGCCGGCGATGTGTGGCGAGAGGTACGCGCCCGAGCGCCGCCCGTGGGCGCGCAGCAGGGCCTCGCAGTAGCGGGTTGTGGACGACTTGCCGTTGGTGCCGACGACGTGGATGACCTGGTACTCGTCCTGTGGCCGGCCGAGGCGCGCGAGCAGCTCACCTACGCGCTCGAGCCCCGGCCGCATGCCGAACATGGCGAGCGACTCGAGATACGTCGCCCACCCGGGTCCGTCTGGCTTGCCGGCGGCCGCGCTCACGGCCGGGTCAAGCGCCGCGCAGCTGAGCCAGGCGCGCGGTGAGGCTGTCGCGCTCGGCAACGCGTGCGGCAAGCTTCTCACGCTCCTTGACCACCACGGCCTCGGGAGCGCGGTCGATGAACTTCTCGTTGCCGAGTTTGGCCTCGCCGCGCCGGACTTCAGCGTCGGCCTTCGCCAGCTGCTGCTCGAGGCGCGCCATCTCCTCGGCCTTGTCGACGGCGGCGGCCACCTCGAAGCGGCCGCCGGGGACGATCACGACGGTCGCGTCGGCCTCCGGATCGCCCTCGAAGACGACGACTGTCCGGGCGAGCGCGCGGAAGGCGCCGGTGTATGGCGCGTAGCGCGCGACGGCACCGGCGGCGTCGCCGACGAAGACGGCGTCGAGCGCCTTGCCCGGCGGGATCTCTGCCTCGGCACGGAACCGCCGCAGGGCGTCGACCGCCGCCTGGAGCTCGCCGATGGCCTCTTCGTCGTCCGGCGCAAGCTGCGCCTCGTCGCGCCGGGGATGGTCCTGCGTCAGGAGCGGCGCGGCGCCGTACTGCGCCGCGATCTCCTCCGTGACGAATGGCATGAACGGGTGGAGCAGGCGCACGATCTGGTCGAGCATCCAGCGCGCGTGGCCGGCGGCCTGTGCCTTTCGCGCCTCGTCGTCACCGTACAGGCGTACCTTGACGAGCTCGAGGTACCAGTCGCAGAACTCGTCCCACACGAAGTGGTAGAGGGCGTCCACCGCGGCGGTGAAGTCGTAGACCGTCACCGCCTCCTCGACGGCCACCAGGCAGCGCTGGAACCGGCTCGCGATCCAGCGATCCACCTGGTCGGCCTCGCTGCGCTCGGCCGCATGCCCTTCGCTGCCGAGCAGAACGAAACGACCCGCGTTCCACAGCTTGTTGGCGAAGCCGCGGCCCATGGCGATCTTCTCTTCGCTGAAGCGCACGTCCTGGGTGCTGCTCATGAGCAGCAGGCCGAAGCGCGTGGCGTCGGCGCCGTGTTCGTCGATCAACTCCAGCGGGTCGATGCCGGTGCCGAGACTCTTGCTCATGCGGCGGCCGTCCGGCGCCTGGATGACGGAGTGGATGTAGACGTCGTCGAAGGGGATCTTCCCCATGAACTCGAGGCCCATCATGATCATGCGCGCGACCCACAGGAAGATGATGTCGCGCGCCGTGCTCAGCACGTTGGTCGGGTAGAAGTACGCGAGATCCGCGGTCTCCTCCGGCCAGCCGAAGGTGGCGAACGGCCAGAGCGCCGAGCTGAACCACGTGTCGAGCACGTCGGTCTCGCGGGTGAGCTCCGTGGAGCCGCACTCGGCGCAGGCTTGCGGCTCGGTCTCGGCGACCGTGAGGTGGCCGTCCGGGCAGTACCACACGGGCAACTGATGACCCCACCAGAGCTGGCGGCTGATGCACCAGGGACGCAGGTTGTCCATCCAGTCCACGTAGACACGGCCCCAGCGCTCGGGCGTGAACCTGACCGTGCCGTCGCGCACGACGTTCGTGGCCGGCTTCTTGAGCGTGTCCATGTCCATGAACCACTGCTCGCTGATCAGCGGCTCGATGGGCGTGCTGCAGCGGTCGCAGGTGGCCACGCTGTGCGGGTAGTCTTCGACCTTCTCAAGCGCGCCGAGCGCGCGAAGGTCCCGGACCACCCGCTCGGCGGCCTCCTCGACCTCCAGCCCGGCGTACGGGCCGCCGGCCTCGGTGATGCGGCCGTCCTGGCCGATGGCCTGAACGGCCTCGAGCCCGTGGGTGCGGCCGATGTCGAAGTCCGTGAGGTCGTGCGCCGGCGTGATCTTGAGCGCTCCGGTGCCGAACTCGGGGTCGACGCGCTCGTCCGCCACGATCTTGAGCTCGCGCCCCAGCAGCGGCAGCAGGGCGGTCTTGCCGACCAGGTCCCTGTAGCGCTCGTCGTCGGGATGGACCGCGACGGCCGTGTCGCCGAGCATCGTCTCGGGGCGCGTGGTCGCGATGGTGACGCTCCCGCCGCCGATGACGTCGTAGCGGATGTGATGGAGCATGCCCGGCATGTCCCGGTAGGCGACCTCGAGGTCGCTGATCGCCGTGCCGCAGCGCGGGCACCAGTTGACGAGGTAGCTGTCCTTGCGGATGTAGCCCTTCTCGTACAGGGCGACGAACACTTTGGTCACGGCATGAGCATAGCCGTCGTCGAAGGTGAAGCGCTCGCGCTCGTAGTCGCACGAACACCCCAGTCGCTTGAGCTGCTCGATGATCGTGCCGCCGTACTCGCGGCGCCACTCCCACACACGGCTCACGAACTCGTCGCGGCCCAGGTCCTCCTTGCTGAGGCCCTCCTTGCGCAGCATCTTCTCGACCACGTTCTGCGTGGCGATCCCGGCGTGATCGGTGCCGACCAGCCAGCAGGCGTTCTCGCCGAGCATGCGGTGATAGCGCGTGAGCACGTCCTGGATCGTGTCGTTGAGGGCGTGACCCATGTGCAGCACGCCGGTGATGTTGGGCGGCGGGATGACGATGGAGTACGCCTCGCGCCCCGGATCTGGCTCGGCGTGGAAGAGATGCTCGTCGAGCCAGTGCTTCATCCAGCGCGCCTCGACGGCGGCCGGCTCGAAGCGGGTGGTCTGCTGCAGGTAGTCGGTGCCGCTGCTGGAGTCGGTCATGTGCCTCTGTCTCGATCCATGCCGGGCCGCGGGCCAAGCTGCGCTTCCCGCGGCGGCTGCTTCACACGGACGATCCCGCGGCGCGGGCCTCCGGGCCGCGGGGCCGGCGTCGCCGCCCGCGGCCGAAGCAGAAGTATACCGGGCGAAGGCTGCGAGTGCCGAACACGAGAGGCGCTTTGACGACGCTGGATGTCGTCCTGGCCGCCAGCTCCGCCGGTGCGGCGCCGGTCGCGCGTGGAGACACCATCCCCTGTGGCCCCTCTCCCGGATCGCAGGGGCTGCTACGCCTACGCCTGCCGGCTGGCCGGCACGAGCCAAGCACGGGTACGCAGGAGACATGAGGGCCGCGACCCATGATCCGGCCGCCACCTCGCCGGAAGGGGCGGCCCTCGTCGCAGCCGTTCCAGCGGAACGCCCTAGTCTTTGTCGGGCGCCTCTCCCCCGCTGTACTCGATGGCGCAGACCTGGCAGAACTCGTCGGAGCCCCCGATCACCGATCCGCACTGCGAGCAGTGCGGCTCGAGCTTTCCGGTTCCGGCATCGACGCCCGGCTCCTCGGTGGACCCGGGTGTCTGGTGATCGTGGTCATGCTCGTGATGATCGTGGTGATGCTCGTCGTGCATGTTGGTCGCCCCCAAGGTACCTCACGCTGGTTAATTGTGACCTTTACATGCCCAGCCGCTAAACACCTGCGGAAGGGCGTCTCGCGAGTCGGAACATACACCAGCTACGTCCTCCCGTCAGGTCGCCTCTCCTGCCGGCGTGCGGCGGCGGACGTGTATCGGTCGCCTCGGCGAGCGCGGTCAGCGCTCTCGGCGCCGCCTCCCGAACACATACGGGAGCACGTCGGCGAACTGCGTCACGTAGACGAGGTCGAGCCTCCCGGTGAGATCGGCGGGCAGTTCCTCGACGGTGCCGCGGTTGGCCGCCGGCAGCAGCACCGTCCGTATCCCGGAGCGCCCGGCGGCAAGAAGCTTCTCCTTGAGGCCGCCGATGCGCAGGACCCTGCCGCCGAGCGTGATCTCTCCCGTCATCGCGAGGCGCGGCTTGACGGGCACGCCCCCCAGCGCGGAGAGCATCGCCACGGCCAGCGGGAGACCCGCCGAAGGACCGTCCTTGGGTACGGCGCCCTCGGGAACGTGGACGCGCACATCCTGATTGGCGAGGTCCAGGCCCTCGGCGGTCATGAACGGTGAGCGACGGATCAGCTCCTTGAGCTCCGGATCGCGCTCGACGTGCGCCAGCAAGTGCCCCCACGCCGCGGACGCCGACTCCTGCATCACCTCGCCGAGCTGGCCGGTGAGCACCAGCTCGCCGCGGCCACGAGCGATGGTCGCCTCGATGGTGAGGACTTCCCCGCCGTCCGACGTGTACGCCAGTCCCAGGCTCTCTCCCACGCGAGCCGTCCGCGGCAGAGCCGTGTCGAGCCACACGGCCTCCCCGAGGAAGCCGCGCAGGTCGTCCGGCGACACCGTGAACGGCAGGCTCAGGGTGTCTTCCAGCAGGCGGCGCGCGACCTTGCGGTCGATGCGTCGCAACGCCCGCTCGAGCTCGCGCACGCCGGCCTCTCGCGTGTACCCGCGAACCATCGCCTGCAGGGCGCCGCGGCCGAACCTGACGTCGCCGCGGCCCAGCCCCGTATCGCGAGCCACGCGCGGCAGCAGATGCCTTCTCGCGATGGCGAGCTTCTCCGGCATCGTGTACCCGCTCAGATGGATGACCTCCAGGCGGTCGTACAGGGTGGCCGGGATCGCGTCGACGTCGTTGGCGGTCGCGACGAAGAAGACCCGGCTGAGGTCGTACTCCACCTCGAGGTAGTTGTCGCGGAAGGCGAGATTGTGGGCCGGGTCCAGGACCTCCATGAGCGCGGCGGCCGGATTGCCGCGCCAGTCGCTGTCGAGCTTGTCGAGCTCGTCGAGCAGCATGACGGGGTTGTCCACGCCGGCCTTCGACAGGCCCTCGACGATGCGTCCGGGCATCGCCCCGATGTACGTACGGCGATGCCCGCGGATCTCCGCCTCGTCGCGCACTCCGCCGAGCGCGACGCGCACGAAGGGGCGTCCCAGGGCGTCGGCGATGCTCTGCGCGACGCTGCTCTTGCCGGTGCCGGGCGGGCCGGCGAGGCAAAGGATGGTGGCCGGCTGGTCGGCGGCGCTCGACGCCGCGGTCCCACCACCTCGGCCCCGTGCGCCCACGCGCGCGCCGTCGGCCCGGAGCCTGCACACGGCGAGATACTCGAGGATGCGATCCTTGACGTCCTTCAGGCCGTAGTGCGTGCGCTCGAGGTGGCGGGCGACAGCAGGCACGTCTACGTCCGCCGGGGCGAGCTTGCCCCACGGGAGGTCGAGCAAGGTGTCGAGGAACCCGCGGATCACGGCCACCTCGGGACTCATGGACGGCGCCTGCTTGAGCTTGGCCAGCTCCCGGGTGACGAGCTTGTGCGCCGCCGGCGAGAGGTCGGCGTCGGCGAGGCGCCGGGCGTAGCCGGCGATGTCCTCGTCGGCGCTCTCCCCGGCCTCCTCGATCTCGTCGCGCAGGACGCGCAGCTTCTCGTGCAGCAGCAGCTGGCGCTGCGCGCCCTCGATGCGCTGCTGCACCTTGAGGCCGATTTCCTGCTCGATGCCGAGCACGGCGTTCTCCTCGGCGAGGCTCTCGAGCAGGGCGAGAAGGCGCTGCTGCGTACTCACGATCTCCAGCAGCGCCTGCTTCTCACCGCTCTCCGTCTGCAGATGTGCTGCGACGATGTCGGCGAGCTCGTCCGGATCGGCGGCCTTCTGGACCACGAACTGGGCCTCGTCGGCGAGCTGGGGGTGCAACTGCACGTAGCGCACGAACTCGTCGGCGACGCGGCGCGCGAGGCTGCGCGAGCGAGCCGAAGCGCGGTCGGGACTCTCGACGATGGCGTATTCCACCATGAAGTGAGGCTCGGCGGCGACCAGGCGCTCGGCCCGCACTCGTGCCTCACCCTCGACCAGGGCCTTGACGCTGCCGTCAGGAAGCTTGAACAACTGCAGCACCCGGGCCCGGACACCGAGCGGTCGGATGTCCTCGAAGGCCGGGTCCTCTACGCCCGCTTCCCGCTGGGGGCAGAGGATCAGCTCCGTCTGCCCGGTGAAGGCGGCCTCGATCGCCGAGATCGACCTCTCGCGCCCTACGAAGACCGGCGCGACCATCTTCGGGAACAGGACGAGCTCGCGAGTCGGCAAGAGGGGCAGGACCGCAGCGGGCGCGCCCTGCCCCTCCTCATTCACCACGGTCTGTTCAGGCGGATTCGGCGTCACGCTCCGGCAGCGACTTGTCCGCCTCGGTGAGAAGCGTTGGGTCGATGCCCTTCTCGATGGTCTCTTTGGTGATGACGCACTTGCGCACGTCGGTGCGGCTGGGAAGGTCGAACATGACCCCCAGCAGCGACTCCTCGATGATGGAGCGCAGCCCACGGGCACCCGTGCCTCGCCGGAGGGCTTTGGCGGCGATTGCGACCAGCGACTCGTCCGCGAAGGCGAGATCGACGCCGTCCAGCTGGAAGAACTTCTGGTACTGGCGCGTGAGCGCGTTCTTGGGCTCCGTGAGAATGCGTATGAGGTCGCCCTCGTCCAGATTGTGGACGGCGCTGACGACCGGCAACCGGCCGATGAACTCGGGGATGAGGCCGAAGTCGAGCAGGTCCTCGGGCAGCGCCTGCGTGAAGATGGTGCCCGGGTCCTTGTCGGCCTTGCTCACGACGTCGGCCATGAAACCGACGCCCTGCCGGCCCATGCGCCGCTCGATGATCTTCTCGAGCCCGGCGAAGGCGCCGCCGCAGACGAAGAGCACGTTGGTGGTGTCGATGGTGAGAAACTCCTGGTGCGGGTGCTTGCGGCCGCCCTGCGGCGGAACGCTCGCGACCGTCCCCTCGAGGATCTTGAGGAGCGCCTGCTGCACGCCTTCGCCCGAGACGTCGCGTGTGATCGACGGGTTGTCCGCCTTGCGCGCGATCTTGTCGATCTCGTCGATGTAGATGATGCCGGTCTCGGCGCGCTTGACGTCGAAGTCGGCGGCCTGGATCAGCTTGAGCAGGATGTTCTCGACATCCTCGCCGACGTAGCCCGCCTCGGTGAGCGCCGTCGCGTCCGCGATGGCGAACGGAACGTTGAGGATCCGCGCCAGCGTCTGCGCGAGAAGGGTCTTGCCGCAGCCCGTAGGGCCGAGAAGCAGGATATTGCTCTTGGCCAGCTCCACGTCAGACTCGCCGCTGGCCACCGCCTGTACGCGCTTGTAGTGGTTGTACACCGCCACCGCCAGCGAGCGTTTGGCCTCGTCCTGACCGACCACATAGTCGTTCAGGATGCCGTAGATGTCGCGCGGCTTGGGCAACTGCTCGAGGTCGAGCGCCGCCGGAGCCGTGAGCTCTTCGTCGATGATCTCGTTACAGAGGTCGATGCACTCGTCGCAGATGTACACGCCAGGGCCGGCGATGAGCTTCTTGACCTGTCGCTGTGACTTGCCGCAGAAGCTGCAGAGCAGCTGGTCGTTGCCGTCGGTCGTTCCCGCCACCGTGCTCCTCCTCTACCGGGCCGTCGTCAAGGCCACCATCAGCGGTGGTCGATGACGTCGTCGATGATGCCGTACTCCTTGGCTTCGGCCGCGCTCATGAAGTAGTCGCGGTCCGTGTCCGTGCGGACCTTGTCGATCTCCTGACCCGTATGATCGGCGATGATCTCGTCGAGGCGCTTGCGGAGATTGAGGACTTCCTTGGCGTGGATCTCGATGTCGGACGCCTGTCCCTCGAACCCGCCGGCCACCTGGTGGATGAGGACGCGGGCGTTCGGGAGCGCGAAACGCTTGCCCTTGGCGCCGCCCGCGAGGAGCAGCGCGCCCATGCTCATCGCGCTGCCGACGCAGATCGTGCTCACGTCGGGCTTGATGAACTGCATGGTGTCGTAGATCGCAAGCCCGGCGTAGACGCTGCCGCCCGGGCTGTTGATGTACAGGCTGATGTCCTTGTCGGGATCGTCGCTCTCGAGGTGGATCAGCTGCGCCACGATGAGGTTGGCGACCTCGTCGACGACGGGCGTTCCGAGGAAGACCACGCGCTCGTTGAGGAGTCGCGAGAAGATGTCGAAGGACCGCTCGCCGCGGCTGGTCTGCTCGATCACAAACGGAACAAGTGGACTCACGTACTCACCCTCTTCGTGTCGCTTGTCTCTCAGTGTGCATTCCCGGCTCGAAACGCTCAGTCGGCGTCGGGGTCTACCGCATCCGCCGATTCCTCGGCGGCGGCCTCCTCCGCCTCGGTCATCGGCACCGCGACGGCGGCGTCGGCGACGAGGTCGGCGGCCTTGGCCACTAGCATTTCGTCACGCAGCGCCTCACGCCTGCCCGATTTCTCGAGATCCGCGAGCAGCTGCAGGTGATCCCGGCCCAGCGCCTCGGCGTCGCGCTTGACGACCTCGGCGATGTCGTCGTCGGTGACCTCGAGCTTCTCGGCTTCGGCGATCGCCTCCAGCACCAGTTGCCGCTTGATGATGAACTCGGCCTGCGGACGCATCTCTTCTTCGATGTCCTGCGGCGTCTTCTCAAGCACGCCGAGATACACGTCCATGGTGAGGCCCTGCTCGCCGACGCGCTCCTCGAGTTGGTGGAAGAGCCGGTGCGCCTCGCGGTCGACCATCGTCACCGGGACCGCGATGGTGGCGTGCTCCACGGCCTTCTCCACGGCCGCGGCGCGGAACTCACGCTCCACGCCCGCCTCGGCGGCGGCCTGCAGCCGCTCGCGCACGTCGGCGCTCAGCTCTTCCATGGTCTCGAACTCGCTCACGTCGGCCGCGAAGGCATCGTCGAGCTCCGGGACGACCTTCTCTTTGATCTCCTTGACGGTGACGGTGAACGTCGCCAGTTGCCCGGCGAGCTCTTCCGCGTGATAGTCATCCGGGAACGTGATGTCGAAGGACTTCTCGTCCCCGGCGTTGACGCCGATGAGTTCCTCTTCGAAGCCGGGGATGAGGCTGGCGCGGCCGACCTCGTACATCTGGTCCTTGCCCTGAGCGCCCTCGATCGGCTCCCCGTCACGAGCCCCGGACATGTCCATGAGCACGAAGTCACCGTCCTGGACCGGCCTGTCCTCGATAGGCTGCAGGCTGGAGAGCCTCTCCTGCAGCATCGCCAGCTGGGCCGAGATCTGGTCGTCGGTGACGTCGACCTCGCGCTTCGGCACCTCGAGGCCCTTGTACTCGCCGAGCGTGGGCACGGGCAGCGTCTGGACCTTCAGCGAGAAGCTGTAATCGGCGGTCTCGTCGAGCGGCCCGACCTGGAGGTCGGATGTCCCGACGGCGGCGTCGTAGAGTCCGGCCTCGTGGAGGGCCTCGTCGCCCCACTCGGGGATGGCGTCCTCGAGCGCTTCGCCGCGGATGAAGTCGGCGCCGACGTTCTGGATCACGAGGTCGACCGGCACGCGCCCCTTGCGGAACCCGGGAAGCTG
Organism: Thermoleophilia bacterium; assembly: GCA_035686425.1. Lineage (GTDB taxonomy): Bacteria > Actinomycetota > Thermoleophilia > UBA2241 > UBA2241 > CAIXSE01. Next base: position 34,641 of record DASRZL010000186.1, read on the forward strand.
CATCTCTTCGCGGACCTTGGCGACCGTGCGGTCGTAGACCTTCTTGACGGCTGCAACGGGGACTTCGACGCTGAGCTCGACCTCGTTCTCGCCTGTGGGGCTGACCTTCGTCTTCACTGTTGATTCTCCGTCTGTCGCTGGAACGGTCCGCAGACGCCGCCGACGGCACTGCGGACCGCCATGTGGTCCGTATGGGGTAGGGCCCGAGCCTGTGGTGCGGGTGAGAGGACTTGAACCTCCACGAGCAGAGCTCACCAGATCCTAAGTCTAGCGCGTCTACCAGTTCCGCCACACCCGCACGTCGTTAACGTGGACGGCCGGCGCTCCGCGCCGGCCGGTGCATCGCGAGTCTGGGGTGAAGGACGGGATTCGAACCCGCGACCGCCGGGACCACAACCCGGAGCTCTGCCAGCTGAGCTACCTTCACCACCGGTCGCCGCGCCGAGAGGCGCCGCAGCGGCGCCGATGACACGGTCGACGCGAAAGGATACCACGAGCGCGGACACGCGTCACACGGGGGAGCCGGGCAAGCTCGCGAGGCGGCCCGTCGCTCGGCCCGCCGCCGGCGCCCGCCCTCAGGCCGGCGCCAGATACTCATTGCGCACGTCTTGCACGAGCGCCCCGTCGCTGACCTCGAGGATCCGGTCGGTCTGCTGCGCCACGCTGCGGTCGTGCGTCACGATGATGAAGGCGGTCCCGAGCTCCTCGCTGATCTCTCGGAAGAGCTTGTACACGGCCTTCGTGTTCTCCGTGTCGAGGTTCCCGGTGGGCTCGTCCGCAAGAACCAGCGCGGGTCGGTTCATCAGCGCGCGGGCGATGGCCACACGCTGCTTCTGCCCGCCGGAGAGATCGTTGGCGTTCTTCTTCTCGAGGCCCTCGAGACCCAGCAGAGCGAGGTTCTGTTCGGCTCGCGGCACGAGTTCGGCCGGGGCGACGCCGGCGATCCGCCCCGGCATCAGCACGTTCTCGAGGACGCTGAACTCCGGCAGCAGGTAGTGAAACTGGAAGACGAAGCCGATGACGTCGTTGCGCAGGGCGGCGCGTTGCTTGCGGCTCGCCGCCGTCGTGTCGTGGCCGTCGAGGATCACGCGACCCGTGCTCGGTGTGTCGAGCAGGCCGACGAGGTTGAGAAGCGTGGACTTGCCGGATCCCGACTGGCCGACGACCGAGGCGAACTCCCCAGCCTGGATCTCGAACGACACCTCGTGCAGGGCCACGGTCTTGACCACGGTCCCGTAGGTCTTCCCGATCTGCTCGGCGTGGACCAGCACCTCAGCCACCCTGGATCACCTCGATGGGGTCGAGCTTGGACGTGCGCCGCGACGGGATGAACGAGGACACAACGGCCACGAGGACGCCGACCGCGAACGAGATCACGACGAAGCCCACCTGCGGCGTGATCGGGAACAGCGACTCCGAGTCGCGCCCCAGGAACGTGAACAGGGCGATCAGGCCGAGTCCGGCGGCCACGCCGACCGCGGCGCCGCTGACGCCGAGGATGAGCGCCTGCCAGAGGAAGATGCGGCCGGACTGGCGGTCGCGCATGCCCATCGCCTTGAGGATACCGATCTGACGCGTCTTCTGGACGGCCGAGATCGCCAGCGTCGAGGCTATGCCCAGAGCGACCGCGACGAGAACGAAGAACTGGATCATGTAGCTGGACGAGCTCTGGCTCTGGAGGGCCGAGAGGAGGTCGGCGTTCTCCGCCTGCCATTCTGTGACCGTGAGAGCATCGAGTGCCGGCTCGTCGCGCAGGTCGGCGGCTACCTGCTCAGACGAGAAGACGTCGCTCACCTGCGCGTCGATCGCCGAGTATTGGTCGGCCTCGAGCCCCAGCACGGCGGCGGCCTCGTCGCCGTTCACGAAAGCCGTGGCGCTGTTGGCCGCGGCGGAGCCGAAGTCGAACACGCCGGCCACCCTCAGTTCGGCCGGCTTGCCCGTGGGAAGCACGAACTCCGCCGCGTCGCCCGGCAGGAGCGCGAAGGTGTCGGCGAAGTCCTTGCCGACAAGCACTTCACCGGCGGCGAGCGACGCCTCACCGGCGACCGTCCTGCCGGAGATGTCGTAGATCGTGTCGAGCTGGTCGAGCGCGCCGCCGGTGAGCTGGAGCGGCGCGCTCTCGGCGCCCTTGCGGAAGATCGCCGAGTAGGTCCGCGTAGGCACGACGGTGGTGATCTCGCTCTGGGACTCCATCGTCTGCCTGAGATCGGGCCCGAAGGTCACGGGTTGCCCTTCCTGCTCCGCCTGGACCACGAGTTGCGGACTGTTGCCGATCGTCTGGTCGACGAGGCTTGTCTGCAGGCTGGTGATGAGCGAACCGAGAAAGACCTGCACCCCGATGCCGACGGCGATGCCGGCGGCGATCAGAAGAGATTGGACCGGGCTCTTGCGGAGGAAGCGGACGGCGATGCGCAGGCTCAGCACGTGTCAGCTCTCTGGCGCAGCATCAGCTTCGTCGGTCGCGACCTCCGCGCCTCTGCCGGCGCCATCCCCCAGCAACTCGTCGAGGTTGACGACCTCTTGAGGCAACCATCCGGTCGCCGCCCCCACGAAGGCAGGGCCTCCGACCCAGATGTCCAGGCCGGGCAACTCATTCTTGAGAGCGTCGACCGCGTGCCGCACGGCGACCCGGTGAAAGTGCGTGGACGAGCTCATCACGACCGCGTCGACGCCGAGGCGCCTGGCGGCGTCCGCGATCTCGGCGACGGGAGTGTCGGGTCCGAGAAAGTACGTCGTCCAGCCCGCCATGTCGAAGCGGTCCGACACCATGCGCAGGCCGAGGTCGTGTCCCTCATCCGGCGGGCACGCCAGCAGCACGCCCCTTCCGGAAGTTTCCACCGCAGCCTTCGCCTTCAGGACGCCCGGATAGAGGATCTCGACGATGGTGCGCACCGTGGCGCTGGCCAGGTGCTCCTCCCAGACGGAGGTACTCCCCCGCTGCCAGGCTTCCCCGGTGTCGGCGAGGATGCGAACGAGCACGTCGCGATAGAGCACGGGGATGCTGATGCCGCCCGACGTGACGGCCTCCACGGCAGTCCGCACGGCGGTCTCCTTGTCGTGCTCGGCGAGCGCCGCCGCCACCGCCTCGTAGACGGCGATGACGCGGGGGTCACTGGGCGGCGAGTCCGGACTGACGTGAGGTTCGTTCATCGGCAGCCTTCTACCCGCGAAGATTCGGGCCGTAACGACGGTGTGGCGCGCCCGGCAGGATTCGAACCTGCGGCCTGAAGATCAGAAGTCCCGAGCGTCCGGCGGACAAGGCGTCCGAACCGTCTGATTCAGTCTCAGACTGTACGGCCTTCACCGCACACGTTGTGGACTCCCCGGACTGCCGGCAGCAGTTGAGCAGGATCCACGGATGGTCGCTGCCCAGGACCTCTGATCGCCAGGGGTCCAGGACCATGCCGACGCCGGCGGCGAGGGCCACGGGGGCGCGGGCGAGGTCGAGGGCCAGTCGGCTCATGACACACCGTCTGGTAGCATGTCAGCCATGAGGCTGAATGATGACGACACTGCGCCGCGAACGCGCCGCCGCTTTCTGCGACTGAGGCAGTTCCTCGTGTTTGGGTTGAGCTTGCTTGGCGCCTTCGAATGCCTCGACCTGCTGGACCCTTCACAGGATTGGAGCTTCGCCCTACGCCTCGCGCTGGGCTTCGCTGTGTATGTCGTCCTGCTTGTGGCGCTGAACTGGCTGCTGCGAACGGGTCTCCGTTTTTGGCCTTCGTCGTAGGGGGTACTCGCGGTCCCGCCTCCAGCTCCGGCAGTCGCCCGGAGACGGCAGCGCGGGCGTCCGGGTACTGCATGAGGGCGGACAGGATCACGTCACGCACGCTCAGCCACTCCGGCGAGGCCATGAGGTTGACCCGTGACGTGTAGCCGGTCCTTCAAGTCGCCTGTGATCTTCGCCTGCAGTTCAGCGGTCTATGAGGGGCTCGGCATCTCTGAACGGCGCGCCTGCCATAAGAAGTGGACCGACGAATGGGGTCCGGTCAAGCCCTCATCTTCGCTATCGCACCACCAGGCGGTTCGAGCCGACTCTGGCCTGCCTGTTGCCTGCACCGTCGGTCGCGTACACGTAGAAGCGGTAGGTCCGCCTCGGCAGGGTGCATCTGAAGCGGTACGACTGCAGCTTGTTGACGTATCGCTGACCGAGCCTCAGCGTCTTCTTGGTGACGCCGCGCAACGTCTTGATCTTGATCGTCACCTTGACCTTGCCGGCACAGGGCTTGGCGTCGGCGACTCTGTAGAAGAGGCGTACGTACCGGTAACGGCGCACGCTGTTCCGGCGCGGCGCTTTCGTGGTCGGCCGACGCGTGTCAATCTTCACGTTGCAGCGCGTTGTCACCGGGTCGGGGTAGTTCCCGGCGTTGTCGTAGCCGTAGTACCAGATCGTGTTGACGCCGTCCCAGGAGTGATCGGCGGGCGCCGGCACCGTGACATGCGCGATGGAACCCAGGACCTGGTGCCAGGACGCGGCGGCGGGCTGGGCAAGCCATGCGATGGAGTAGACGCCTGATCCGGCGTCGCTCGCCGTGAAGGTGAGGGTCACCGGGTGCTTGTGCCAGGCAGTATCCGAGCCGCTGACGGTGACCGTCGGGGGGGTCATATCGGTGGCCGAGGAGATCGTGAACGAGGCATCGGAGACGTCGGCGCCGTCCGGTGTGGTGATGCGGATGCGGGCACTCGCGCTGGCTGGCCCGGTCACGGTCCAAGGCTGGGTCCCGTCGTTGGAGGTGCCGCTGACGAGCGTCTCCCAGGGACCGCCGGTGCCGCTGCGGCTGAGCTGGACGGTCGCGCTCGCGCCGCTGCCGGTCGACCAGGTGATGTTGTGCGCGCTGCCTACGATCCAGCTCTCGCCGCCGTTGGGCGAGGTGACCGTAGGAGCCTGTTCCCCGGTTGCAGTCGTGTACGCCTTCAAGCACACGTTGGCCTCGGCATTCCAGGCTGACGTCAAGTCTGACCAGACCGTCCCGGTCGGGCTGACGTAGCTCTGCCCAGCCTGCGCGGTGGCGGCACCGGAGTAGCCGGCCTCTGGATACTCGACGGCGATGGGAGCGCTGTAGCCGGGCGTGGTCATCTTCACGGCCACGGCGAACTGTTGCCCGCTCGCAAGCGTCACCGGTGAGGGCAGGGTCACGGTGTGATACCCCATATGGGCCAGTGTGCCGCTGGTGCGGAGCACTTTGGTCGCGAGGCTGGAGCCGGTGTACACCTCATAGCTCGCGCCCGGCACGACGGTGTAGAAGCCGACGGCGCTCAGCGAAGCGGTCGCCTGGGCGGTGTAGACATTGGCGAACCACCCGGTGGAGTTGGAGAACCCGACGGTGCCCACAAGTCCCAAGGGATCGTGCTGGTAGACGCCGGCATAGTTGCTCGTCGACTCCGCGTTGCAGAAGACCGCCAGCAGATCGTCGCGGGCGAATCTCGTATCGTAGTAGGAGACGTGGAAGTAACCGCCGCTGCCCCACCCCGTCCCGTAGCTGTTCTTGACGATGAAGGCGCCGTTGCCCGGCGGAGTGCCGGCGAAGTTGGCGGCGGCGTAGTCGTCATCCCAACCGACGATGAGGATCCCGTGATTGACCGTGCCGGCGCCGGTGTAGTAGTAGGCGTCGGTCGCGTCGTCGAAGTAGCTGGCGCCGGCGCTCATGTACATGCCGCCCGAGACGCCGCCGTACTGCATGACCGCATGCTTGATGTTGTCGTTGTCGAGCGCCGAGCCACGGGGCGGGATCCAGTCGACCTCCTGCACATGCTTGCGGGGGGTCAGGCCGGGCGGGGTGGTGCCGTCCCCGTAGGCGTCGTCGCTCTCGTAGACCGGGCCGCCCCAGCGGACCAGGTAGGCGGTGGACATCAACTCATGCCCGCCCGCATCATAGAGCGAGCCCGGGAGATCGAAGCCGCTGGCGAGGACCATGTTGTCCTCGGAGAAGTCCCGCGTCTCCCCGGGCAGCAGGCAGGACTCGAGCGACCCGCAGGCGGCGAACGCCCAGCACGTGCCGTAGAGGCCCTGGTCCTTCACCGATGTGACCCGGCCGAGGGCACGCAGGTCGTAGGTCGCCGGCAGCATCGCGCGCACGCTCACGCTCGGCACCTGCATGCCGCGGGCGTAGGAGAAGTCCTGCGGGGTGGGCCTCACACCCAGGCCGTGGCCGTCGACCGTGCTCGACGGCCACCCGATAGGTGGCCACGCCGGGGACTCCAGGAAAGCGGGATTCGGCGGCGGCGCCGTGATCTGAGTTGCGCTGCCGGCCGGAGGCGCACTGAGGCCCGCTCCCGCCACTACCGGACCAGCCGAGACCAGCAGGCTCAAGGCGATCAGCAGCGCCAGCGCCACCGGCAGCCTCAGTCCTGCGGTCAGCCTCTTCACGTCGTCTCCCGTTCCGGAGGGCGACAGGACTCAGTTGCTGGTGAACCCGATTCCCAGCCGTGCGCCCTCAGCGTTCGCCGCACAAGCCATCGAGCATCCGCAGCATCCGCCGGCTTCACGACACGCCGGCTGGGTTTGGCTTGCCGGTCAGGCAAAGCTTCATCGGTCAGCTCCCAGAGCTCCGAATCCTTGTCCCTTTCTACGCCATAGCGGAGATCAGTCAAGCGTTGACCGCGACGTCGCCAAGAGCTCGCACTCGAGCGAGGACCCAATCTCCGCCCCTGATGCCGTGGTGAATAGTGAGACCTGGGCCGACCTGGCACGAACGCCATCCCCCCGGGGGCCGGGTCACGCGTCGCGACGCCTGCGTGCTCCCGCAACGGCGACTTCGCGGGCTCGCCGTGCATATAGTCATAGCGTGGCGCGTGAGCAGCACGGCGTATCTACGTGAGTCGTGCGCTCACGGAAGACCACGTACGTCTTGGGGAGCGCATGGCGGCGGCAAAGCGCAGGATCGTGATCGACGGCGACGTGACCGTCGACTGGATGTTCAAGAATCCGGGCGGCGATCCCGAGGGCGTCGACTTCCCGGAGATCTGGGGGGCGGGGTTCGAGTGCGGTGCCTGTGCGCAGCCGGGTGGGGCGGCCATGCTCACGAAGCTCGTCAGCGAGCTGACTCGGAGTAACCCGGCTCTCGCGAGCACGTGCGAGGTGACCGGGCCTACGGTCTCGCCCCGTGCCCTGAGCTCGCCCCACTATCGCGGTCTCGACCGCACGTGGACCTCATGGTCGCTGCACCCAAGCAGTCTTTCCAACCGCTCGCGCCTCGCGTGGCGGATCGACGGCTTCTGGGGACAGAGTTGCCACGAGGGTCGCGGCCCCTCACGACTGCGAAGCGAGCAGCAGCGCACGTCGCCCGACTACCTTGTGATCGACGACGCCGACCTCGGCTACCGCGACCAGACACCGGCATGGTCCCATCTGCTGGCTGCGGAGTCGCCTGAAGCCGTCCTCATCAAGATGACGGCGCCCCTCGCGACCGGGCCTCTGTGGACCCGTTTGCTCCGGGACTGCGCGGACGTACTCACCGTGGTGGTGCCGATCAACGATGTGCGCAAGAGCAGCGCGCAGATCGGCGACCCGCTCTCGTGGGAGCGAACGGCGAGCGAGGTCCAAGCCGCCGTTCGAGCGACCGAGCTCGTTCGCGCCGCCCGCGTCGTCGTGAACATCGGGCCGACGGGAGCGTTGCTGCTGCAACGCGAAGGCGACTCCGTGCTCGTGTTCGACCCGCTCGCCCAGCAAGGGGATTGGGAACAGCGACGTCCCGGACTCGTCATGGGGTACGCGACCTGCATGTGCGCCGCTCTTCTTCACGACCTGCTGCACGACGGTCACGATCCGGTCGGCGCGGCAGAGCGTGCCCTGCAGGCGATGCGCTTCGTCCACGAATCGGGATATGAAGAGATCGACCGTGCCGGTCGCCCGTCGGGCGCCCGGGGTTCACGGTCGAGACGACGTGTGCAGGGCCTGTGCTTCCCCTACAAGGCCACGGCTGCGGTCATGCTCGGCGAGGCGCCGCTGGAGTTCGCGCGCGCATCTCTGGAGGACTCGATCCGAGCTTCGCACAGCTTCCTCACCGAACGGCTGGGATCGACCGATCTGACCGCCGCCGCCTGCGCGGTCGCCCGCGGAGGTCCCGCCTGTCTGCCGGCCGGCATCCCCATCGAGACGGTCGGCGCGTGGTCGTCGATCGACCGCAGCGAGATCGAAGGGGTCCGAGCGGTACGCAACATCGTCGCCGGATACGCGGCCGACTACGAGAGAGGCCGGCGGCTCGAACAACCGCTGTCGATCGCCGTCTTCGGCCCCCCGGGCGCCGGCAAGTCCTTCGCCGTCAAGCAGATCGCCAAGGCGCTGCTCCGGGACAGGATACGCACCTGCGAGTTCAACCTTTCGGAGTTCAGCTCCGAAGAGAAGCTCCTGCAAGCCTTCCATCAGGTGCGCGACCTGGCGCTGCGACAGTTCCTCCCGCTGGTCTTCTGGGACGAGTTCGATACCCCTTTGAACGGCTTTCCGCTCGGCTGGCTGCGTTTCTTCCTCGCGCCGATGCAGGACGGCGAGTTCCGCGCTGAGGACGCCCACCATCCCATCGGCCCTGCGGTCTTCGTCTTCGCCGGCGGGACCAGCCGCAGCCTGCGGGAGTTCGCCGCGGTGCGCGACGCGGAAGCCGAGAAGGCGGCGAAGAAGCCCGACTTCCTCAGCCGGCTGAGAGGCTACATGGACGTCTTCGGGCCGAACCCTCACGGGCCGGACGACGTCGCCTACATGCTCCGTCGCGCATTGCTGTTGCGCTCGCTGGTCGGCGCGAGGTCGCCACGCCTGCTGCGAGACGGGATCCTGCAGATCGACGAGGGCGTCCTCCGGGCGTTCGTCTGCGCCGACAGGTTCCGCCACGGGGCGCGCTCGATGCAGGCGATCGTCGAGATGAGCTCGCTCAGCGGCAAACTTCACTTCGACCGCTCGAGCCTGCCTCCCGAGGACCAGCTGGACCTGCACGTGGACGGCCGCCTGTTCGGTGGCCTGGTGGAAGGCGGCTTGTGAGCTCCTCCCGCGTCATCCGGGTCGGCGTGACCGGTCACCGGTCCGTCGCCGACGTGAAGACGGTCGTCGACCGGGTGCGTCTCGGCCTCCAGAACCTCAGGCGCCTGGGGGGCGACGACACGACCGGCGCCCCGGCGCGTCTCGAGATACTCTCGGCACTCGCCGAGGGCGCAGACCGCCTCGTCGCCAAGATCGCGCTGTCGCAGCCGGACACCACCATGGTGGCCGTCTTGCCGCTGGCGCGCGACGACTACCTCGCCGACTTCTCCGAGGCGACATCGAAGCTCGAGTTCGAGACGCTTCTGGCCGCCTCGCGTCTGGTCGAGGCGATGCCCCCAGCTCCCAGCCGCGAGGCGGCCTACGATCAGGCGGGCCGCTGGATCGTCGAGCACAGCGACGTCCTCGTCGCCCTGTGGGACGGGGACCAGGCCCGCGGCAGGGGTGGCACTGCCGAGATCGTCATGTACGCCGCCGAACGCGGCCTGCCGATGTTCTGGGTACCCACCAGAAGAGAACGGTAGGAGCGGCGTGCGCCACCCTGTCGCAGGCAGCGGAGGACTGGCTTGAGCGAGATCCGCAGACGTCGCCGGAAGCATATCGGCTGGCTGTTCGAATGGCCGACCATCGGCGCCTGCGCGAGCCTCGCCCTCGTCCTCGGCTACATCGGTTTCGCGCAGATGTACGAGGCCCTCGGCGAGGCACACGACTTCTGGGACACGCTCTACCCCGCCGTTCAGCTCTTCGTGCTCGAATCCGGCGGAGTGACGGGCCCCGTCGGGGTGCCGCTGCAGATCGCCCGCTTTCTGGCCCCGGCCGTGACCATGGTCGCCGCCGCCACGGCGCTGGCCATGGTGCTCGGCGAACAGCTCCGCCGGGTGCGCCTGCGCTTCGCCCGCGACCACACCGTCGTCTGCGGCCTGGGACGCAAGGGGCTGCTCGTCGCCGAGGCGCTGACGCGAGACGGGGAGCGCGTCGTCGTCGTCGAGAAGGACGAGCGCAACGAGCACCTGCCCAGGATCCGCGAGTCCGGCGCCATCGTCGTGCTTGGAGACGCCGCGGCGGCGGACGTGCTGCGCCGCGCCCGCACGGAACGGGCTCGGCGCCTCCTCGCCGTCTGCGGCGACGACGGCGTCAACGCAGCCGTAGCCGTGCACGCCCGCGAGCTGTGCCGCGCGCGGCGGGCCCGGCCCCTGGACTGCGTCGTCCACATCGTCGACGACAACCTGTGCCGCCTGCTGAAGGAGCAGGAGCTGCGCGGTGACACCGACTGCACCGTGCGGTTCGAGTTCTTCAACGCCTACGAGCGCGGGGCGCGCCTTCTGCTCCGGAACCACCCGCCGTTCGGCACGGCCGGCGGCGCGGCAGCCGAGACGTCGCCCCACATCGTCGTCGTCGGCTGCGGGGCCATGGGCACCAGCCTTGTGGCGCGAGCGGCACGCGACTGGTGGCACACCGCTCGCGACAGCGGACGGCGCCTCACCGTGACCGTGGTCGACACCGCAGCGAGAGCTCGGTGCGAGGCCATCACGGTCCGCTGGTCGCGGCTCCCGGGATCCTGCGACCTGGTGCCCGTCGAGCTCGACGTCAGGTCGCCGCAATTCGAGCTCGGCGACTTCCTCGACGATCGCGGTAACGGTCGGCCGCCGGTCCGGTGCGTCTACGTCTGCCTTGACGACGACTCGCTCGGCCTCACGGCGGCCCTGGCCGTGCATGCAGGCGTCCGTGGCCGCGGATTGCCTGTCGTCGTACGCACGTCGCACATCTCCGGCCTGGCCAGTCTGGCCACCTGCTCGAGTGGTGGTTTCGAGACCCTGCATTGCGTCAGCATCATCGACGAAGTCTGCGCTCCCGCCCGCCTCTTCGCCGGTACCCACGAGACGCTGGCACGCGCGATCCACGAAGAGTACCTCGACGACCAGGTGCGACGTGGCGCCACCGTGCGCGAGAACGCCGCCCTCGTCCCCTGGGATGAGCTGCCGGCCGGCCTGCGCGAGTCCAACCTGCGCCAGGCCGACCACATCGTCGCGAAGCTTGCAGCCATCGGCCGCGACATCACCCCGCTCACCGACTGGGACGCGGAAGACTCCGCGTTCGCGCCGGACGAGATCGAAGCCATGGCCATGATGGAGCACGCGCGCTGGCTGGACGAACGCCGGGCTGCCGGCTGGAGCTACGACCCCGGCCCCAAGGACCTCGAGCGAAAGACGAGCCCGTTCCTGATCGCCTCTTGGGAAGACCTGCCTGAGCAGCAGAAGGACATCGACCGCGGCACCGCGAGCGATCTGCCCCGCCTTCTGGCCTCCGTCGGCCTGCAGGTGGTGCGCGTCACGGCTCGCCGCGAGCCGTAGACCGGGCCGAGCGCGGCGCCGAGGCGCCGCGCCCGGCCCGTTGGCTCCGCGTCAGGTCAACGGACCCTGAACGTGCGCCAGGACGACGTCGTCTTGGCGTGATCGTCGTCCATGTGGACCGCGCGAGCGCGATACTTGCCCGTCTTGTTGAAGACGAGCCGCAGCTTGTACTTGCTGACCGAGGACGTGTTGTACGCCCTCGCCCAGCGCTTGGCCAGAAGCCGGTACTTACCGTGGCTGTAACGGTAGATATAGACCCTGGTGTGGCTCTGTCTGTTCTGCGCGGCGGAGTGCTGCGGCTTGAGCGTACCGACCGCAGTCACCCTCTTGCCGCGACGCACCTTGAGCGGGAAGCCCGGCCGCGACAGGCTGGCCCGGGCCATGATCTTGACATTCTCGCTCCAATACTCATCGTACTGGCCGTCGCCGGGGAAGCACCATATGTAGTACGTCCGGCGCACGACCGGGCCGACAACCTGGGTGAACTGACCCGTTCCCGGGGCGGCGTCGAACTCCCCCAAGATTGTGTACATGTAGCTCCCGTCGTTGTTGTAGCAGAGCTGGGCACGCCGGCCGGAGAGCTGGAGTCCCGAGACTGCGTCGCTCAACGTCCCTCGGATTGTCACGTACCCCTTGTACTTGACGGTGCGCGGTTGCCCACTGATGACCCACTGAGCCTGCTGCGGCCCAGACGGCGGGTCGACCGTGAACGAGAGTGCATTCGAGACCGAACCGCCGGCCGGCGTCACGGTCACGTTGACGCTGCCGGGAGCGAGGCTCGCGGGCACCGTTGCCGTGACCGAGGTCGCGCTCCAGGCGCCTGTCGTGGCACTGGTGCTGCCGAAACGGACCATGCCGCTGGTGCCCAGATTCGAGCCGGCGATGACCACACTGGCGCCGGTCTGGGCGTGAGTGGGCGTGAGGCTGGTGATGGTAGCAGTCGCCGGCGGCTGGCTCCCGGTGACGCGGACCTCGTCGACATATGCGCCCTCGTACGTGTTGGTCGCGTCGCTCTCGAACAGCACCATGATCGTGACGTTGCTCTGCCCGCACAAGCTACCCAAGCCGGGGACATCAGCGAGATCGATGAAGTAGTCCATCCAACCCTGGCTGTCGCCGGTGTGGGACCAGCCACCGTACGTCTGGAAATCATCTGCCGACACCAGAACGGAGACATAGTCGTAGTTCATCTCCGTGACACAGTAGAATTTGTAGTTGAGCTGTGCGCTCGTCACCCCGGAGAGGTTGATGTAGTCCGACACCAGTGCGGCGAACATGTCGTTCGCGTACGGACCGGGCGCCGCGATCGCGCTTCCGGCGCAGTATGCGGACTCGCTGCCGGCGGCCTTACGGTAGGTGGTGCCCCCCCAAGTCGGGTCGCCCGCGACCCCCCAAGACGAAACCGGCGGCTCGAAGCCATCGTAGAAGATGTCGCCGGCAGCCCCCAAGCTGGACGGCTCCGGCACGATCGGGAACAGACCCGCCGCGCCGCCCGGGGCGGTTCTGAGCGCACTGCTGTCGAGCT